>JAFTNJ010000013.1 GCA_017451915.1 Clostridia bacterium
CGGTGGTCCCCCTTCTCCCACAGGAGAAGGCTTATGTTACATCTGCTCCAAGAACAAGGGTAAAACCTTTGTCGCCCACCCGCATAGCGGGTGGTTGTCTGTTTCGCGTCAAGCGCTCCACTGCCTAAAGGCATTAAAACAAGAAACCGCGCAGCCGTGAAGCAGAGTTCACGGCTGCGCGGTTTCTTTGCGATTGATCCATCGGGATCCGGCGTCATCACCGGTGGATCTTGACCAGCTTGGGGATCTCCTGCTCCAGAGCGGTAACGAGGGTATCCACGTCCTCCCGGGTATTCTCCATGCCAAAGCTGACGCGCAGGGAGCACTCAACCTGGGTCTGGGGCAAGCCAAAGGCCAGCAGGGCCGCGCTCACCTTTTTGCCGTGGGTGGCACACGCCGAGCCCTGGGATACACAGATCCCATACGCCGACAGGGCGTGAAGCATGGTCTCACTCTTAATATCGGGCAGAGTCAGATTGAGTATGTGGGGGGCTCTGGTCCCGGTGGGACGGTTGATCTGCACCGGCAGGGCGGCAAGACGCGCCTCGGCGTAATCCCGCAGATCGCAGGTCTGCCGCGTCCGCTCCCGGAAATGGGTATAGCCATCCTCGGCCGCCGCACCAAAGGCCGCGATGCCCAGCAGGTTCTCGGTGCCCGAGCGGAAGCCGCCCTCCTGTCCTCCGCCCAAGAGCAAAGGAACGTAATCCCGCCGCTTGAGAGCCTCCGGGGACACGTACAACGCGCCAACCCCCTTGGGGGCGTAGATCTTGTGCCCGCTCAAAGTGACGAAGTCGGCCTTGATGGCCGCGGGGGTAAAGGGCACCTTAAGATAGCCCTGCACTGCGTCGGTGTGGGTCACGACGTCGGGATTCTTGGCCTTGGCCATGGCAAATGCGCGTTTCAGATCGTACCACGCCCCGGTTTCGTTATTCACCATCATCATGGAAACCAGAAAAACCCGGTCGTTCAATGCCCCGCGATATTCCTCCCAGTTCAGCTCTCCTCCACGGGTGGAGATACGGATCACCTCAAAGCCGTCCTTTTCCAGAGCCTGCATGGCGTTCTCGACCCCGGGATGCTCGGAATCGGTGGTGATAACTCTGCCCCCCTTGCGGCGCGCCTTGGCGTAGGCCACGCCCAGAATGGCAAGATTATCGGCCTCACTGCCGCAGGAGGTGAATACCAGCTGTCCGGGGAGCAGAGGTCCGCGCACGCCAAGGCTGGCGGCAATCTTCTTTCTGGCCTCCTCCACCGCAGCCCTTGCCCTTTGCCCCACGGGATGGAGGGACGAGGGATTGCCGTAGCACTCCAGGGCGTTGGCAATACAATCCTTGACCGCGGGGGAGAGGGGGGTGGTAGCACTATTGTCCAAATAGATCTCTTTCATATAGCAATACAAGGGGAAGCCGTTGCCGCAATCGCTCTCAGTTAAGCCTCCCCCATTGGGGGAGGTGGCATGCGTAGCATGACGGAGAGGGCTTCCTCATATCTTAACTCGCCCTCTCAGACGCCTACGGCGCCAGCTCTCCCGGAGGGAGAGCCTTCCCAAAATTTAACTGAATCACATTGTCGTTGCCGGTTTCCCCTGGGTTCTCCTTTTGTTTTAACGGAATACAAAGGCGCCGATCATGGCGTCCACGTCGGCCATGTGGCTTTCAAAATTCTCGGGCGTTGCGGTATAGGTCAAGCTATACATCATGCTCTTATACGCCGCGATCACCTGGCGGTACTGATAAACGGTTTCCCCTACCCGATAGGTATAGACGTAGGACATGGCCGCGCGTCCGCCCAAGGTAACCTCCTCCTGTGAAAGCAGGGTGAAGCTTCCCTCGCCGCCAACCTTGACCATCTCGTTCTTACACAGCTCGAAGAAATCAATCACGCTCATGGCGCGGTCGGGCACGTAGGGGATCACGCTGACGTTGGAGCGGTCACTCGCAAGATAGGCCGAATAGATCTCCTGCTTGTACTCTACCTCCCAGGTAACGGGAACGTAGAAATGGAAATCCACGTCGGCGTTGGAGACCACCGCCATGCCCGCAGGGATCGGCGTTCCCTCCTCGGCAGGCAACCGAGGATACTCGTCGGGCAGATAGGGGTCGGCAAAGATGAATTCCTCCAGCATCCGCTCTACCGAGGGAAGCAATGCCTCGTACAGATCGGGGTGAGCCGTATAGGTAAAGACGTAAAATGCGCTGTTCTTCTCACCGATCACCTGCAGGTAATGCAGATTCTGACCGTCCACGGTCACCAGGTAGTGGGCACGGTGCGCCACCAGCTGGTCCAAAAGCACCTCGGACGCATCCTCGTCCTCCTCCACCTTCAGTCCACTGACCAAAGGCTGCTCGGAAATGGCGGGGCGGCAATACTGAAGGGAGAAGGCCTCCAGACGCTGGCGGAGTGCCGCGGCATCTCCCTTTGCGGGAAGAGCGGCGTTCATCTCCTCGGTAATGAGGTACTTCACCACGCTGACGGTGGACTGCACGTCCAGATTGTAATAGGCCCCGGCAATGCCGTAGGCGGTGTTCTCATTCCAGTCGGTGGGAACGTACAGGCGAAAATCGTCGCCCTCGCAGTTGGCGATCTTCATTCCCTCGGGGATGACCTCCCCCGTTTCGGTATTGTTACAGGAGGTCAGCGCGAGGGGCAGGAGCATTGCCAGCACCAACGCCAAACATCCTTTTGCAAATCCTTTTCTCATACAGAACAAATCCTTCCTTGATGAAATACACCTCATTGTATCACATCGCTCTTTGAATATCTTCAATTTTTTGTGAATTTTTGTGTCCGTCAGAGCTTGGCGTCAAGAACGCACTGCGCCGCGGCCAGGATGCCGATCTTGCCACTCTCGTAGGTCAGGCCGCCCTGGAAATAGACGGTATAGGGGGGACGCAGGGGACCGTCGGCCGAAAGCTCAATGGAGCTGCCCTGGGTAAAGGCACCTGCCGCCATGATCACGGGATCGCTGTAGCCCGGCATGGCCCAAGGCTCGGGGGTCACGAAGGAATCCACGGGAGAGCCCGATTGGATGCCGCGACAGAAGGCGCAAAGTCCCTCGGGGCTTCCGGTGATCACGGTTTGAATAATGTCGTGACGCTCCACGTCCCAGCGGGGCTCCACGGCGTATCCCATCTCCTCAAAGACGTAGGCCGCCAAATGGGCCGTTTTGAGCGCCTGGGCCGTGGTATGGGGCGCGTAGAACAGCCCCTTATACATCAGCTTGTTCTGCCCCATAGTGGCACCCACCTCGGCACCAACGCCCACCGAGGTCAGTCGGTAGCTGGCCAGCTCCACCGCACGCTTGGTGCCCGCGAGGTAGCCGCCGGTCTCGGCCATGCCGCCTCCGGGATTTTTGATCAGCGAGCCAATGATCAGATCGGCCCCCACGGCGGTGGGCTCTCGGGTTTCTACAAATTCGCCGTAGCAGTTGTCCACCACCACGTAGGTCTCGGGACGGATCGCCTTGACACGGCGCACCAGCTCCCCGATCTCCTCCACGCTCAAGGTCTTACGGTTGAGATACCCCTTGGAGCGTTGCACAAAGACCATCTTCACCTTCTCGCCAAGAGTGCGAAGCTTGTCCTCAATGGCAGCAAAATCAAAGCTGCCGTCCTCCCGCAGGTCGGTCTGCTCATAGGTCACGCCAAAATCCCGCAGGGAGCCGTCCCCGGGATTGCCGGAGATCCCAATGACCTCCTCCAGAGTATCGTAGGGCTTGCCGGCCACCGAGTACATCACGTCCCCGGGACGCAGGATCCCGAACAGGCCAATGGAAAGAGCGTGGGTGCCGCTGACGATATTGTGACGGACAATGGCGGCCTCGGCGTCCATAACGTCGGCCCAGACGGCGTCCAGGACGTCGCGTCCCCGATCATCGTAGCCGTAGCCGCTGGTGGTCTGGAACATTCCATCGCTGACACGGTGCTCCCGAAAGGCGTCCATCACCTTTTGGGTGTTTTCAAAGGCAATGCGGTCAATGCGGGCAAAATGGGGTGCCAGCGCCTCCTCGGCGCGGGCGGCAAGCTGAAGGATCGAATCTGAAAATTGCATGATGATATTCCTTATCGTTTTTCTGTTTTAAAATTAAAATTCTTGCTGTCCGATGTAGTCGTCGGGGTTTACGCTGGGGAACTCGGTCTCCTTGGCGGCCTGACGGTTGGTAATGTCGTCGTAGAAGGCCGCGTCTGCCGCGTACATATAGGGGGTGAGTACGAAAACACCAATGCCGCAGGTGCAGAAGGTGGCCAGAAGGATCCAGCCGATAAAGCTGATGTCAAGGCAGAACAGTCTCCACTTGTTCCCCTTCATGATCTGCGCCGAATTCCGCAGAGCGTCCACCGCCCGCATTTCGGGATACTCGGCCAGGATCATAAAGCAGTAGTGATAACGGTACTCGATCACCATAGCCAGCAAAGAGAAGGGGATGCAAGCCGCCATGGCCAGGGCAAACACGCCGTAAACCATGGTCACGTTCTCGGTCAGGAACATGGCAACCACCACGCCGCCCATGAGCAACAGCAGAGGCAGGGAGGCCAGGGTAAGGATCAGCGAATGCAGGATGCGCAAGCCGATGGATTTCCAGTACGCCTTTTTGAAATAGGAGAACAGAACGCCCACGTTGACGTTCTCCCCGTCTATTACGTTGAGGAAGAAGCGCTGCAGACCCAGAGTAATGGGCGAGCCGACGAACAAGTTGATCAGGTAGGAAATGACCACCGAGAATCCAAGGACCGCAATCATGACGGTAAGAAGCGTTACGGCTCTGTCGGCACCGATCTGCTCCCCAAACAGCATCTGCGCAAAGGACTCAAAGGTCATATTCTGAAATGCTTCGGGATCGAATTCAAAATTCACTTCCCCACCCGAGCTTCCGGTGGAAAAGGACACGCCACCTCCGGGAATTCCTCCCAAAAGGCTGGCCAAAAGCACCACGACGAGGGCAACGCCAAATACGCTTTTGAGCTTTTGTCTTGCCACGCGGCGGTAGTAGGCTGCGTTCTTTACGATGGGTTCAAAGTCCGGTACGGCGGGATCGTAGGGTTGATATGGATTGTTGTTCATGTTTTTTCTCCTTTGTTATTGGTTTTCTTCCATGGGAGGAAGATAATCGTTTTCGGTTTGCGTCAGGGGCTCGTCCCCCCGGGGGACACGATGGGTGACCTGGGCGTAAAAGACCGCCGTGGACGTGGTAAAATAAAGGGTGAGGGGATAGCTGCCGATCATGCTTCCCATGCCGCAGGTGATCACGTGAGCCAGCATCAGGAGCAGGAACCACCCGGCAAAGCTGATCTGCAAGCAAAAGAGACGCCACTTGTTCCCCTTCATGGCCATGCGGGAATTGCGGAAGGCATCCAGCACCCTCATGTCGGGCTCCTCGGCCAGGATGAAAAAGACCAGAGCGTAACGCAGACTGATCACCACGGCAAGGACCAAGGTAACGAGGTAGCCGCCAAGAGCAAGGAAGGCACCCACGTCCACCGCGGGAACCACGGTCGCCACCACGTCCGAAGGATCGCCTCCCAGGGTCACTCCCAGGATCCCGCACACCATGGTGGGGAGCAGGGCCAGGAAGGACAACAGCAGATACATGGCATACGCCCCCACCGATTTTTTATAGCTCTTCTTGAAGGGCACGAACAGATCACTCACGGCAGGAGCCTTTCCGTCCAGGATCTCCAGATGTACCCGATGGCATCCCACCGTCAGGGGAGCCGCGATCAGGAGCAACCCCAGAAAGCAAAGGAGGAAAGCGATAACAAACAGCAGCAGAATCATTCCCGGGCTGACCGCCGCCTCAAGCTCCTCGGGGGATATGACGATGAAAAAGCCAAAAACATACATCGGGATCATTCCCAGGATCACGGAAAAGCCCGTGATCAGCTGACAAACGAAGTTGACCACCGAGCCCATGACCCAGTTGCCCTTCAGCAACCGTTGGGCCTCGGCGCGCATCTGCTTGGCAGAGCGTGGCATCCCTTCGTTGGGAGAAGGATCGGGAATCGGTTGGGGTTGGAAGCTGTCAAAGGAATGGTTTTGGTTCATTCGGTTTCTTCTCCTTTCGTTTGTTCTTCTTCGGCGGCAAATTCCCGTACCATGCGGCAGAAGGTATCGCCCCGCTCCTCAAAGTTGCGGAAGGCGTCAAAGCTGGCGCAGGCGGGAGAAAGCAGCACCGCTTCCCCGGGCTTGGCCAGGTCTCTCGCCAGTCGCACGGCATCGGCAAACAACGGAGCATCCCACACGGGGAGATGACCCTGCCGCACGGGAGCGCAGGCCTCCAGAGCCGGGCGGATCAACGGAGCCGAAGCACCCGTCAGCACCACGGCCTTGGCATGGTTGCAAAGGGCCTTTGCCAGGGGCTCGTAGGGCGTTTTTTTATCGTATCCACCGCAGATCACCACGGGCTTTTGGGGGGCCAGCGCCGAGAGTGCCGCCGCCGTGCGGGTGGGGGAGGAATCAATCGAGCTGTTATAATAGGTCACGCCACCAATCACCGCAACCTGCTCCAGGCGATGACGCACGCCCCCAAAGGTACGCGCCACCTCGCGGATCGATTCGCGGGATACCAGCCCTTGGGTCAGGGCAATGGCGGTCATGTAGTTTTCCAGGTTGTGCACGCCGGGCAATCGGATTTGGGAGATCTCAAGCATGGGCATCTCCCCTTCCCCGTTGTGAAGATAGACCCAACCATCCCGCCGATACACGGCAGTATCCCCGGGCTTACGCAGAAGGAGTGTCGGATCCTCCGCACGGGAGGAGAACAGTGTCAGGGGGCCGGGATGCGCCTTGGCAAGCGCGGCAGTCACCCCGTTCTCGGCGTTGGTGACCAGGAGCTTGTTTTGCCCGTGGCGGTAGATGTTGCACTTGGCATTGGTATATTGCGCCATGTCGGTATGCCAATTCAGGTGATTGGGCGTCACGTTTGTAATCGCCCCGCGCTCCACCGAGCGTGTGGCGGTTTGTAATTGAAAGCTGGAAAGCTCCAGCACGGCAAAATCCTCGGCCGTCATGCTCTCCACCAGGGGCAAAAGGGGTGTTCCAATGTTCCCCCCCACAAAAACGCGTCCCCTGCCCGTTCTGCGACATTCCGCCTCCAGCATCAACCCCGTCAGGGTAGTGGTGGTGGTCTTTCCGTCACTGCCGGTGATCCCGATCACGCGGGCGGGCGTCAGCTCCAGAAAGAGCTCGATCTCCGAGGTCAGGATAGCACCTCGCGCCACCGCCGCCTCGATCTCGGGGAGCCAAGGGGGCACGCCGGGGGCGCGGAAGAGGATCTCCTCATCCAAACCGTCCAGGTAGCCTTTGCCGCACCGAAGATCGATGCCAAGGCTCTCCATGCGATCTGCCGCTACTCCCAAGGAGGCGCGCTCCTTGGCGTCTCTGGCAACGATCCGGGCTCCGTGGGCATACAGGAACGCAATGACGGCATCGTTGCTTTTGCCAAGTCCGATCACCGAGCAACGCTTGCCGCGAAAGTGCTCAAAGAGTGTTTCTCTGGTCATATCCTGCCTCCCCTTCACAACACCGATAGTCTTTCAGTTTATATTATATTCTATTTTTCCTTCAATTGCAATAGAATCGGGTGAAAAAAACCTTTTTTTCGAAAAAAACCTTTTCCCCCCCTTTTCAAAATCCGATTTTTCTGTTATAATAGTAAAGATAAGTGAGAAAAAAACGAAAGGATGCACCCAATGGCAAGCAAGAGCACCCAAAAGCAACAATACAACGATCAAAGCATCAAAGCCCTTAAGGGCGCCGACCGCGTACGAAAGCGCCCCGCGGTCATTTTTGGCTCCGACGGGCTGGAGGGCTGTGAGCACTCCTTTTTTGAGATCCTCTCCAACTCGGTAGACGAGGCCAAGGAGGGACACGGCGACGAGATCCGCATTACGGTCTACGCCGACAAGAGCATTCTGGTAGACGACCACGGACGCGGCGTTCCCCTGGGCTGGAACGAGAGCGAGGGACGCTGGAACTGGGATCTGATCTACTGTGAGCTCTACGCCGGCGGTAAATACGAAAACAACAGCGGCGACTCGGCCTACGAGTACTCCCTGGGTCTGAACGGTCTGGGCGCCTGCGCAACGCAGTACAGCTCGGAGTTTATGACCGTCCGATCCTACGACGGCACCACCGAGCGCACCATCTCCTTCCGTCAGGGCGAAGTGCAGGGCGAGCTCCGGGAGCGTCCCCTGGTGGGCAAGGAAAAGCGCACCGGTACCGTGGTGCATTGGCGTCCCGACCTGGAGGTCTTTACCGACATCAACATTCCCCACGATTTCTATCGCGACGTGCTTCACCGTCAGGCCGTGGTCAACCCCGGCATCTGCTTTACCCTTTGCATTGAGGACGACAACGGGGAGATGACCGGGCAAAAATTCGTGTACCAGGACGGCATCTCGGACTATATCCGTGAGGTGGTGGGCGAAGCCTCCCTGACCGAGCCGGTGAACTGGCACCTGGAGACCCGCGGACGTGACCGCGAGGACAAGGACGAATACAAATTCAAGGCCGACGTCTCCTTCTGCGTTTCCAATACCGTCACCATGCTGGAATACTACCACAACTCCAGCTATCTGGAATACGGCGGCTCCCCCGACAAGGCAGTGCGCTCCGCCTTTGTGTACGCCCTGGATAAATACTTGAAGAGCAACAATCGCTACACCAAAAACGAAAATAAGATCACCTTTAACGATATTTCCGATTGCCTGGTGCTGGTAATCAACAGCCAATCCACCATGACCTCCTACGAGAACCAGACCAAAAAGGCCATCAATAACACCTTTATTGCCGAGGCCCTGAACGAGTTCCTGCGGAAGCAGATGGAGATCTACTTTATTGAGAACCCCAAGGCCGCCGAGCTCTTTGCCAACCAGGTGTTGGTGAACAAGCGGAGCCGTGAGGATGCCGAAAAGGCCCGCATCAACATCAAAAAGAAGCTCTCGGGCACCATCGACGCCGCCAACAGCGTGGAAAAATTCGTCAACTGCCGCTCCAAGGATCCCAACGTGGCCGAGCTCTACATCGTAGAGGGCGACTCGGCGCTGACCTCCTGTAAGCTGGGACGCGCCGCCGAGTTCCAGGCCATCATTCCCGTCCGCGGAAAGACCCTGAACTGCCTTAAGAGCGACTACGACAAGATCTTTAAGAGCGAGATCATCACCGATCTGCTCAAGGTCATCGGTTGCGGCGTGGAGATCCACGGCACCAAAAAGAAGGTGGAGAACAACACCTTTGATCTGAACAATCTCCGTTGGTCCAAGATCATCATCTGTACCGATGCCGACGAGGACGGCTTCCAGATCCGCACCCTGCTCCTGACCCTGTTCTACCGTCTGCTCCCCACCCTCCTGGCCGAGCATCGGGTATTCATTGCCGAATCTCCCCTCTTTGAGATCACCACCAAGGACGAGACCCTCTTTGCCTACGACGAGTTTGAAAAGGCAGAGATCCTGAAGAAGCTGGGCAACAAGAAATACACCCTCCAGCGCTCCAAGGGTCTTGGTGAGAACGAGCCCGAAATGATGTGGCAGACCACCATGAATCCCGAAACCCGACGTCTGATCTCGGTTTCCCCGGCCGACGCCGCCGCCACGGAGATCATGTTTGATACCCTTCTTGGGGACAACCTCCCCGCCCGAAAGAAATTCATTACCGAAAACGGAAGTCGGTACATGAAGGACATTGACGTATAATTTCAATCCCCCAACGGCAACGCCGTTGGGGGATTCTTGTTTGTTCGCGGCTTTTTTTCGCTTGTTCTGCATAATCCTTCTCCAAAAAGGAAAAATAGCAACAAAGGCGTTTTTAACACCGTTTGCAGGAAAGGACGATCAAAAGCATGAAAGAATTTACCTACACCGTGGAAGATCCCAATGGGATCCACGCCCGCCCCGCGGGAAAGCTGGCTACCTTTGCCAAGCAATTCGTTTCCCAGATCCGAGTGCTGGGGAACGGAACCGAAGCCGACGCCAAGCGTCTGCTCTCTCTGATGCGTCTGGGAGCCACCCGCGGAGCCCTCCTCACCTTCCGCATCGAGGGCGACGACGAGGACGCGGCGGCCTCTGCCCTGGAATCCTTTTGCACCACCCAATGGGGGGACGGATCCGGCCTATGACTTCCTCTTCCTCCAATCTCATGCTCTCGGGCATCGGCATCGGAACCCGCAAGATCGCCGGTCCTCTGCACTTCTACCGCCCGCGGGTTACCCCCCTCCCCACCGCCTCCCATACCGCCGATTCCCGCGCCCAGGAGCTTCGACTGCAAAACGCCCTGACCCAGGCCCGGGAGCAGATCGCGCTCCTTCACCGCCGCGCTCTGGCCGAGGTGGGACAGACCGAAGCCCAAATTTTTGAGATCCACGCCATGCTCCTGGAGGACGAGGATCTGACCGAAGCCATTGCCGCGGCCCTCGCCAACGGAGCCTCGGCGGAGCAGGCCGTGGAGTCCGCCGCCAAAGGGGTGGCCGCCGACCTGGAGGCCTTAGGGGATCCCTATCTTTCGGGCCGTGCCGCCGACGTGCGGGACGTAGCCGAGCGGATCCTGCTCAATCTCTCGGGCTCCCACGGAGAGTCTGCGACCAAAGCCCCGGATCGGCCCTATATTCTGGTGGCGCGGGATCTGACGCCCTCCCAGACCATGTCTCTGGAGAAGGAAAAGCTCCTGGGCTTTGTCACCCTGGAGGGGACGCCCAATTCCCACACCTCGATCCTGGCCCGTGCCATGGGAATCCCCGCTCTGGTGGGCGTGGGACAGCTGGACGAGCACTATGACGGCAGCTTTGCCCTGCTGGACGCCGCCCACGGCACCCTGACCCTTTCCCCCGACGAGGGGCGGCGGGCCGAATTTCAACGCCTGGTGGAGCAGGAAAACGAGATCGCCCGGGAGCATGACCGCTACCTGCGCACCCTGCTCAACAAGCCCGCGGTGACCCGCAGCGGTCGCAGAATTCTGATCTACGCCAACGTAGGGGACGAAGCCGAGGCAGAAAGCGCGATGGTCAACGGTGCCGACGGGATCGGTCTGTTGCGAAGCGAATTCCTTTATCTCTCCCTGGATCGCTACCCCACCGAGGAGGAGCTCACCGCGGCCTATGACGCCATGGTCTGCAAGATGCAGGGCAAGCGCATCGTGATCCGTACTCTGGACGTGGGAGCCGACAAGCGCATTGCCTATTTCGACCTCCCCGAGGAGCCCAATCCCGCCCTGGGCTTTCGTGCCGTACGTCTGTGTCTGGCACGGGAGGGGCTCTTTAAAACCCAGCTCCGCGCCATTCTGCGGGCCTCGGCCAAGGGCACCATCTCCATCATGCTCCCCATGATCGTTTCGGTGGAGGAGGTGCGCCGCTGTCGGGATCTGCTGGAGGAATGTAAGGAGGAGCTCTCCCGGGAGCAGATCCCCTTTGACTCCAAGATCGAATTCGGCATCATGGTGGAAACTCCCGCGGCGGCCATTATGAGCCGCGAGCTTGCCGAGGAGGTGGACTTCTTCTCGGTGGGCACCAACGACCTGACCCAATATACCCTGGCCATTGACCGTCAAAATCCCAAGGTCGCCCCCTTGGGAGAGAAAAACGGGGAGGCGGTGCTCCGCCTGATCGAGCTGTCGGCCGCCGCCATTCACGCCCGCGGGGGCTGGATCGGCGTTTGCGGTGAAATGGCCGCCGATCTGCGTTTGACCCAGCGTCTGTTGGACATGGGGGTAGACGAGCTCTCGGTGTCCCCGCCCTATCTTTTGGGCGTGCGGGAAAAGGTCACCGAATGTAAATAACTCTATTGAAAGGATTCTTCCATGCGTCTGTTTCAAAAAACCAAAGCGCTATTGGCGGTGTGCAGTGGGAACGCCCAGCCCCTCTCCGCCGTTCCCGACGAGGCCTTCGCCTCCGAAATGCTGGGCAAGGGCTTTGCCGTAGAGCCCTCCGAGCCCTTCTTTTATTCTCCCGTGGACGGCACCCTGGAAAGCATTTCCGACACCTGCCACGCCTACACCATCCTCACCGAGGACGGGCTGGACGTTCTGGTACACATTGGAGTGGATACCGTGACCCTGGGCGGTCGCGGCTTCTCTCCTGCGGTGCAAGCGGGACGTCGGATCCGCGCCGGGGAGCTTTTGGCGCGGGTGGATCTGGAGCTCCTGAAGGAAAAAGGACTCCCCACCGTGACCTCGGTCCTGGTCACCAACCCCGAAATGCTGGAAAGCATTGAATACCAATTTGGCAAGGTCATTGGCGGCAAGGACGCCGTGGTGGCCTACCGAACCAAAAAGAAAGGATAATCATGGCTGAAGCAATCAAACGAAACTCGGGTGCGGGAGCCTTCAGCGTTCTGCAACGGGTAGGACGCGCCTTTATGCTCCCCATTGCCCTGCTCCCTATTGCCGGACTTCTTTTGGGCGTGGGAGCTTCCTTTACCAACATCACCACCCTGGAGGCCTACAACCTGCTGGGAATCATGGGCCCCGGCACCTTCCTTTACTCGGCCTTCTCCCTTCTGGCCTCGGTGGGAACCGTCATCTTTGACAACCTCCCCCTCCTGTTTGCCATGGGCGTTGCCCTTGGCATGGCCGAGAACGAAAAGGCCACCGCCACCCTCTCGGCGGCCATTGCCTTCTTTGTAATGCACAAGACCGTGAGTACCCTACTCTCCATCAGCGGCAGGCTGGCCGAGGGTGCCATGCCCGAGGGAACCGTGGCCAACGTGGTGGGGATCCAATCCCTGCAGATGGGCGTCTTTGGCGGCATCATCGTGGGTTTGGGCGTGGCCTGGCTCACCAACCGCTTTTATAAGATCCGCCTGCCCAACGTCATCTCCTTCTTTGGCGGCTCCCGCTTTATTCCCATCATCTCCACCACCGTCTATCTTCTGGTGGGCGTGCTGATGTATTTCGTCTGGCCCTATATTCAAAGCGGCATCTACGCCCTGGGCGATCTGGTGCTTCGCTCGGGCTACGCGGGGACCCTGATCTACGGCTTTACCGAGCGTATTCTGATCCCCTTTGGTTTGCACCACGTCTTCTATCTTCCCTTCTGGCAGACGGGTGTGGGCGGCTCGGCCCTCATCGACGGAGTTATGGTCTACGGCGCACAGAATATCTTCTTTGCCGAATTGGCCTCTCCCAATACGGTAAAGTTCTCGGTGGATGCCTGCCGCTTTATGAGCGGAAAATTCCCCTTGATGATCTTCGGTCTTCCCGGTGCGGCCCTGGCCATGTATACCTGCGCTGATCCCAAAAAGCGAAAGGTGGCGGGCGGTCTGCTCCTCTCGGCGGCGCTGACCGCCATGCTCACGGGCATTACCGAGCCCCTGGAATTCACCTTCCTCTTTGTGGCTCCCGTGCTCTACGTGATCCACTCGGTTCTCGCCGGTCTTGCCTATATGCTGATGCACATTCTGAACGTGGGCGTGGGCATGACCTTTTCGGGAGGCATCATTGACCTGACCCTCTTTGGCATTCTGCAGGGGAACGCCAAGACCAACTGGATCATGATCCCTCTGGTGGGCGCGCTGTATTTTTTGGTGTATTTCCTGCTCTTCCGGTTCCTGATCCGCAAGCGGAATTACGCCACCCCGGGGCGCGAGGCCGAGGGGGACGAAACCAAGCTTTACACCCGTGCCGACTACAACGAGAAAAAGAGCAAGAGCGGTGCCGATCCCCACGCGATCTCCAAAATGATTCTGGAGGGACTTGGAGGCAAGGAGAACATTGCCGGTCTGGATTGCTGTGCCACCCGACTGCGGGTGTCGGTGAAGGATCCCGCCAAGGTCTCGGACGCGCTCCTGAAGCAAAGCGGTGCCGGCGGAGTGATCCGCAAGGGCGTGGGCGTGCAGGTGGTCTACGGCCCCCAGGTGTCGGTCATCAAGAGCGAATTGGAAGACTATATGAAAACGTTGTAAAATAAAAAACGGTAGATCTCTGCGGAGATCTACCGTTTTTGCATTCCGGAAACGGGTCAACGATCGGAAGGCGCAACCGGGGCGCGGGGGCTTTGCTTATATTGATATGGTGTGACCCCCAGAATGCGGCGGAAGGTGCGAATGAAGGCCGAGCAATCCGAAAATCCCACCCGATAGCAGGCCTCGGTGACCGAGCATCCCGTGTTCAGGAGGGCCGCCGCCCGATGGACGCGGTACTCGGTCAGGTACTGGTACACCGAGCGTCCCATATAAGCCTTAAAGGTGCGGGACAGATAGGCCGCGCTGCAGCCCGCCGTATGGGCAAGCTGACTGACCGTCAGCCGCTCCTGATAGTTCCCGGTAATGTACTCCACCGTACGTTGAACGATCGGGGTGCCCAGGGGCAGAGGGGGCATTCCTTGGGATTGGGAGGACAGGGCCGTGAGCAGTAGCAACAGTTCCAAAAGCACGGAAAAGGCCCCCAGCGCATGGCAATCACCTTTCCCCTTGGCAAAGTCCGCCAGGGTCTCGGCAATCTCCAGGATCCGCGTCTTTTCCTCATAGCTTCCCCGGATGCAATTGGTTCGTCCCGGCTCCTCCGTGGAAAACAGCTTGGCAACCGGCGGGTATTCGCCCTCCACACGGCGCAAGAATTCCCGGGACGGAAAGATGTGCAAAAAGCGAAAGCGTCCCCCCGTGGAAAATCTTCCAAAATGCACCTCGTTTGGAGCGTACAAAGACACGTCCCCCCGCTCGCCTCCCACCAGTCGGTCACCGATCACCCCGTAGAGGCCGTCCGTAAGATGGATGCTGATCTTGGGCTCGTGGTAAAGAACGATCCGACTGTCGGTGGCGGCATACTCCCGCTCGGTATAGGTCACCGTCACCGGCCCCAATCCAAACACCTGAAAGCTTCTTTGCACCATGGCTGTTCTCCTTGTTTTGAAATCGCCTATTTTTTGTATCAAATAGAGCTATTTTCCTCAAAAAATATGTGATATAATCATAGCACAAAAAATTTTGAATGTCAAGGGAGAACGATTTATGAATCTTGCGGCATGGGTGCTTGGCACCGTGGGAGTGATCCTAAATCTCATCATTTATCAGCAGACCACATCCAAAAGGGTACTGCTTTTTAAGCTGCTTTCGGACATCGTCTGGGCGGTGCAGTATCTCCTGCTGGGAGCGTACACGGGCTGTTGCATTGCCTGCGTTGCCGTTTTGCGAGAAGCGGTGTTTTATAAGGTGGATCGCAAAAGCCGCACGGGCGTGGCTTGCCTGGGAATTTTTACGGCGGTATCTCTCCTCTCGGCAGCCCTGACTTGGAGCTCCGCCCTCTCCCTGTTGCCCGCCGTAGCATCGGTGATCTCGGTGTTTGCCTTTTATTTTGCCATTCCCCGCCTCTCCCGGATCCTGGCCCTCCCCATCTCCCTTTGTATGGGGATCTATGCCCTGACGGTAGGCTCCTATCTCGGCGTCGTCAACGAGATGATCACGGTCGCCTCGGCTCTGGTGGGGATCCTGTTCATCGATCTTTGGAAGAAGAAAAAGAAGGGCGTCCGTGTCAGTGCCATCCACTGGGATTGCTCCCTGCCCTCGACCACCTATTTTGGTTATCACCAAACCAGAACGCTCTCTCCACAAAAATACCGCACCGTCACCCCCTTCTACGCCGACGTTTTGGATGTGAACAAGATCGATTATCACGTCAGAACCCAAGAGGAATACGACAAAGAGTTGGAATACGCCATCCAAGCAGGAATCGACTATTTTTCCTACGTATTCTACCCCGACGCGGGCTCCCGAGCGCACGTCAGCACCTCGCCCTCGGACTGCTCTCACAGGGTCTATGAGCTGAACTATGCTCGCAGAATGCACCAGAGCAGTGCCCTGCGGAGCAAGATCGGCATGGCGGCGATCATGGGACCCCATCCCTTTGCCGAGGCCGACTACCTGGAGCTGGCAGAGCTGTTGAAGCAGCCCTATTACGAAAAGCTCAACGGTCGCCCCATTGTTTTTTTCTTCCGACAGATCAATCCCAAAGATATTGCGGGGGTCCGCAATGCTGTCACCCGGCTTGGAGGCGTACAACCGCTGTTTTTTGTTATGTTCAACCGCCTGCCGCCCGAGGATGCCGACTACAGCCTTGTGGACGGCATCTCGGCGTACGCCTGTTCCCGCGGCGATGTAACGAGCTACTCCGAGCTTCTTGAAATTTCGCTCAAGGATAACGAGGCGCGCGCACAAAAATGTCGGCTTGCGATCCCCTTGTTCCCCACCGGCTGGAATCCCGCGCCGCGCATGGATATTCCCTCCCCCTGGGTGAACTACAAAAAAAGAAGCTACGCCAAGCACGCCACCCCCGCCGAGCTGGTAGCTGGCGCAAAAACGTTTTCCGCATGGATCAAGGCCTCCTTGGGAGACCGCTTTGCGGGGCATATCATGATCTTTGCCTGGAACGAATTTGAGGAGGGCGGATGGATCTGCCCCACCTACAACGAGGACCTCACGGTGAACACCGAAAGGGTCACCGCAGTTGCGCAGATCGTGAAAGAGTGGAAGAAGGAGCTATAAGCGACTGAACTTTTTAAGGGTCTGTCTCAAAGCTGCAATTTGAGACAGACCCTTACTTTTTCAATGCGCCGACATATACTTTGCCCGCTCCCTGGTAATCTCGTGGGCGAGGGGCTTGCCCTCATGGAGAAACGCCGCGCTTTCCAAAAGCAATTCTCTTGCAATGTAAGCGCGCAGATCGGTGGTGGGGCCGCTCTGATGCGGCAGCATCATAACGTTGGGGAGATCAAACAAACGGGTCTCTGCCTTGGTTACCGGCTCCTTTTCGTACACGTCCAGCACCGCGCGGAAGCGTCCCGTGGCCAGCGCCTCCTCCAGAGCCGCCTGATCGATCACCGCCCCGCGAGCGGTGTTGATCAAAAGCGCGCCCTCCTTGATTCTGGAAAGCAATGCACCGTTGATCAAATGACGCGTTGCGTCAAACAGAGGGGTGTGAATGCTGATGATATCACACGATCTTTGATGGCTGCCAAAAGCACGGGCGTCCCCGCTTGGGGACGCCCGTGCTGTGCTTGCTATGTTGTTATGCAAAGTAGCTCTTGGTTGCCAGAGCAATCAGATATGTAAGCAGACCTGCCACGGTGGGAGAGCTGACCCAAGCAATGGCAATCCGTTTGAATACGCCAAAGTTGACGTTCTTCACGCCGTTGACAAGACCCGCGCCAATCACCGCGCCGACCACCGACTGGGAAGTGGAAACGGGAATTCCCATCCATTCGCCCATCAAAAGAACGGTAAGAGCCATGGCAACGATAACCACAAAGCCATCCACCTGACTGATTTCGGCAATGCTGCTGCCTACGGTCATCATAACACGCTTGGAGAAGGTCAGCACACCAAGGCAAATGGCGGCACCGCCAATGATGGCCGTCAGCTGTGCGCTGGTCAGCAGATTGGCTCCCAGACCCGTAGCGTCGTAGTAAAACGCCGTTACGCTGGCCGAGCTGTTTTGACCGATACTGAACGCGGCAAAGGCACCGGCGATCAGATAGCCAAGCTTTACGATCAGGTCATAGCTTTTCATGGAGGTCAAGCGCTTCTCAATAAACTTCTTGACCAAAAAGACGAGCACAAAGGAAATCAGCGCCGCGCCCACGGGGTTAATGAGCCACGTGGAGGCAAACTCCAGCATTTCCTTGAGGTTGGTGGAAAGGATCTCGGGGTTGCTGTAATCGGCATACACCAAACCCCAGCCGATCACCGCACCGGTAATGGACTGGTTTGCCGACACCGGGAACTTGAGAAAGCTCATGATAAACACGGTAAGACCCGCGGCGGCAAAAATGATGAAGGCTTTGAGGGCCGACTTGAGGCGAAGGTCCTCCAGAGTGCCGTTTGCAATGGCGTTGTTCACATCCTCGGTGGAGGCAACCACCTCGTTATTGGTAGCAATGCTGGAAAGCTTATCAATGTTGTTCTCTCCCAAAAGGATCGCGCCCAGCATAACCATGATAGAAATAATGATAATGGCGGTACGGAACTTGATCACACGGGTGGCAACGGCGGTGCCAAAAGCGTTTGCCGCGTCGTTGGTGCCCAGGGACCAGCCCATAAACAGGCCTGCCGCCAGCAGTAAATAGATCATCATAATGTCGTTTTACGCCTTTCTGGTAATGAGCATGATCTGGATCTGGTCGGCGATATTCTCAATGATATCGGAAGAATCGCAGATCAACTCCAGCATTCCTGCCAACCGATCCTGGTTTGCAACGTCCAGATCCATGGCGTAGATCTTTTCGTAAAGCTTTTCCTCAATCACGTCCACACGGGACTCCAGGGCGCGGATCTCATCCAGGATGTGATGATCCTTGAGAAAACTGCCAAGCTGAGTAAAGAGCAGAGTGATCGACTGCTCCAGAATGGTAAACTGCTGCTTGGTCAGGGAAACGATTTCGATCAGATCGTCGCCAAAGCCCTCGGGAAAACGAACCCGACGGGTTACCATGGACTTTGCAATATGCTCACACTTGTTTGCCACACGGTCACAGCTGGTGGCCAGGGCAATCAGATCCTGACGGGTGGCGGGAAGATACTGACCGCTCAGGGAGTCGATCATACGGCGAAGAGATACGTCGGCTGTATTCTCGGCCTTTGCCACGCCTGCGGCAAGCGAACGCAGGGTCTCGTCCGCGGATGCGGGAATGACGGCAGCACGCAAAAAGCCCTCAAAGGTGATCAAACATTCTTCTACATCCTTGATCTGCTCCGAAATCAGCACGTGCACTTGGGTCCCTTTCTTAAAAACGCTCATAAAACAACCTCCATTACGTTAGATTTTTCTTTTGGTATAAATATCCATTTCTATTTTAGCATACAATCGCCGTATTTTCAACACTTTTTTTCAATTTTTGAGCAAAAAAGCCCCAAAAATGAGAATTTGGCGGCCTTTGTCCCCCTTCTCCGTCCTTACGGACACTTTTTTCTTGACATTTCCGGGGTTCTTGGCTATAATAAAAGCGACCGCAAACACCCAAATGGAGGAACCCGTTATGTGTCTGAATCATTTTTCCATCCTTTATTCCGCCCACTCCCCCAACACCGCGATCGAGCACGAGGCCGCCCATTGGCTGCGACAGGCTCTGGCAACCCGTTTTGGCTGGGAGCTGACGGTATCCACGGAGATACAAGCCCCGTCCCCCAAGATCCTTCTCGGTGCCGCCTCGGGGTTGACGCCTGCCCTGAACGAATACGCCATCCGCGTCGGAGAGGGCTCCGACCTCTCCCTCTGCGCCGGCTCGACTGCCGCCTACGACGATCTGATCACCGATCTGGTGGAAGCCCTTGAAAAAGGCGAGGAGATCACCTCCCTTTCCAAGGTCTGCCGCGACCCCAGCATGGGAAAACGCCACGGAGACCTGCGCATTCTCTTCCACAACATCTTCGGCTACGACCGCAAGCCCACCATCAACCCCCAACGGCGGTACGCATTTGAGTCGATCCTCTACCGCGAGTACGACGCCGACATCCTCTGCCTGCAGGAATACGACGGCGGCCCCCGCAAGTACCTGGGGCCCCTCCTGACCGAACACGGCTTTACCGAGGTTCCCGCCGACCAAATGGGATTCCCCAAAAACTGCTCCCCCATCTTCTATAACGATGCCCGGGTCAAGCTTCTGGATCACGGCTTTTATCCCTTCGTTTACAAGAGCGAGGTTTGTGAGATGGTCTGCAACAACCACGACACCAAGAATCTGACCTGGGCGGCCTTTGAGGATATCAGGACCCAAAAGAGATTCCTGGTCATCAGCGTGCATTTCTATTACAGCCCCGACGCCTCGAGCGACATGACCAACCGGGTAGAATCCAACAAGGCGCGCATGGAGAACGCCCGGGAGATGTTCGCCTTCCTGCAAGACGTCATCTACAAAAAGAACGGCGGCGAGTTTGCGGGACTGCCCTTGTTGTGGGGCGGCGACCTGAACTGCGGATACAGCAATAAGAAATTCCCCTCCCTCATCGAATCGGCCGGCGGAAAAATCGCCCTTGACGTGTTGGAGGAGGACTTTGGCATGAAGCACGTGCAAAAGCACGCCGCCCTCTTTGCCGACAGCATTGGTGCCTACTGCGGCTACCCCACCTATGACGAGGCGCTGGGCTACTATCCCACCTGCGGACGCCTTGACAACAAGACCTTTGACTCCTCCATCGACCACGCCTACGTCTACGGTAAGGGTGTCACCCCCCTGACCTTTGACATCATTGACACCACCTTTGCCAAAAAGACCTCGGATCACGCCCCCATCGTGGTCGACTACCGCTTGGAATGAGAACATAAAATTCACCTTTCGATCAAAGCCCCCGGGACAGTTCAAACGAACCGCCCCGGGGGCTTTGGTATTTTTACAGCTTATGAAAACCGAACCGAGCCTGCCCACTCGTAGATCTTGGGCAGATGTTCCTCGGCCCTGGTGCTCTCGGTGGCAAACTGGAAGGTCCAGAAAGCATCGTCGGATTTAAACAGGAAATTGCGGTAGGTATAGGTCTTTCCGTTGTCGGAATTGGTGAATTCGTACACGCAGGTGTACAAGCCGTTTTCCGTGGTGAACTCGGAGGCAATCCCGTTGACCTCCAGCCAAAGATCACCGTACTCCTCCAGGGTCAGGGTCTCCACTCCGGGATACTCCGCAAAGGATTCCTTGAGAACAAAAACCGCCACGTGCCTGGAATCGTAGCAGGCCGCATAGGGCTCCATCTCGGTCTTGGAAAAGGCGTCGGTCAGGGTAATCTCCATTCCGCTCGCCGAAAAGGTCTCGGGGCTCTCCGCAAAAAGGAACGCGCCGGAGGCAACCAAACCAATGACCACTCCCAAAAGCACGGCAAGCACCATGATCCCCCAACCTGCCACGGCTCCCTTCTTTCGGTTTTGCAGGGTGGCCGCGTCGGTAACGCCGTCAAAATAAAAGGGATTGCCCTTGCCGGGATTGAAATGATTTTGGCCGCACAGAGAGATATCCTCGCTTCCCTCGGGCAGCTGCATGAACTCGTTGCAATAGCCCTTGCTGACCTTATCGGCGATCACAAACAGCTTGACCGCGTTCTCCTCGATGGAAAAGGTCTTTTCCTCTCCGTTTTTCAAATTTCCCAATTTACGGCAGGGAACGCCGTTGATGGTCAGCTCGCTGTTCTCTGCGTCCTCAACGTAAAGCTTCATGGTTCCAAGGCAAGCCACAAAGGACTTCCTGCGGCAAACGGTCAGATTTCTCATAAACGATCCTCCTTTGATCGGAACAATTGCAGTATCATTATAACATATGACGCGTATGTTGTCAACAATCCGAAAAAAATCACAGAATTTCATAAAAAAAGAGGTCGAAATCGCAGAAATGGGACTTGCAATCCTCTTTTTGGGATGCTATAATGAACGTGAAGACCGTTCCCGTGGCGCGGGCACGGTAAAATTTCTCCAAAGAAAGGAATACCTTGATGAAAAAGAGACTTCTTTCCCTGTTGCTGCTCACGGCAATGCTGCTTTCGGTATTTGCCGCCTGCACGACAACGACGCCTCCGACCAACGACGGCACCGGAACCCAAGGCACCGCGGGAACCGGCGACCCCACCACCGAAGCCACCACCTACGATCCCAATCACAGCTGCACCACCGCTCCCCCCGAGCCCTCCGTAACCCCCGGGGAAGCCTCGGTTTACTCCGGCACCCCCGACACCTCCTGGTACACGGGAAAGGCTACCGAGTACACCCTGACCTCGGCAGATCAGCTGGTCGGCTTCCACTCCCTGCGCAGCGATACCTGCACCTTTGAGGGCGTGACCATTAAGCTGGACTGCGACGTGATCCTCAATGAAGGCACCGCCGAGGAGATCAAGGCCAGAGGCTCGGCCAACCACGCCTGGCGCCAGCTGAACTCCGCTCATCTCTTTAAGGGAACCTTTGACGGCCAGGGCCACGTGATCAGCGGCCTCTATATGCAGCTCACCGCCTCTGCCGTGCGCGGTATGTTCGGCGGCGTGGGCGGCAACGCGGTCATCAAAAACTTCACTCTGGCAAACTCCTACTTTGGAGGTCCCTCCAAGGACAACAAGACCACCCTGGGCTCCATCGCCGCCAAGATCTCTGGCGAGGGTGCCAACGTCACCATTGAAAACGTGATCTCCTACGCCGTTCTTGAAGAGGGCGAGGCCACCTTTGCCCGTGTGGGCGGTCTGGTGGGCATGGTGACCGAGGGCGTGACCCTGACCATGAAGAACTGTGAATTCCACGGCAGTGTGACCATCTCCGGCAACTACGCCGGGGGTATGATCGGTATGGCAAGCCATGTGGAGGCCACCGTGATTTTGAACAACTGTAAGAACACCGGTGCCATTACCGCCGCATCCAACGCCGGCGGCATGATGGGCATCTGCTCGGTCAAGTCCATGGATCTGACCGGCTGTACCAATACCGGCACCATCAAGGCGGACTCCGGTTCCGGAGATCTGGTGGGAGTTCAGGCAGTCCTTGCCGACCCCAACAACGGTGCCCGTCCCGCCACTCCCGCGGGAACCACCGCTCTGCGCGTGATGAGCTTTAACATTCAAACGGCTCTGACCGCCTCCAACGGCGTGCTCACCGACGCCGCGCGGAACCGCATAGAGGCGGTTCGCCAGGAAATCCTTTTCTACGATCCCGATATGTTCGGCCTGCAGGAGGATAGCCTGGTTTGGCACTCCAACCTCAACCTTACCGACTACAACCGCATTCTCGATACCACCATTGGCGGCACGGAAATGTGCGCCATCTATTACAAGAAGGGTCTGCCGTTGCTGGATAGCGGCTCGCTCTGGATCACCAACACGGGAATTGGCAGTGGTGTGGGTCTGACCGTGGCCGACCTCACCACCCCCGGCAGCAAATACAAGCTCTCCGACGCCGACCTGGCCGAGCTTGGCATTACCGCCTCCTCCCCCAACTCGGTGCTCACCGAGACTCGCAAGTACGGCGACACCAGCTACACGTTGTTGGGCAACCGCAAGATGACCTGGGGCGTGTTTGACATCAACGGCCAGACCGTGATCTACGTCAACACCCACCTGCAGCACCGCAGCCAGACCTCGGATTACAGCACCGCCGCCATTCAAAACATCCGCAGCATGGAGCGCATCAAGTCCTTTGACCTGCTCCAGGCTCAGCTGAAGAAGCTGCAGGAGCAGTTCCCCAATTCCGTCAACTACATCACGGGTGACTTTAACGACGTGGTTGGCACCGCCATCTACAACGCCGCCACCAAGGACTACGGCTACGCCAGCGCGCACGTTTCCGCCGCCGAAAAGTACGGTGTGGACGGCTCCTGGAACAACGCCTTTGACAAGGCCGTGATGGGTGACAACTATCCCAGCGCAGCCGAGGGCACCGGTGGCTCTTACCTGGACTACTGCTTCGTTTCCGCCGGTATTGACGTGCTGAAGTTCCGCGTAGGCGCGGGCAAGGCTACCATTACCGCCGTGGACGGCTCCACCAAGACCATCTACACCTCCGACCACCTTCCCATCATCACCGACCTCTGCTTCAAGACCGATAAGACCGGCTCCCCCATCGATCCCGATTACAAGGAGGAGCCCGACGACATAACCAAGCCCTCGGTCTACTCCGGCGTCTATGATACCTCCTGGTACACGGGAGACAAGACCGAGTATGTTCTGACCACCGCCGACCAGCTCATGGGCATGGTCTACCTGAGAAGCGAGACCTGCACCTTTGAGGGCGTAACCATCAAGCTGGGCAGAGATATGATCATCAACGAGGGCACCTTAGAGGAGATCATCGCCCGCGGCTCGGGGAACATCGCCTGGCGCCAGCTCAACTCCTCCTATCTCTTTAAGGGTACCTTTGACGGCCAGGGACACAGCATCTCGGGCGTTTATCTCGCGCTGACCACCACCGGAAACCGCAGTATGTTTGGCGGTGTGGGCGGCAACGCGGTGATTAAGAACTTCACTCTGGAGAATTCCTACTTCACCGGCCCCTCCGTTACCGGCAAGAACAATCTGTCCTGCCTGGTGACCAAGATCGCGGGAAGCGGTGCCAACGTCACCCTTTCCGACCTGCACATCCAGTCCACCCTCATTGCAGAGACCACGGCCTCCATGGGCAACGTCGCCGCCTTTGTGGGAATCCACGAGGCCGGTACCCTGACCATGACCAACTGCAGCTTCCAGGGCAAGATCGACTACGTGGACGCTGCCGACGTGGGTAGCTTTATTGGTGAGATGGTGACCGGAACCACCCTCAACCTCAACAACTGCACCAGCTCCGCCGAGCTGATCGCCAAGCGGAACTGCGGCGGTCTGATCGGATTTGTTGCCAGCGGTGCCACCGTCAACAACAACGGCTCCACCTTCACCGGCTCCATCACCTGTGCCGGTTCCAAGAGTGAGACGATCGGGAACCAAGCAGAAGCATAATTTTTTCTAGGGACGCGGCTTTTGGGCCGCGTCCCTTTTGGTTTAGAAAACCAATCAGAATCCGGAAAAAAAGTTTATATTTTTTGTGCTTTTTACACACTCTCCTTGACTTTTCGACGTCTCGTATGTATAATATAGACAAATCTCCGCAGTGAAACGGCACAGAGAAACTTCTATGTGTTCAAGAAAGGAAAAATAACCATGAAAAAAAGAATGCTTGCGTTGCTTCTGGCGGCCTTGATGTTGCTTTCGCTCCTGGCAGCCTGCAAACCCAACCCCTCGGGTGGGGACGTCACCACCGATCCCGGAACCGGCACCACCGCATCCGTGATCATCACTACCGAGGAGGGAGAAAAGCCCATCGATCCCCCCTCCTATGACATCGATCCCAACGCCTCGGTCTACTCCGGCACCCCCGATACCTCCTGGTACACGGGTGACAAGACCGAATATATTCTCACCTCTGCCGATCAGCTGGTGGGCATGAACACCCTCCGCACCTCCTCCGCGGGCAGCATCACCTTTGAGGGCGTTACCATTAAGCTGGATTGCGACGTGCTGATCAATGAGGGCACTGCCGACGAGATCATGGCGCGCGGATACGCCAACAAGATCTGGCAGGTTCCCTCCCACTCCAAGTATCTCTTCAAGGGCACTCTGGACGGCCAGGGACACACGGTCTCGGGCGTTTACATTCCCATGGAGAACTCGGGCATCTCGGGGATGTTCGGCAGTCTTGCGGGCAATGCCGAGATCAAAAACCTGAACGTCGTCAACAGTTGTCTCATCGCCGCGCCCGTGGCCGACAAGCAGATCCTTGGCTGTCTTTCGGGCAGAATCCTTGAGAGCGACTCCGACGTAAAAATCTCCAACGTGCTGATCAATTTTAACTTTGGCGAGGAAGGGTACGCCGTAAACCGTGTGGGCGGCTTCTTTGGCGACGTTTGCTCCGGCGCAAAGCTGACCATGGAAAACTGCGAATACTACGGCAACCTCAACATCACCGGTGAATATGCCGGCGGTCTGATCGGCTACGTTTCCAACCGTAACATGAATCTTTCCTTTATCAACTGTAAGGTTGGCGGCAATATCACCGCCAACGAATACGCAGGCGGCTTCTTTGGTGCCTACACCGCAAATTCTCTCACTCTGACGGATTGCTCCTCCAACGCCAACGTAAAGGCAACCTCCCACGTTGGCGGCATTGCGGGCTGCTGTGTGACCGATACCTATTCCGAAAAGGGCCTTGCCTGTACCGCGAAGGTGGAGGGCAAGGAATTTGTGGGGGACATCATGGGCTTTAGCACCGTGATCACCGATCCCACGGGCGGCGCGCGTCCTGCCACCACTCCCGAGGGCACCACGCAGATCCGTGTTATGAGCTTCAACCTGCGTCTCAATCTTCCCGAAACCTCGGGCGGAATTGCCAACGTCAAGGCACACCGTCTTGCGGCCGCCAAGGCAGAGATCGAGTATTACGATCCCGATATCCTGGGCGTACAGGAGGATACCTACGCATGGAATACCGGTCTGATTCTAAACGATTACAACATCATCATGGGATCCGACTACAAGAACGAAAACACCGAGCGCACCGCCATCTATTACAAGAAGGGCCTGACCCTTCTGGAGGGCGGCAACGTATGGCTGACCGCTTCGGGCAAGGAAAGCGGCGCGGCACTGACGGTGGCCGACCTCTTTGAAAAGGGCGGAAAATACGAAATGTCCGAGGAGCTTCTTGCAAAGCTGGGCATCACCAAGGATTCCCCCGATTCGGTTCTCAAGGACAAACACTACACCTACGTTGACAAGAACGGCGTGACCCAAACCCATGAGGGCGGTTATGTGATCATGGATACCCGTAATGCGGTTTGGGGCGTGTTCGACATCAACGGACAGATCGTGATTCACGTCAACACCCACCTCCAGCACAGAGGCCAGGACAGCGTTTACAGCAACGATGCCCTGCAGGAGATCCGCAATCTGGAGCGTGTGAAGGAATTTTCCTATATTCAGGAGCTTCTTCAGGAGCTGAAAAAGAAGTATCCCGATGCCCAGATTGTTATGACGGGCGACTGGAACGATCACCCCATGTCCGATATTTACAACGCGGTGGTTGGCGCGGGCTACATCTGCTCCAACTTCACGGCAGAAACCCGCGTAGGTCCTCACTGCTCCTGGAACCAAGCCTTTAACGGTGACAAGCACGGACACAACTATCCCAGCCAGTACGAGGGCACCGGCACCACTTATCTTGACTACATCTTTGTAACCGATGGCATCTCTACTCTCAAATTCGCGTCGGGCAGAGGGAAGGCGACCATCACCGACGAGAACGGAAAAGATCTCACCATCTACACCTCCGATCACCTCCCCATCATCGCCGACATCTGCTTTAAGACCGAAAAGACCGGTTCTCCCATCGATCCCGACTACAAGGAGGAAGAGGACGATCTTTCCAAGCCCTCCTATTTTACGGGACGTCAGGACATCTCCTGGTACACCGGCGACAAGACCGAGTATGTTCTCACCACCGCCGACCAGCTGGCGGGACTCATGGCACTCAGAATCAACTCCAAGGGCACTACCACCTTTGAGGGCGTCACCATTAAGCTGGGCAGAGACATGATCTTCAACGAGGGCGACCTCTCCCAAGGTGCCACACACATCTGGCCCACCATCCACTCCTCCTATCTCTTCAAGGGCACCTTTGACGGACAGGGACACACCGTCAGCGGCATCTATATGCCTTATGAGGATTCGGGTGTCAAGGGAATGTTCGGAGGCGTTGGCGGCAACGCGGTCTTCAAGGATCTCAAGCTTGAAAACTTCTATTACAGCGCGCCTCCCAAGGATAAGGGAATCACCGGCGCACTCATCGCCAAGGTTTCCGGCGGCGGCAACGTGACGATCTCCAACGTCACCGTTGACGGCTACGCCTGCGAGAACAGCAACTATTCCTACTACTGCGTTGGCGGTATCGTGGGGTGGATTGAAAGCAGCAGCACCCTGACCATGGAGAACTGCACCTTCAACGGTAAGATCAACTTCCCCACCCAAGGCACCGAGATCGGCGGCTTGGTTGGCACCGTCAAGAAAGGCTGTACGCTGAATTTGAAGGATTGCGTAAACAACGGCGAGCTGATCGGTAAGGATTACGTAGGCGGCCTGGTAGGCAGCGTACTGTCCGGCGGCCAGCTCAATGTGGAAAACAGCCAAAACAAGGGCACCATCACCGTCACGGGAACCCATCAGGACGACGTGGTGGGCAAGGACCAGCGTTCCTGAGCACTCAAAATCATCCGGGGTGCCCCAAATGCATTTTTGCATTGGGGCACCCCGGTGTTTTTTGTTTTGCACAAAAATTGCTTTCTTTTGCAATATTCTGTTCCTCAAAAAAAATTTACAAAATCCCATTCCTTTCCCACCTTTCCTATGGTATAATTGCACCAAGGGGGCCCTGCCCCACTACGAAGAAAGGAACCCAATTTATGAAAACAAAGCTTCTTGCCTGCCTGCTGGCGACCCTGATGCTACTGCCCCTGCTGGCAGCCTGCAAACCCAACCCCTCGGGTGGGGACGTCACCACCGATCCCGGAACCGGCACCACCGCGCCCGTGATCATCACCACCGAGGAGGGGGCCAAGCCCATGGATCCTCCCTCCTACGACATCGACCCCAATGCCTCTGTCTACTCCGGCACCCCCGATACCTCCTGGTACACCGGGGACAAGACCGAATATATTCTCACCTCTGCCGACCAGCTCGTCGGCTTCCACTCCCTGCGCAGCGAGACCTTCAATTATGAGGGCATCACCGTGAAGCTGGATTGCGACGTGATCATCAATCCCGGCACCGCCGAGGAGGTCAAGGCCAGGGCCTCCGGGAACCATTCCTGGAAGGAGCTCAACTCCAGTTACCTGTTCAAGGGCACCTTTGACGGCCAGGGACACATCATCTCCGGCGTGTATATGCAGCTGGGCGGCTCCGGCGTCAAGGGAATGTTTGGCGGTGTGGGCGGCAACGCCGTGCTGAAGAACTTTACCCTGATCAACTCCTACTTTGGCGGCCCCAGTGCCACCGGCAAGCACTCCATGGGTGCCATTGCCGCAAAGGTTGCGGGCGAGGGAGCGAACGTCACCTTCTCGGGCGTGAACGTCAACGCCATTCTGGAGGAGGGCTCTGCCCAGTTCAGCCGTGTGGGCGGTCTGATCGGTCAGGTTTCCGAGAACGTGACCCTGACCCTGGAGAACTGTCAGTTTGACGGCTCGATCTCGATCACCGGAAGCTACGCCGGCGGTATGATCGGCTACGCCAGCGCGCTGGAGCTGACGGTTCATATGACGGGCTGTGCCAACCGCGGAAACATCTCTGCCACCACCTATGCCGGCGGTATGACCGGCGTTCTGGTTCCCGCCTACGCAACCCAGACCAACTGTCAAAACCTCGGCGTAATCACCGCGGAGCATGACGCCGGTGACCTCAACGGCCGTATCTCCATGATGAAGGATCCCACCAACGGAGCCCGTCCCACCGCTCCCGAGGGCACCACGGCGCTGCGCGTAATGAGCTTTAACGTGCAAGCCTCCCTGCCCAAGGAAAACGGACAGCTGACGCAGGCGTCGCAAAACCGCATTGAAGCCGTAAAGCAGGAGATCCTGTTCTACAGCCCCGACCTGCTGGGTCTGCAGGAGGACAGCGAAACCTGGGTCACCCAGCTCCGTCTGGCCGACTATAACATCCTCCACGACGGCACCGCCTCCTCCAGCGGCGAGCGCTGCGCCATCTTCTACAAAAAAGGCCTCAAGCTCCTCTCCAGCGGCACCGCTTGGTTGACCGCCACCCGCACGGGTGAGGGCGCGGGCCTGACCTATGAGGATCTTTCCACCCCCGGAAGCAAGTACTACATGACGCCCGAGGAGTTGGCCATCATCGGCGTTTCCTCGACGGCAGACCTCAAGGCCAAAAAGACCACCTACGTGGATCAAACCACCGGCAAGACCGTGACCATGGAAAGCGGATCCTACGTTCTTTTGGACACCCGCAAGGTTACCTATGGTGTCTTTGACATCAACGGCCAGACCGTGATCTACATGAACACCCACCTCCAGCACCGCAAGCCCAACGCCGAATACAGCAACGACGCCTTCCAAAAGGTGCGCAGTATGGAGCGTTTGAAGGAATTCGACCTGATGCAGGAGACCCTGGCAGAGGTCAAAAAGACCTATCCCGACGCGCTGGTCTTTATGACGGGCGACTGGAACGACCTCCCCTACACCGCTATCTACGAGAGCATTGTTACCGACTACGGCTACGTTTGCACCAACTTTGACACGCTGCAAAAATACGGCGTCAACGGCTCCTGGAACAATGCCTTCAATCTGGAAAAGCAGGGCGACAACTACCCCAGCAAGAGCGAGGGCACCTCGGGCTCCTATCTGGACTACTGCTTCGTTTCTCCCGAGATCGACACCCTGAAGTTCCGCGTAGGTGCGGGCAAGGCCGAGATTACTCTGAACGACGGAAGCAAGAAGACCATCTACACCTCCGACCACCTTCCCATCATCGCTGACATCTGCTTCAAGACCCCCAAGACCGGCTCTCCCATTGATCCCGACTACCAGGATCCCACCGTGGACCCCACCGTCTATTCGGGCATTGCCGACATGACCTGGTACACCGGGGACAAGACCGAGTATATTCTCACCTCGGCCGATCAGCTCATGGGCTTCCAGGCATTGCGCGCACAGCAGATCTCCTTTGAGGGTGTAACCATCAAGCTGGGCTGCGACGTAACCATCAACCAAGGCACCGCCGAGGAGATCCGGGCACGCGGCACCAACAACTATGACTGGGCACAGCTCAACTCCTCCTACTTCTTTAAGGGCACCTTTGACGGCCAGGGACACACCATCTCCGGCCTCTATATGCAGCTGACCACCGCCGCCGTGCGCGGAATGTTCGGTGGCGTCAGCGGTAACGCGGTCATCAAGAATTTCACCCTGGAGAATTCTTACTTCGGCGGCCCCTCCGCCAACAAGCAGGTTCTTGGAACCTTGGTAGCTAAGGTATCCTCCGGCGCAAACGTAACCATCTCCAACGTCACCGTCAACAGCCTGATGCAAGAGGGTGACGGAACCCTCTACTACATTGGCGGTCTGGTTGGCAACGTGGAAGCGGGATGTACCCTGACCCTGGAGAACTGCGAATACAAGGGCGCCATCCAATTCCCCGCCAAGGGAACCAAGATTGGCGGACTTGTGGGCGCGGTACAGGCAGGTGCTACCCTGAACCTGAACGGCTGTCGCTTCAGCGGCTCCATTCAAGCTCTTTCCGAGGCGGAAACCCTGGTGGGCTACGTCACCGCAGACTCGGTGGTAAACAATAACGGAAGTACCTCCACGGGAACCCTTTCTTAACTCCGTCCAAATATTTTTTGAGGGCGTTGCAATCCTTGCAACGCCCTTTCCTTTTCCAAGAATGTAAGAAATCGCTACGTTCTTGGAAAATCCGTTTAGATTTTCAATCAATTTTGAAGAAATCCACGAAAAGGAGAAAAAAATCAACAAAAAAATCTTGCAATCCACCAAGATTTGTAGTAAAATGGTAATACCTTCGATCCCCTCAGGGGGAAATCTCTTGAAAGGAAGCGATCCTATGAAACGAATTCTTGCCCTTCTTTTGGTATCCGTGATGCTCCTTGCCTCCCTGGCAGCCTGCAACGGAGATTCCTCCGGAAACAACGGTACCACTTCGCCCCCCGAGGTTGAGGTTGATCCCAACTCCTCGGTTTACGGCGGAACCCCCGACACCTCTTGGTATACCGGTGACAAGTCCGAATATATTCTCACCACCGCCGCACAGCTGTACGGCTTCCAGGAGCTGCGCAGCAGCACCTGCACCTTTGAGGGTGTTACCATTAAGCTGGGAGCCGATATCGTTCTCAACCCCGGCTCCATTGAGGAGATCAAGGCCGCCGCAACCAAGCACGAGTGGCGGATCCTGACCCCCGATCAGCCCTTCCGCGGTACCTTTGACGGCCAGGGACATACCGTTTCGGGTCTTTACCTGCAGCTCAAGGATACCGGCGTGGCCTCCATGTTCGGTGTTGCCGCAGGCAATGCAACCATCACCAACTTCAAGTTAGTCAACAGCTACTTTGGCGGCCCCAACGCGGCCGACCAAACCACGCTGGCCGCCATCGTTTCCCAGATCACCGAGGACGATGCCAACGTTACCATCTCCTTTGTATCGGTACACGCCGAGATTACCGAAACCTCCAAGCCCTTCAGCAAGGCCGCCGGCTTTGTAGGCTATATATCCGGAGCCGGTACCCTCTCTATGACCAACTGTGAGTTCGACGGCCTGATCAAGGTTTCCGGCACCCACGTTGGCGGTCTGGTAGCACACATTGACAGTGCCAAGGCAGTAATAAACATTGGTAGCTGCTCTAACTTTGGCGATCTGACCGCCTCCCGCTACTGCGGCGGTATTATTGGACAGACCAAATCCCAGAGCCAAAAGGTCAACGACTGCATCAGCCGCGGCGAGCTGACCTGTGACCTGGACAGCGGACGTCTCTACGGCGAAAAGATCGACCTGTACGATCCCAACGAGGGCGCACGTCCCGAGACCCCCGAGGGCAAGACCGCTCTGCGCGTGATGTCCTTTAACGTTCAGGGCTCCCTTTCCACCAGCGGTGGCTCCCTGACCGATGCGGCACTCAACCGTGTGGAAGCGGTAAAGCAGGAGATTCTTGCCCACAACCCCGACCTTCTGGGTCTGCAGGAGGACCGCGAGGCCTGGCTCATTCATTTGAACCTGGAAGACTATAACATCATTCAATACAGCTCGGGTCTTTCCGCCGGTGCCGAGCGTTGTGCCATCTACTACAAGAAGGGACTGACACTTCTGGAGAGCGGTATGAAGTATCTGACTCCCGAATCCCGCTACGGTGAGGGCTCGGCGCTGACCATGGAGGACATTACCACCCAGGGCAGCCGCTACTACCTGACCCCCGAGGAGCTGGAGATCCTGGACATTCATCCTGCCGAGGGCGACGCCTCGATCTACGGCAAGAAATACCAGTACGTGGATAAGGACTCCGGCGAGGTGAAGCCCTACACCGCCGGCTACACCTACACCACCCTGCGCAAAATGACCTACGGCGTGTTTGACATCAACGGCCAGACCGTGATCTACATCAACACCCACCTCAACCACAGAGCCCAGAACTCGGAATACAGCAACCCCACCTACCTTAAGATCCGCAGCTTTGAGCGTGTAAAGGAATTCTACTACATGCAGCAGACCCTTGCCGAGCTCCTGAAGAAATACCCCAACTCTCCCGTATTCATGACGGGTGACTGGAACGACGGCATTGACTCCGAGATCTACACGGTAGTAACCAAGGAGGCCGGCTTCCGCAGCTCCCACACCTGCACCGACGACGTGATCGGTTACTTTGGCACCTGGAACAACGCCTTTGATCTGGATGTTCAGGGCGACTGCTACCCCTCCTCCAAGGAAGGCCCCTCCGGTGGATATCTGGACTACTGCTTCATCTCTCCCGAGATCGACGTTCTCCGCTTTATCTACGGTGAGGGCAAGGCAAAGATCACGGCCGTAGACGGAACCCGAAAGTTCATTTACACCTCCGACCACCGCCCCATTATCGCAGATATCTGCTTTGACACTCCCAGAACCGGCTCCCCCATTGATCCCAACTACAAGGAACCCACGGAGGATTTTTCCAAGCCCTCCACCTACTCGGGCATTCCCGACACCGCCTGGTACACGGGAGACAAGACCGAGTACACCCTGATCAATGCCGATCAGTTTGTGGGTATGCTGCTCCTGCGGCAAAACTCCTCGGGATCCCTCACCTTTGAGGGCGTGACCATTAAGCTGGCACGCGACCTGATCTTTAACGAGGGTACCGTTGCGGAATTCCTGAAGGTCGGCAACCCCACCGAGATCCAGGCCCTCAACTCCAATTATCAGTTCAAGGGCACCTTTGACGGCCAGGGACACACCATTCACGGCATCTACATGCAGTGCACCTCCGCTGCCGTGAAGGGACTGTTCGGAGGACTGGGTGATAACGCCGTGATCAAGAACCTCACTCTGGAGGAATGCTACGCCGGCGGCGCAAGCTCCAGCGGCAAGAACACGCTGGCTATCCTGGCGGCTCGCATTTCGGGCACCAACGTTCTCTTCTCCAACATCAAGATCGTAAACGCGCAGATCCAGGAAGGCACTGCCACCATGTACGCCTACGGCGCATTGGCAGGACGTTTGGACACCTCGGCGTCTTTGACCATTGAGAACTGCGAGGTTTCGGGCACCATCAACGCCCCCAACTGCTCCAAGATCGGTAGCTTGGTTGGTTACGCCTTTACCGGCTCCAGCCTGACCATTAAGAACAGCTCCAGTAGTATGAGCATTACCGCCAAGAACGAAGCAGGCGGCCTGGTAGGTTATATTTCCGATAACGTCACTCTGACGGTGACCAACGGAACCTTTACCGGCAGCATTACCTGCCCCGGCTCCAAGGGCGATATTTGCAGCAACTGGAACCCTTAATAGCAACATCACAATTTACGCCCCCAAACGGCACGCCGTTTGGGGGCGTATCCTTTGGATCGCTCCACAAAGCCTCCCCTGTCCCCCTCTTGACAATTTGGAAAAATCATGCTATACTGAAATCGGGGGAATGCCCCTCCTTCCCCACGCTACGAATAAAAAACAGAAAGGAGCATCCTTATGAGAGCACACAAACACCTGCCGCGCCTGCTCTGCCTGGCGCTTACCCTTCTCCTCTTATTTGCCGCCGCGGCCTGCCAAAGTCAAGGCGTCGCCCCCGTAGGGACGTCCCATAGCACGCAGACCGCCGTGGGAGGCACTCCCGAGCCCACCACCCACCGCACCACCGGTTACGAGGATTGTATTCCTACCACCACCCCCACCGAGGAGGTCACCGAGGCGCCCTATCAACAGCTGAACATTACCGCCACCGCCGGCACCAACTATACCCTTTCCAATCAGTTGCCCGCGTACTTTTTGAGATTAAGCCAATTCCTGCAAATCGAACCTATGGATTTTCGAGAGAGTGACATTGGCGTTAATTGGCTGGAGAATGCAAACAACATTATGCAATGTTTTTTGCTCAGCAAGGATTTCACCCGTGATAACCCTACCCCCGATGAAAAGAAGATCCTGAGCTATGAATTTGAGATCCCACAGGACAGTCACTATGATTTCTGCTTTGAGATCAAGGCGCTGCCCTCGGGCTCGGTGGTGTTCCAAATTGATGATGGAGAAAAGCAACAGATCGACTATGCCATCTCCGAGAGCGAGCTGGAGCAGGTTCGGGATTCCTCCAACAGCACCTATCTGTCCGGAGTTCGTGTCCACCTCACCAAGGGAAAACACGTGATCAAATTCACCCTGGCCCCCAACAGCAATCAAACCTTCTGGTTCCGTCATATTTTCCTCGTATCCAATCCTGAAGTTTACATCGGTCCGGGAGAGACTCACTTTGATTGGAACCACACCCCCTCCCTTCCCACAGCCTTTGCACGGGATGACGTCCTTCTTTTGAAGGGAAACGAGCACCTGGAAAGCGATCTTGGCGTCCTCCCCGGGGAGGCCTTTGGCATTCCTCACTACACCCTGGACCTGCAGGAGGTCAAAGATAGCAACGGCAATGTGATCCCGAATATCGAAAAGCATCTGACTTGGAACGTCACAATTCCCGCGGACGGGATCTACCATGTCCTCTTTGAGCTCTATTTGGAGAGCGGCGACTTGACCGGTTGCGTGATCCAGATCGACGACGGCGAGAAGACCTCTATGGACTATCACTTTGATGAGAACGCCTTGGCCGCCGTGCGCAACGAAAGTCACGGCACCTACATGAGCGGCTACGAAGCCTATCTCACCGCCGGTGAGCATCGCATCCAATTTACCTACGCCCAGGAATGCTCCACGACCTTCCGTTTCCGCAATCTCTATCTGGTGCCAAGCACCGAGACGGACAATCCCTAAAAACCTTATTCCAATCGCGTGATTTTATATCTCAGACCCAAACGGCTCCATCGGCTGTTTGGGGCTGTTTTTGTTGTGAAAACTCCACAAATTTTCCAATTAAATCTGTGTAATATCGAAAAATTTGTGTTTTTTTAACAAAAAGGATTCCATTTATTCCTATTTTATGATATAATATTAGCACCGGATTTTCGTTCCGAAAAAAAGAAATGAAGAAAGGAAGTTCCCCATGAAAAACACTCGCAATCTTTGGCGCGTTGTTACCCTTGCTCTGGCAATGATCATGCTGTTTTCCGTAGTAGCATGCCAGAACGGCGGCGACACCACCCAGACCACCGCCGGCAACGGCACCACCCTGGCTCCCGGAACCAATGCCCCCACCACCGAGAAGCCTACCACCGAAAAGCCCACCACCGAAAAGCCCGCCACCACTCCTGCTCCTACCACCACCCCCGAGCCCACCGAGGCTCCCAAGGTTGAGGTACCCATGGAGTCCACCTTTGGCGGCACCTACACCTTCTCCAACTACCTGCCCGCCATCTTCACCACCGATGCAGCCATTCTCCTGGCCGGTGCTGATCACCTGGAGAGCGACCTGGGCGTAAGCTCCCTGGCCGTTGCGGACATCTACCACTACTACATCGACCTCAACGAGAAGAAGAGAGAAGACGGCTCCGTGATTGAGCACGCCGACAAGTCCCTGACCTGGAAGTTTACCGTTCCGGAAGACGGCACCTACAACTTCTGCTTCCAGATGAGAATGAAGGACGGCGCACAGCGCGGTAACGTTGTTCAGATCGACGACGGCGAAAAGACCTCCATGGACTTCCAGTTCAAGGATGGCGCTGAGGCTGCCGTTCGTGACGACGTTCTCAACTCCTACATGACCGGTTACAGCGCATACCTGACCGCAGGTGAGCACACCATTAAGATGACCTATGCTCAGGAATGCCCCAAGACCTTCCACTTCCGTAACATCTACGTTGTAAACGCCAACACTCCCGAGCCTCCCAAGCCCGCATCCGTATGGGATGGCGTAGCTGACACCTCCTGGTACGATCCTGCCAACCCCCAGACCGAGTACACCATTACTACTGCTGCTCAGTTCGCAGGCATCATGACGCTCCGCCAGAGTGGTAAGGGCGAGCTCACCTTTGCCGGCGTTACCTTCAAGCTGGACTGTGACATCGTTCTCAATCCCGGCACCGCTACCGAGATCCAGAACAACAGAGCCTCCTGCTTCCAGGTAGAACCTCTGAACTTCAACTACTCCTTCTGCGGCACCTTTGACGGTCAGGGCCACTATATCTCCGGTGTTTACCTGGATTGCGGCAGCTCCGGCGTAAAGGGTCTGTTCGGCGGCCTTGGCGACAATGCCGTAATTAAGAACCTGACCATTAAGAACGGTTACTATGACGGTCCCGAGAAGTCCAAGAACGTTGGCGCGTTCCTGGCTGCAAGAGCAAACGGTACCAACATCGTTCTCTCCAATATCACCATTGAAGATTGTCTGATGCAGGAAAGCGACAGTGCATTTGAGCGCATCGCCCTCCTGATCGGTAAAACCGACGAAGGCAAGTCCCTCACCATTGAGAACTGCCACATTAAGAATTGTACCATCAACTTCCCCACCGTTGGTTTGAGAGCCGCATCCCTGATCGGCTACGTTTCTGCATCCTCCACTTTGAACATCGTTGATTGCACCGCGGATACCACCATCAACGTTACCGAGGCTGCCGGCGGTTTGATCGGTTACATCACGGTTCCCGAGGATCCCGCAACCGCTCCCGTAGTTACCATTACCAACTCCACCTTTACCGGTACCTTGAACGTTGCCGAAGGCGCAACCAAGGGCACCTTGGTTGGTAATATCCCCGACTTCGGCAATGAAGAGCCCGCTCCCGAGGTTGATCCCGACGCTCCCGTGGCTGATACCGCTTACAAGTTCGCTCTGGTTCAGGGCAACCTGGAAGGCAAGACCCTGTACTTCACCGGTAAGATGGACGGCTACTACCTGGCTACCAGCGAGAACGTTGCAGACGCTGTTGACGTATTCGTTGAGATTACCGACGGTCAGTACAGACTGTTCTTCATGGACGGCGAGACCAAGACCTACATTGAGGTTTACGAGCGTCAGGCAGGCGAGGCCGGCAAGGGCAAGGCAGGCGTACAGCTGGTAACCGAAACTCCCGCAAACTACTACACCTTTGATTCTACCCTCAAGCTGCTCATCCACACCTCTGCGGACGGCTTGAACACCTACTACCTGGGTACCTACAATACCTACAACACCATGAGCGCATCCAACACCTACTACATCACCGGTGAAAAGGCCGCGGATCTGGACGTTACCCAGTTCCCCTCCAGACTGGTAGTTGTTGAGGTTGTGGATCCCAACGCTCCCGAGATCATCCCCGATTTCGGTGCAGACGCACTCTCCAAGGAGCTCCCCGAGGCTTACAAGAACGCTACCATCGTTATTGAAGCTTCCAGCTGCGAGGCAAACACCGCGAACATCTTTACCCAGAAGGAGAATTCGACCTACCACCTCTACACTCCCGAGGGCAATGCCGGTGCTTCCGCAAACGGCGTAATTAAGCTGATTCAAAGCGGCGTATTCCACTATTACATCGATCCCAACGCTGCAAAGATTAAGGAAGCCAACGGCGGCAATGGTCTTGCTACCGAGGATTGCTACATTCGTTGGACCTTTACCGTAACCGAGCCCGGCACCTACACCATCTGCTCCTATATGCGTATTAAGAATAGCGCAGAGCGTTTCTGCCAGGTTCAGTTCGATGATCAGCGTCCCATGATCATGAAGTACACCGTTACCGATGCAGACGTAAATGCTGTAAACGACGGCACCCAGGGTGCATACCTGACCTGGACCGGCGTTGAAGTGGAACTGGAAGCCGGTGAGCATACCATCACCTACACCATTCCCGAAGGCGCTAAGGTATCCTCCTGGCACTGGAGAACCATCTACTTAATGAAGAAATAATCCCTTTCTCCCCCGCAACCTCGGTTGCGGGGGATTCTTTTGGAAGTTTTTATGAAATAACATCGAAAAGATTTAAAAAAAGTCTTGCTTTTTCCGTTAAGATATGGTACAATGAAACCAGGAATTTTTCGTTCCGAAAAAAATTAAGAAGGAGATTTTCATTATGAAAAACACTCGCAACCTTTGGCGTGTTGTAACCCTTGCTCTGGCAATGATCATGCTGTTCTCTGTAGTAGCATGCCAGAACGGCGGCGACACCACCCAGACCACC
>JAFTNJ010000014.1 GCA_017451915.1 Clostridia bacterium
AAAATACCTGCGCTTGAATCGCGCCACGCTTTTGCAGTCTCCTCTCGGGGCTCCGCCCCTCCTTCCGACTGCAAAAGCATTTAACCGAACTCGTTACTTTTATTTTTACTTTTTTAGTCTCACATCATTGACAAAACTACAGTTTGGCGGTTTCTCCAAAAAGAACCCGTACAAAAGGCTCCCCGGCAAGCACGGCTTGCCGGGGAGAAAAGGAATGTTTTCATGTGTTTACCAAGGCGTTGGAACATTATCCACGTATCTCCAATAGTTGCCGCCGGTGGTGGGTTGGGTAGCGGAGTAGAAATAGACCTGGGTGTGCAGGGGATAGGCCGCGTTGATCGTTTCATACTCGCTGATCATCTTTTCCCAGTTTTGGGACGTTCCTTCAAAATAGATGGATTTGAGATTGTGGCAGGGGATAAAAGCCTCGCGATCCAGCCGCTTCAGCGACTTTGGCAGCACCATGGATTCCATACTGTTACAATTCGCAAAGGTTCCATGGGAGATCCCTTCTACCGAGGAAGGAAGGCGCACCTCCTTGAGCCCGGTGCATCCCATAAAAAGACCCAGGGGAAGCTCCTTGAGGCCGGCGGGCAAATGGAGATAGGTCAGCTTCTCGCAATAGGCAACGGCGTGGTTGCCGATGCTGGAAACCGAATCGGGAATGTTCAGCGTAGTAAGGCTTTGGCAGGCAAAAAACGCACCGTTTTCAATGGTCGTTACGCTGGTGGGAATGTACACGTTGGTCAGAGAAATACAGCTTTCAAAGGCAGAACTGCCAATAGTGGTGATTCCCTCGGGAATATCGATCTCGGTCAGGCTTCGGCATTGGCTGAACGCGTAGGGACCCATACTCTTCAGCTGACTCGGCAACTGAAGAAAGCAAAGGGAGGAGCAAAAAAGGAAGGCGTTTTTTTCAATTTTGGTCACGCTTTCGGGGATCCGAATTCCCACCAGGCTCTCACAATAAGCAAACGCGCTTTCCTGAATCGTGGTGATCCCTTCGGAAAGGACGATGCCCTGCAGAGCGATGCATTGATAAAAGGCAAATCTGGGGATCGTGGTCAGACTGCCGGGAATGGAGATCTCGGTCAGGCTGCTACATTCGTAAAAGGCCCGGTCGCCAAGAGCGGTCAAGCTGTTGGGGAGGTTCACCTCGGTCAGCTTTGCACATCCGGAAAATGCATTGCTTCCTATCTCGGTGATTCCCTCGGGGATCGTAACCTTGGTCAAGGTGGGGTTATCTTTAAAGGCGGCGTAGGAGATGGAGATTACGGGGAGGCCTTGATAGGTGGTGGGGACGGTAACCTCGGCGTCCTGCCCTGCATACCTTTGTATGCGGTAGGTCTCGGTGGTGTAGCTCTTGCGGAAGACCCAGTCCTCCTCGTGAAAGGCGGGTTCCTCCTCCTCGGTTTCTGCGGGAATTCCGTCTCCGTCGGGGAAGGGCGGTTCTTTGGTAAGGATCGGGAGATCCTCCAATTCCAAAAAAGAGCATGAAGTCAGAAGCAACGTGCAGGCAAGCACGATGGTCCAAAGGCGAACGGTTTGTCGTACGTGTTTCATCGTTTTTTCTCCTTTTCTGTTTTTTGGTTACAATTTCATTATAGCATGGGCGGGAATGTTTGTCAATCTTTTTTTAGCATAGCCCTTGACGAATGCTTTGTTTTGCGCTATAATGTATTAACAAACTAAAGTACCCGAGAGAAGGATAAGAACATGAGAGTTGTAGTAAAAGTGGGAACCTCCACTCTGGCGCACAGCACCGGATGCTTAAATATTCGGCGTGTGGAGGAGCTGTGCCGTATTTTGAGCGACCTGAAGAACAGCGGACACGAGGTGATCCTGGTATCCTCCGGTGCCATTGGCATGGGGGTTGGCAAGCTGTCCCTTAAGGAGCGTCCTACGGATATTCCCACCAAGCAGGCCGCCGCCGCAGTGGGGCAGTGCGAGCTGATGTATACCTATGACCGCCTATTCCAGGAATACAATCATACCGTGGCCCAGCTGCTTCTTACCGGATCGGATTTCCGCCACGATGACCGCTATCATAATTTTCAAAACACCATGCGTCGCTTGCTGGAGCTGGGGGTTCTTCCCATCATCAACGAGAACGATACCATTGCCACCGAGGAGATCAAGGTGGGGGATAACGACACCCTTTCTGCCATGGTGGCGGTGAGCATCAACGCTGACCGTTTGATCCTGCTCTCGGACATTGACGGACTTTACACCGCCGATCCCCGCAAGGATCCCAACGCCCGCCTGATCACCGAGGTGCGGGAGTTGACCCCGGAGATCCTTGGGTTGGCCGGCGGAGAGGGCTCGTCCCTTGGAACCGGCGGAATGAAAACCAAGCTTCACGCGGCACAGATCTGCACCGAGGCAGGATGTGAGATGATCATTCTCAACGGTGCCTCCCCCCGTCAGCTCTACGACCTGTTTGACGGTCGGGCGGTGGGAACTACATTCTACGCAAAAAAAGGATAAGAACCCTATGACTACTCTTGAAATTTTACAGGCGGCAAAGGCGGCGGCACCTGCCCTTGCTTTGCTGAATACCGAGGAAAAGAATCGCGCCCTGCTGGCCATGGCAGACACGCTGATCGCGGAGACCGCGACGATTTTGGATGCCAACGCCAAGGATATTGCCGCGGTGCGAGGCTCTATGAACGAGGTTATGGTGGATCGCTTGCGCCTGAGTGAGGATCGCATTGCCGGCATGGCTCGAGGTATCCGCGAGGTGGTGGATTTGCCCGATCCCGTGGGGGAGGTAATCCAGCGGGTGGAACGCCCCAACGGGCTCTGCATCGAAAAGACCCGCGTCCCCATGGGCGTGGTGGGAATCATCTATGAGAGCCGTCCCAACGTGACCTCCGATGCGGCCGCTCTGGCTCTGAAGAGCGGAAACGTTTGTGTTTTGCGAGGCGGCAAGGAGGCCTACCGTTCCTCCTACGCCATTGTTACCGCCTTAAAAAAGGGGCTGGAGAGTTGTGGCATCAACCCGAATTTTGTGAATATGCTGGAGGATACCACCCGCGCCGGTGCCAACGAGCTGATGACCGCCGTGGACTATGTGGACCTTCTCATTCCCCGGGGCGGTGCCGGACTGATTAGGGCCTGTGTAGAGAATGCCAAGGTGCCTTGTATCCAAACCGGAACCGGTATCTGCCATATCTTTGTGGATGAAAGTGCTGATTTTGATCAGGCCTTGAATATCATTGAAAATGCCAAGACCAGCCGTCCCTCGGTTTGCAACGCCGCAGAGGTCTGTCTGGTTCACCAAAATATTGCCGACCGCTTTTTGCCCCTGCTTAAACATCAGCTGGGGGAGGCGCGAGGTGCGGAGGGAAAGCCGGAGGTCGAGCTTCGGCTGGATGCTCGCGCGGCGGAGATCATTGAAGGAACCCCCGCTACCGAGGCCGATTTTGACACCGAATTTTTGAACTACATTCTCGCCGTCAAGGTGGTGGAGGACGTAAAGGATGCCGTGGCTCACATTGCCAAGCATTCCACCCATCACAGCGAGGCGATCCTGACACAGAGTCGGGAAAACGCTGCCTACTTCACCGCGGCGGTGGATAGCTCCTCGGTGTACGTCAACGCCTCCACGCGATTTACCGACGGCGGTGAATTCGGTCTGGGATGCGAGATCGGAATCTCCACCCAAAAGCTCCACGCAAGAGGTCCCATGGGACTTTGCGAGTTGACCACTTATAAATACGTGATTCACGGCAACGGACAAATCCGTTGAGCGGGAAAGGATCAAACTATGAAATTTGGATTTATCGGTTGCGGAAACATGGGAGGAGCCCTGGCAACGGCGGTTGCCAAGGAGATCGAGCCCTCCGAGATCGCGGTGTGCGATGCCTTTGCCCCCAAGGCCGAGGCCTTTGCCAAGGAATTCGGTGTTGCCGTTTTTGAGGCGGCGATCATTGCCGGGGAGGCAGAATTTATTTTTCTCGGCGTCAAGCCCCAGACCTTCCCGGAGCTCTTCCGGGAGATTGCCCCGGTGTTGCAGGCGCGCAAGGATCCTTTTGTGCTGGTTTCTATGGCCGCAGGGATCACGGTGTCTGCCATTGAAGCTTTTGCGGGCTGTCATTGCGCGGTGATTCGCATCATGCCCAATACCCCCGCAGCGGTGGGCAAGGGCGTGATTCTGTACACGGCCAATGCCAACGTAACGGATGCCGCCCTGCAGACCTTCTGCCAAGCCCTTTCCGCGGCAGGACTGGTGGATCCCATTGAGGAAGGAAAGATCGATGCCGCCAGCGCACTGTCCGGATGCGGTCCCGCCTTTGTGGCACTTTTTGCCGAGGCTATGGCCGACGGTGCCGTGGAGTGCGGATTGCCGCGAGACAAGGCCAATCTTTACGCGGCGCAGACGCTGCTGGGAACCGCGGAGCTTTTGCTGACCTCGGGCAAGCACCCGGGACAGGTCAAGGACGCGGTTTGCAGTCCCGGCGGTTCTACCATTCAAGGCGTCCACGCCTTGGAGGTCAACGGCTTCCGCGGTGCCGTTATCGATGCCGTTGCGGCTGCTTACGAAAAGACTCTGGAAATGAAAAAATAAGGATTGGAGGATGACTTTATTATGAAACGCTTGAATCGAATTTTATGGGGTGTTGCTTTGGTAGCCCTTGGCGTGGTCCTTGGATTGAACGTTATGGGCGTAACCGATGTTGAGATCTTCTTTGATGGCTGGTGGACCCTCTTTTTGATCATTCCCGGATTTACCGGATTGTTGACCGAGAAGGATAAAACCGGCAATCTGGTCCTTCTTTTGTTGGGGCTCGCTTTGCTCCTTGGAGCCCAGGATGTCATTGGCTACGATAAGGTCTGGAAGCTGGCTCTCATTGCGGGATTGATTTTGATCGGTTTGCGCATGGTGTTCCGCGGAACGCAGAACAAGCAAAAAAATCATAAGAAGCCGCCCGTGAGCGATGGAAAACTGAATTGCGTAAACGCAGTATTTGGTGCCCAGGATATCAATTACGACGGGCAGGATTTTGAGGGGATTGAGCTCAATGCCGTATTTGGCGGAATTGAGTGTGATCTTCGTCACGCCATCATTACGAAGGACGTGGTGATCAAGGCCAACGCGGTGTTTGGGGGGGTTGATATCATCCTGCCGGAGAACGTCAATCTTCAGCATACCTCCACTTCTGTTTTTGGAGGAATGGATGATACCAGACACTTCCGTCAAATCGATGGAGCCGTTACCGTTTTCGTTGAGGGTGCCTGCGTTTTTGGCGGCGTAGACATTAAATGATTGAAAAAAAGGCTGAAACGTTTTGCGTTTCAGCCCTTTTTTGTTTAGGTTCGGTAATACAAGTTGTTTTCTTTCAGATAATTAACCAACATTCCCGTCCAGTCGGTTTGGATGATGTCAAAGCCGCGGCGGGCAAGCCAGCCCCAGCCGTCGTCGGGATTCGAGCAGATGGCGGTGTCATCCGAATGTCCCGCAGAGAGCTGATCCCGATAGTTGTAAATAATGGAGTTTACCCATACCAGCTTGTCGTCTCTGTGCATTTTTTCGATGAATTCGGGAGAGGCAACCTCGTCGTTATCGTTGGTGAACAAAACCTCGGCGCCAAGATAGTTGATGGAGCTCTTCAGCAGACGCTCGTGGAGAGGATGAGTACGGCTCACGATCGGCATAAACTGAAGCTCGGGAGAAACCTCTTCCAATGTTTTGAGGACCTCGTCGGTCACCGCCGACTTAACCACGATCTGATCCTCCATGCCGTGGCGAACGATGGCGTCGTGGATCTCCTTGGGGTGCCGCCAGAATTTATCCACGTTGATAAAGCAGCGGCCCTTAAAGGTTTCCAGAACGTCGTCAAAGGTATTGATGGGGAACTGGGTATAGACCCGATCATAGTTGAGGTAACGGAGCCGATCAATCTCCGCGGCGGGGAGTCGCTTGATGCGATCCATATAAGCCAGATGATGAGGCTCCATGCCGGGATGGAAGATGTAGAGCTTGCCGTCAAGGCTCATGTCCACGTCGATCTCGATCATGTCCGCGCCCTGGCGCAGTGCCGCCTCATAGGCGGGAATGGTGTTGCAGGGGATATTCCCCCCAAAAACGCCCCGATGGGCAACGATCAGAATGTTCTTTTTTGCGGCTTCGCGAAAATCAAATTTCATAGTGTCCTCCGTTTTTTTGAGGTTGATAGCAACAGTATAACACAAAAAAAACAAATTTGCAACCGTCCCCACCGAAAGATTGGATCAAAAAAATAGAAATTTGGATTTTTTTGAAAAAACTCTTGACAAGCTATTATAATTATGATATAATAATTTGCCGCTTGAAAATGGCTCTTTTAAGTGCGTCCAAAAACGGCGCCGCCATGAGTCAGCGAGTCTATCAGAAAGAGAGGTGCTTTTCATGTTTGCAGTCATTCAGACCGGTGGAAAGCAGTACAAAGTAATCGAGCAGGACATTATCTTTGTTGAAAAGCTCGACGCCAACGAAGGAGACGAAATCGTTTTCGACAGCGTTATGGCACTGTCCAACGACAACGGCTTCAAGGCTGGTACCCCCACCGTTGAAGGTGCTAAGGTTACCGCTAAGGTACTGAAGAACGGTAAGGGCAAGAAGATTTATGTCTTCAAGTACAAGTCCAAGAAGAACGAGAAGAAGAAGATCGGCCACAGACAGCCTTTCACCAAGGTTCAGATCGTAAAGATCGAGGGCTAATTTCTCGCAAGTTGTAAGGACATGACAAAAATCGTGTTTTTCAGAAGTGGTGGAGTTTTCTACGGCTTCGAGGAGCAGGGTCACACCGGGTACGGCGAGGCAGGCGACGATATTTTGTGCGCGGCCATCTCCTCTATGACCATGTTTCTCATCAATACCATCGAGGTTGCGTATGCTTCCCAGGTTGATTACGATATCAACGAGGGCGCTACCAAAATTCGGGTGCAGGCCAAGGCCGCGTTGCCCGAGTTTGAGGCAGACGATTATAAGCGGTACGCGGTTTCGGGGATTATGATGGGTTACTACTGTCAGCTCAGTGATATGCTCGAGGAGTACGGAGATTTCCTGGACGTTGAGGTACAGGATAAGCCCTACGAGGACTGATTTCACCATCCCTACCCAAATTCCCAAAAAGGGGAAACAAAAAATTAGGAGGAAAAGAATCATGTTAAAGCTCAGTTTACAGTTCTTTGCTCATAAAAAAGGTGTTGGTTCTACTAAGAACGGCCGTGACAGTGAGTCTAAGCGCCTTGGCGTTAAGAAGGCTGACGGTCAGCCCGTAGTAGCCGGCAACATTATCATCAGACAGAGAGGCACCGCAGTTTGCGCCGGCAACAACGTTGGCGTAGGCAAGGACCACACCCTCTTTGCTCTCATCGATGGTAAGGTTAAGTTTGAGCACAAGACCAAGTCTCAGAAGAAGGTTAGCGTTTACGCCGACTAATTCATTCTGACAGAATAGAACCCCGGACGGGTTACCGTCCGGGGTTCTATTTTTGTTCATATTAGTTTTTGGGGGAAGAGGAAAGCTTTTAAAAAAGCTTTCCTCTTCCCCCAAGCCCCCATCACCTTTCAAAATTTCTCAAAAAGGGGAGGGGAGAGAAACAAGTAAGGAGGATCACCACGCCGTGGGCACACCGTCCACGTATCTCCAATAGTTGCCACTGGAGGTGGGTTGGATTTCGGAGTAGTAATAGCAAGGAGTAGTAATCAATTTCGTGTTGTAGGATCCAATAGTGATTTTCTTCCAATTATCTACCTTGCCGACATAGTAAACCGCATTCAGAGCAGTACAACCAGAGAGGGCTCCCATCTCAATGCTGGTTACGTTACCGGAAATGGTGATACTGATAAGGTTGGTGCATTCATAAAATGTCCAGGGGGCGATGCTGGTCACACTATCAGGGAGAATAATATTGGTAAGAGCGGAACAATTTTCAAACGCGCATTTCCCAATGCTGGTCACGCTATCGGGAATTGTGATACTGGTCAATATTGCACAATCCTTAAAGGCATTGTCCTCAATTGCGGTTACCACCGTGCCCTTATAGATCGCGGGAATGATAATGGCAGGGGGGAGCTCCACGTCGGGATTTGCCTTCACACTGTAGGTGTCATTTTCCATCAAAGTAAAGGTGAGATAATTCAGTTCGGGCTCTGTATAGGTTGGCCATGCCGTGGGAACATCGTCCACGTAATGCCAATAGTTGCCCTCGGTGGTGGGCTGGGTTTCGGAAAAATAGTAGATGGTGGCGGAAGTTAGTGCATCATTGTAAGAACCAATGGAGGTTGTTACCCAATCCTCTGCTGTGCCGTTGTAGTAAACGGTTTTAAGGCTACTGCAATTAAGGAACGTAAAATCGTCAATGCTTGTTACGCTATCGGGAATAGTGATGCTGGTGAGGCTACTGCAATCCAAGAACGCAGAATGGCCAATGCTTGTTACGCTATCGGGAATAGTGATGCTGGTAAGGCTACTGCAATGGAAGAACGCATAATTGCCAATGCTTGTCACGCTATCGGAAATAGTGATGCTGGTAAGGCTACTGCAACCATAGAACGCATATTGGTAGATTTCACAATTTTGTCCATTATAGGTTTCAGGCAGTGCGAGAATCGTATCACTTCCTACATATCCCAACAAATAGTTGATACCATTGTAGGTAGAGAACAGATATCCGTTTTGATTAACGATTTTTGTCTCTCCGGTGTGAACTTCTTTTGCATAATATGCCACACATCCGTATTCGCTTGAACCCGCTACAATGTTCAAGGAAGAATGATTAATTACTTCTACGAGCTTGTAGCATTCAAGGAACGCACCACTGCCAATGCTTGTCACGCTATCGGGAATGGTGATGCTTGTAAGGCTACTGCAACCATCGAACGCAGAATAGCCAATGCTTGTGACGCTATCGGGGATGGTGATGCTGGTAAGACCGGTACAATAGTAGAACGCCCTATCGCCAATGCTTGTCACGCTATCGGGAATGGTGATGCTTGTAAGGCTACTGCAACCAGAGAACGCAGAATAGCCAATGCTTGTGACGCTATCGGGGATGGTGATGCTGGTAAAGCTTGTGCAACCTTCAAATGCATTTGGTTTGATTTTGGTGATGGTTTTTGGAATTTCCAGTTTGGTTACGAGTTCATTATTCAAATACAGATTGGCCCCATATTGCATAGGATTGGCTTGGATCCCTCTCCAGTCGCCGAACGAAATCTTACACCATGCTTCTAGATCCGTAATGTACACGGCTTTAATATTGGTACACTGATGGAACGCATAATTGCCAATGCTTGTCACGCTATCGGAAATAGTGATGCTGGTAAGGCTACTGCAACCGTAGAACGCATAACTGCCAATAGTGGTCACGCTATCGGGAATGGTGATGCTGGTAAGGCTACTGCAACCATAGAACGCAGAATAGCCAATGCTTGTTACGCTATCATAAATAGTTACATTTTTCAGATTGACGCAATTATAAGCGATGTAAGACGGGATTCTCGAACCGCCAAAGACTACCGTCTCAATGCTCTTGATTGCAAGGAAAGGATTATCCTGACTTCCATAGGTGGAGTTGTAATAAACGGTGCTCAGCTTATCGCAACCGTAGAAGATCTGTGTGCCAATGTTGGTGACTGATGCGGGAATGGTGATTTCGGGAATCAATTCACAATCATGGAAGGCTCGGATTCCAATGGTGGTTACCGTTTCAGGAATATTGAGCGCGGTCAATCCGGTACAACCCGAGAAAGCTTTTTCGCCAATGGTGGTAATTCCGTGGGGAAGACTGATATTGGTCAGTGCCGTGCAATCCAGGAACGCACTGTCCTCAATTACCGTAACTGCCTTATTGTTGTAGGTTGCAGGAATTGCAATGGCAGCGGGAAGTGCTACATCGGGATTTGCCTTCACACTGTAGGTGCCGTCAGAAAGCTCGGTGTAGATCAGCGGATCGGTTGACGGAGTCTCGTGTTCGCCATAAATTGCGGTATAACTCTCGTTAGCACCGGATACCGTAATGGTATAGGAACGCTCGGTACTCACCTCCGCCCCGGCGCTGTTCTGCCAGTAGAGGAAGCTTTCGCCGGCGGCATTGGTCTCGGGGGCGGAAATGGCGATCTGCGCGCCGCTCTTGTAAAGCCCGTGGGTGGCTCCATCGGGCAGAGTAGTGCCCTTTACCTTGATCTGGTAATAGGTATCGGTGGCAAGACGGTCGGTATTCTCACCAAAGTATTCCTGTGCCGCTGCGCCGTATTCCAGCATACTGTTCAGCAGCTTTTGGGTCTTGGCATCGGGATTGGCCGTGGAGGTCTTGCCCAGCATATTATAGGCGTATTGGAGCACGCTGTATTTGTCCAGGTTGCTGTAGTATGCTTGGGCATTTTCACCGTTCGATACACTTGCATAGACCTTGGCGTAAACGTCCATCGTCATCTGCTTTGCCGCCAGGTGACGGAAATTAAAGATATAGCACTCGGTGGAGCCGATAGTTACGGTTCCGGCCTCGGGGGAGAGGGTATAGTCCTGAGTGCCGTAGGTGTACTCACTTTGCGGCGAGAGCCAGAAGAGCATTTTTACGTCGGCACCGTTCGTGCCATCCACGGGGACGGCGTAGGTGATGTAGATCGAGTCCTCCAGCAGGAGGTTCTTGCCGTAGATCCGCAAATTCAGATCGGCGGGATCTGCGGTGGTGGCCGTAACGGTGATCGCGCAGGCAATAACGACCAGAACGGCGACCAACATCAATGAGAGAAGCAGCTTTTTGTTTTTCATGATGGTTTCCTTTCTTAAAATCAATTAATTTTCGGCGGTGTCCCAGCCCATCCAGTTATCGCCGACGTTGGATGCGGTAACGATGTCCTGCTCATCAAGACAAACCACGTCCAGTTCGGGAGATTCGTAGATCTTTTCCATGGCTTTTTCCTCCTTGAAAATAAAAAAGTGCGCAGCCGAAGCTACGCACGAAAAATGTGTAGCTCCATTTGCTGCGACACAAATGTTTTCCTAAACCTACATCAAGATAAGCATACGAAAACAGAGCATACATTTTTACCTATGATAAAAATGTACACTTATCCCCTATGTAGGTTTTTATTCATTTGTGTCGCAACACTATTATAGCACACAGAATGTGTTTTGTAAACAGAAAAAAGAAAATTTTTTCCTCCATACTGTGACATTTTTCTCGCTCCCAATATGGTAAAATAGTGAAAAAAGAAGGGAAGTGAAGCAATGATTCGAAGCGGAGGACAAGTTGTTTATGAAACCAAGGGGGATACCTTAGTGATTCGCGTGGGAGGCGAGATCGACCATCACAGTGCCGTGGCGGTGCGAGCGGGGATCGACGAGCAGATTCTGGAGGCGCGTCCCGGGCGGGTCCTCTTGGAACTGTCCCGGGTGGACTTTATGGATAGCTCGGGGCTTGGGCTGATTATGGGACGCTTTGCCCTGGTCTCCAAATACGGCGGAAAATTTGCCGTTCTGGATCCCAGTCCCGCCGTGCTCAAGATCCTTCGTCTGGCCGGCATGGATCGCATGATCACCGTCCTGAAAACCAAAGACAAAAAGAAAGGAAATGAACATCTATGAAAAACAGAGTCGATTTTAGCGCGGCGGTGGAGAACGAGATGCAGCTCTCTCTGCCGTCGCTCTCGGTGAACGAGGGAATGGCCCGCGCCGCCGTAGCCGCCTTCTGCGCTCAACTCAATCCCACGGCCCTGGAGCTTGCCGACATTAAATGCGCGGTTTCGGAGGCGGTCACCAACTGCATTGTGCACGCCTATCGGGAAACGGTGGGGGAGATCCTCCTCTGCGTCAAGCTCTGCGAGGGACGCCTGATCCAGATTGAGGTGCGGGATCGCGGCTGTGGGATTGCCGACGTTAAGCAAGCGCGGGAGCCCCTCTTTACCACCGATGCCGAAAACGAGCGCAGCGGCATGGGCTTTACCGTGATGGAAAATTTTTGCGACGAGCTCCGTGTGCGTAGCCGTCTTGGCAAGGGCACCACGGTCACTCTCCTCAAGCGGTTACATAAGTAAGCCACGGGCTTACCGATTCAATAGTTGAGGTGAGCGTATGGAACAAACGTCCATATATGAACGAAATTTAGCCCTTTTGGAGCGGGTACAGGCGGGGGATGAATCCGCGGAGGCGGAACTGGTGGAGGAAAATCTGGGTCTGGTACGCAAGATCGCCCGTCGGTTTTTGGATCGGGGAACCGAGTACGAGGATCTGGTACAGATCGGCACCATTGGTATAGTGAAGGCGATTCGCTCCTTCTCCATCGAGCGGGGCACGGCCTTTTCCACCTATGCGGTGCCGCTGATCGTTGGAGAGATCCGTCGGCATCTGCGGGATGACGGTCCCATCAAGGTCAGTCGTATCTACAAACGGCAGGGCGTATCCCTGATGCATGAGAAGAATCGGATCCTGGCGGAGGAGGGCAGAGAGCCCGGAATTGCAGAGCTGGCCACCCGATGCAATCTGACCGTGGAGGAGGCGGCCATTTCTCTGGATTCCATTTCCCCCGTAACCTCCCTCTCGGAGTTTGTTTACGGCGAGGATACCGTTACCTACGAGGGGATCCTCTCCGACGAGGAAAGTGAAAACGAGAGCGAGCGGATCTGTGACCGCGTTGCCCTGGCTCAATGCATTCACCGCCTGCCCCCCCTTTGGCGAAAGATCCTCTTGATGCGCTACTATCGAAACATGACCCAGCAACAGACTGCCAACGCCCTGGGATTGACCCAGGTCAAGGTCTCCAGAGAAGAAAAAAAGATCCTTGCGGCTCTGCGGCAGGAGCTTTCTTAAATTTCTGCTTGCTATTTCCCTTGGATTCTGCTATACTATTGATAAGAACGCAAGAATTGGAGGGAATGGGTTGAAGAAAATACTGTTCCGATGGGCTCGGTTTGGCAAAACACTTGCCAAAGGGCTGTGGAAAGGACTGGTTTGTGGCGGTCGATTTGTGAGGAAACAGATCACCGATCTAAAAAAATACAAGCGATTTTGGAGGAGTGTTCGAATTTCCCTGGCCATCCTTTTGATTTTGGGAACCCTGGTCGCGGCAATGGCACTCTGCATCAGCGCGGCGGTGGTTTCGTATAGCGCACCGAGGATCCTGACGTCCCGGGAGCTTCAAACGATGGGAACAAAGGTGGATTGCATTGTGGTGCTTGGCTGCAAGGTGCACGATGACGGACGCTTGAGCAACCGGCTGCGGGATCGGGTCAACACCGGAGTAGAGGTCTGGAATACGGGAATTTCGGAGATCCTTTTGATGAGTGGAGATGCCCGATTTGAGGATTACAACGAGGTAGTTCCCATGCGGGACTTTGCCATAGCGCAGGGCGTTCCCGCCGAGGCGGTAATGATCGATCCTTACGGCCTTTCCACCTACGAAAGTCTCTTTCGTATGCTGGAGCAATATCAAGGGAAGCGCATTGTGATTGTGACCCAGGAATACCATCTCTATCGAGCACTTTACATTGCCGATAAGCTGGGCTACGATGCCTACGGTGTGGCGGCCCCTCTTTCCAACGATCCCAAACAGCTGTGGTACGAAGGGCGGGAGATCCTGGCGCGGTGGAAGGACGTGGTCTACGCCCTCCAGCAACCCCTTCCCACGGTGCCGTCGGGAACCGAGCCGATGGAATAAGAAAAAGCACTTGTAACGGTATCGTCGCAAGTGCTTTTGTTATGATTAAAGTGGGAGGCGTCCCGCCTCCAGATCTTCAATGATCTGCGCAATGGCGTGTTCTTCGTTGCTGACCGTCATGCAATCGGCGGCCTGCTTGGCTCCGAGGGTTGCGTTGGCAACGGCAATTCCAAGGTCGGCTACGCGGAGCATACCAATGTCGTTGTCAAAATCGCCTACGGCAATCGTTTTCATGGGAGAACTACTCAAATGCTTAACCAGGCGTGGCAGGACACAGCCCTTGTGGATTCCCTTGGGGAGGATCTCGTACAGGGTTTGCTCCGAATGAACAAAATCGAAATCCTTGGCCCGGGGATGACTCTTTAGAAGCTCTGCTAACAGGGAAATTTGCGAGGGATCCTCGTCTCCAAATACGATCTTGGCTATGGGCTCCTCAATTTGACGGCAGGGAAGAACGAGATTGGGCATATTGGTAATGCGGCGAAATCGCTCCATGGCGGAGTTTTCCTTGCAGAAGTAGATCTTATCAAAGGTGTTGACCTGGATGCCCATTCCATGCATGGAACCATCAATATATTCCACCAGCTCCTGTACGTCACGGGAGAGCTCCTGCTTCCAGACGTAGGATTCGGTGGAATAATCGTAGATGCCACCGCCGTTGATACAGCCAATGGGCGCGTTGGGGCCTATGTCCAGATAGATATGCCTTGCAAAAAAGGGCATTCTTCCGGTAACGAAGGTAAAAAAACCACCGTTTTGCTGAAAGAATTCAATGGCGCGTCGATTCTCCTGCGAGATCGTGCCATCCTTTTTTAGGAGCGTACCGTCAAGATCGGTGCAGAGAAGGATACCCTCAAATTTTTTCATGATAACTCCTTTTCGCAAAAAAGCCGCAAGGATTTCCTTGCGGCTTGGGTTGCGGACATAGCCGCTTGGCGGAGAAGGTGGGATTTGAACCCACGCGACGCGTTAACGCCCTACGAGATTTCGAGTCACGCCTCTTCGACCACTTGAGTACTTCTCCGTAAAAAAATATGAAATTTATAAAAGCACAAATGAGGAACCGAATCGTTGTCGGCGTCGCCTCTTCGATCCTGTTGCGGTACCCAAAATTTGTTGCTCGCGATTGCTCGCCAAATTTTGACCGCGGCCACTCCGTTTGGCTCGCTTTCTCTGCCACAGGCAGCGCTCGCAAACGTCCCCACTTGAGTACTTCTCCATTAATTCAATTGATTGCAACTGTGCAACGCTCAATATTATAACATACATTTTTTCAAATTGCAAGTGGTTTTTTAAAAGTTTCCACAGATTTTATTGCTTTTGTAGCGGTATCGTTCCAAAATTGTTTGCGTTTTTGTTTTTTCAAGAAAACCGTCGTTGACAATTTTCAAAATCTATGCTATAATCAATGGGTCTGTTTGCCGTATGCAAAAATATGGAACTTTAGGGAAGGACCTTGACAGTTATGAAAAAGATTCAAAAAGCATCGGAATTGTTGTGGCTTATGGGAATTGTGATCGTTGCACTCGGGGTAGCCATCTGCAGTAAGGCCGACCTTGGTGTTTCGATGATCGCCGCTCCCGCCTTTGTAATCAGCGAGGCCTTGGCACCTCTTTGGAGTGGCTTTAGTGTAGGCGTAACCGAATATCTGATCCAAGGCCTGATGTTGGCGGTTCTTTGTGCCGTGATCCGCCGTTTTCGCTGGCGGTATCTGCTGGCCTTTGCGGTGGCCGTGATTTACGGATACACTCTCAATCTGTTTTTGTGGCTCCTGAACGGGATTTCCTTTGATACCATTTGGCTTCGCTGGGTCATGCTTCTTGTGGGAGACGGTATCACCGCTTTTGGGGTGGCCTGCTTCTTCCGCACCTATATGCCTTTGCAGGTCTATGAGCTGTTTGTGGCCGAGCTCGCCGAGCGGTTCCATTGGAATATCAACAAAACCAAATGGACCTTCGACATTACTCTTTTGGTTCTTTCGGTTCTCCTTGCCGTCACACTTTTTGGAGATCTCGGCAGCTTTGATTGGACGGCCATCGGCTACTCCAGTTTCCATAGCATTGGTTTGGGCACCCTGGTGACCACTGCCATCAATTCGCCCCTCATTGCCATGATGAGCAAGCTCCTGCACCGTTGGTTTGATGCAACTCCACGGTTTCCCGCATTGGAGAAACTGTTGAAGCGAAACGGATAAAAATAGCGCGGATGTAAGCAAAGGCTTGCATCCGCGTTTTATCATTGTGCAAAGGGAAGCACGGAGGATTTTCCGGGATTCTCCTATTGCAATCCCGGAGGTTTTGTGGTACAATGAACGTAGAGCAGAGAGATCTTGGGAAAGGAGGGGAATGCCATGGAAAAAGCCTATGTTGCCATTGATTTGAAGTCCTTTTACGCCTCGGTGGAGTGCATGGAGCGGGGCTTGGATCCCATGCGCACCAATCTTGTGGTGGCCGATGCCTCCCGCACCGAAAAGACCATTGGTCTTGCGGTGTCTCCCTCTCTGAAATCCTACGGGATCCCGGGGCGTCCCCGTCTGTTTGAGGTGGTGCAACGCATCCGTGAGGTCAACGCCAAGCGAAAATCCATGGCTCCCGGGGGCCGTTTGGTGGGGAAGTCCTATGATTTTTCTGCCCTGGAGGCCGATCCATCTCTTGCGGTTGACTATATCGTGGCGCCGCCGCGTATGGCCCACTACATGGAATACAGCACGCGGATCTATAACGTCTATCTAAAGTACGTTTCTCCCGAGGATATACACGTGTATTCCATCGACGAGGTTTTTATCGACCTTACGCATTATCTGAAAACCTACGGCCTGACTCCCAAGGAGCTGGCCCAAAAGATGATCCTGGACGTGCTTCGCACTACGGGAATCACCGCTACCGCGGGGATTGGGACCAATCTCTATCTTTGTAAGGTGGCCATGGATATTGTGGCTAAGCGGAGCCCGCCCGATGAAAACGGCGTCCGTATTGCCGAGCTGGATGAGATCGGGTATCGCCGTCTTTTGTGGGAACACCGTCCCCTGACCGATTTTTGGCGGGTGGGACGCGGCTATGCCAAAAAGCTGGAGTCGGTTGGTCTGTACACCATGGGAGACATTGCAAAATGCTCCCTTGGAGAGCCCCATGAGTATTACAATGAGGAACTGCTTTACCGTATGTTTGGTGTTAACGCCGAACTTTTGATTGACCATGCCTGGGGATGGGAGCCCTGTACCATTGCCCAGATCAAGGCCTACAAGCCCGAATCCAACAGTATTTCCTCGGGGCAGGTTCTGCAATGCCCCTATACGGCAGACAAAGCCAAGCTGGTGGTTATGGAGATGGCCGACCAGATGGTTCTGGAGTTGGTGGAAAAGGGGCTACAGACCGATCAACTGGTCTTAACGGTGGGATACGATGTGGAGAATTTGCGATCCGATGGCGTCCGCTCCGAATATCGGGGAGAGATCACCACCGATTTTTACGGGCGCGCCGTTCCCAAGCATGCCCACGGGACGGGGAACCTCAAGGGGTATTCCTCCTCCACCAAGGAGATTTTGCAGGCGGTGAGTGCCTTGTATGATCGCATCGTTGACTCCAAGCTGCTGGTTCGGCGCATTACCCTGGCCGCCTGTCGCGTGCTGAATCAAAGGGAGGTCGAGGCCAGAACGGCCGGTGAGCAGTTGGATATTTTTTCAACTTGTCTTGCAGAGACAACGCAAAAAGAGGAATTGGAGAGGGAAAAGAGGATCCAGGAAACGGTAATCGATATTAAAAAGAAATACGGCAAAAACGCCATTCTTCGGGGCATGAATCTGGAGGAGGGCGCCACGGCAAAGGAGCGCAACGCGCAGATTGGAGGACACAAGGCATGAATCCATCCTATGAAGAACTACTGCACCTTCCGCATCCCACCTCTCCCCGCCATCCGCGAATGCCGGTGGAGAACCGTGCCGCCCAGTTTGCCCCCTTTGCCGCTTTGACCGGCTACGACGACGCCATTGACGAAACCGCCCGATTGACCGATCAAATGCTGGATCTGAGTGAGGAGGCCAAGCAGATCCTGGATCTGAAGCAGAGCTTTTTAGAGGAGCTTCTTGATACCTCCCCCGAGATTTCGGTGCTGCATTTTGTGCGCGACGGTCGCAAGGAGGGCGGCTCCTATCAAACCAAGCGCGGACGCCTGAAGCAGATCGACAAGTACCAAAGGGAACTGGTCTTTACCGACGGTACAAGGATCCGGATCTCTTGCGTCTATAACCTGGATTGTGATTTGTTTGGCGGACTGTTCTATTAAAAGAGAAAACGGCTTGATGTGCTTCAAGCCGTTTTTCTTTATTCAAAACGGTCTGCAAAGTTATTGCAGACCGCTGAATGGCACCCGCAACGGGAATCGAACCCATAACTACCCCTTAGGAGGGGGCTATTATATCCATTTAACTATGCAGGCGTATGTGCGGACCGTGTTTTATGCGGTCCGCTGCTTATTATATCATATCTTTTTGGAAAAAGCAAGGTTTTTCCGGATTTTATTGGGGGTTAAATCTGTTTCTGTACGCTCTTATATTCATCGTAGTAGCGGTAGTAGGGGCAGGCGCGATAGTGACCGGCAAGATAAAGCGCCATCTCGTCCTGGTCCAGGTTCATGGTGCAAACGTAGGTGTCGTATTCCTCGTCGTAATCGTAAAATACACAGCTTTCGCAGTTAATAGTCTGCTTTTTTTCATAAGATGCCATGGATTGCCTCCTTTTTTGGGATCTGTTACTATTATACACCCAAAATCCGATTTTGTAAAGTGCAAAAAAATAGATTGTTTTTTCTCTATATATTGACAATTCTTAACAAAGATGGTATAATTCGTTTATAACGATTTTAATAAATTGTTAAATAAGGAAAGGAAATGATTTTTATGTCAAAAACACAAAAAATCACGTTGCTTGCGGCGATTTTAGTGATCGTTGCATTGCTTGCGGTCTGCGGCATTACCGACGGATCCCTGCAAAAAGTCTCCTGTATTGACTGCCACGGAACGGGCTTGGTCGGTCTGGAGGCCTGCGAATCCTGCGAAGGAAGCGGTACGGTAAGAGGAACCCTCTGGGCACTCCTGCCTCCCGTAATCGCCATTGGACTTGCCCTCATTACCAAAGAGGTGTATAGCTCCTTGTTCGTTGGCGTGCTCTCGGGTGCGTTGCTTTACAGCAATTTTGCCTTTAACAGCTCTATGGACACGCTGATCAACGACGGCTTGATCTCGGCCGTATCCGATACCTCGGGCATTTTCGTATTTCTTGTGGAATTGGGAATTTTGGTCGCATTGGTCAACAAAACCGGTGGCTCCGCCGCCTTTGGCCGTTGGGCAAAGACCCATATCAAGACCCGTGCCGGCGCAATGCTTGCTACCTTTTTCTTTGGCGTTCTGATCTTTATTGATGACTATTTCAACTGTTTGACGGTTGGCTCGGTTATGCAGCCCGTAACCGACGGACACAAGATCTCCCGCGCCAAGCTGGCGTACCTGATCGACGCCACGGCGGCTCCCGTTTGTATGATCGCTCCCATCTCCTCCTGGGCGGCTGCCGTTTCGGCCTATGCCGAGGACGGAAAGGGCTTGGATCTCTTTATTGCCGCCATTCCGTACAACTTCTACTCCTTGCTTACCTTTGTGTTTATTATTGTGATCGCACTGCTCGGCTACGACTACGGCTCCATGCGCATCCATGAGATCAACGCTATGGAAAAGGGTGATCTCTTTACCAGCGGTGACCGTCCCGTGGCTTCGGAGGAGGATGCTCCCAATCCCAAGGGCAGAATCATCGACCTGGTGCTTCCCATCGTGGTTTTGATTGCGGTTAGCGTATTTGCTCTGGTTTACAACGGCGGCGTTCTGGATGGAACCGATTTTATTACCGCATTTTCCAACACCGACGCAACGGTAGCTCTGCCTTGGGGTGGCTTGATCACTCTGGTGGCGGTGGTTGCCTACTACCTGCTCCGCGGTGTGATCAACTTTAAGGAGTCCATGGATTGTGTTCCCAAGGGCTTCATTGCTATGGTTCCTGCCATCCTGATCCTCACCTTTGCAACGGCATTGAAGAACATGACCTCGCTCCTTGGCGCCAAGTATTTCGTTGCCGACCTGATGAACAGCGCGGCTGCCGGATTGAGCTACTTCCTGCCCGCCATCATCTTCCTGGTGGCTTGCTTGCTGTCCTTTGCTACCGGAACCTCCTGGGGAACCTTTGGTATCCTCATTCCCATCGTTACTTATATGTTCAACGATCCCGCCGACGCGGAGATTATGATCATTTGCATCTCCGCCTGTCTTGCCGGTGCGGTTTGCGGCGACCATTGCTCCCCCATTTCGGACACCACCATCATGTCCTCCGCGGGTGCGGGCAGTGACCACCTCAACCACGTTTACACCCAGCTTCCGTACGCCGCTACCGTTGCGGGCATCTCCTTTGTGATGTACGTCATCGCCGGATTTGTACAAAACGCCTGGATCTGCCTGCCTATTGGCATCGTTCTGACCGTGGCTACGCTGTTTGTAATGAAATGGATTACCGATCGGAAAGAAAAGGCCTCCCCAAAGGCGTAAATCTTCGATAAGTATCTAAAAAAGATTGCCCTGCGCGACGCAATGTCGCGCAGGGCTTTTTTATGGATTGTATTATCATTTCTTCTTTTTGAGAAGATCCGGGGGAAGCTCCACCTTGCCGCTGAAGTATTTATCCCAACGGTGGCGTCGGCGCACGCGGATCACGGTCTCCAGTGTGATCCAGGTGACCAGAGAGATGGAGAAGAAGAGAATTCCTGCCAGCGCGGCACGGGTCTGGGTCAGGCTTTGAATGGTCTTGAGACTGCTGATCAGGCTGCTTCGCTCGGCGGCCGATGCGGTGAAGATTTCCAGGGTCCCCAGCACCCGCCCGTCGTAGATCACGGCCACATAGCCCACCGGAGTGCCTTCCGCTACGGGGGCCTCCAGCTCACTGTAGAGCAGACGAATACTGTAACGAATCTCCTCGCCCACCGTAACGCCGGCGGGAAGATAGGCCAACAGGGATTCCTTGGCGCGGATCTCGACCTCGGAGGTCATATCGGAGACCGTGACGGGAAGGGTACAAACGACGGTTTCGGGGGTAAGCACCTCCATGTAGGCGTAGGTCTGTTCCGCCCAGGCGAGCAATCGATTGGCCACCACGTAGCCGTATTCGGTGTCTGCGGTCTCGGTGGCTCCCAGAACCACGCAAAGGTAGGTTTCGCCGTTGTTTTGGGTCAGAGCGATCACACAATTCCCGCCGTTCCCGGTGGAACCGGCACTCATGCCGATGCAATGCTTATTGTAATATTTGCTGGTGGTAGTGGCCACGATCATTTCGTTGCGGTTGGAAAGGGTACGCGCCTCGTAAGATTGGGTCTTTGGCAGTTGGAATTTAGCGGTGCCGCAGAGCTGGAGATACAGGGGATTTTTATAGGCCGCCAAGGCCACGGTGGCCACATCTCGCGCACTGGTCAGAGAGCTGTCGTTGATGCCGCTGGGATCGGTGAAAAAGGTGTTTTGCAAGCCCATGGATACGGCGCGCTGGTTCATCAGATCCACGAAGGCGGAGAGGGATCCCGACACGACGTTGGCCAGAACGTAAAAGGCATCGTTGTAACTGCCGCACACAGCGGCGTACAAAAGCTGCTCCACCGTCAGCACGTCTCCCGCCTTCAAGTACAGACGGCGACCGGTCACGCTTTTGACCATGCTGTTGGTTACGGTGATGGGCTCCTGCAGCTGATCCTTCAGGGCTTCACAAAAAAGCAGTCCCGACATAACCTTAACCGAGGAGCCGGCGCCTACCTGCAGATCCTTGTTTTTTTCTCCCACCAAAAGGTTACTTTCCAAATGATAAAAATAAACCGCGGAGGCCTCCTCCATGGAGGGGAGCTCCGGGGATTCGGCTTGCGCCGAGGGAAGATGGTAAAAAAGAAAAGAAAGGCAGAGGAATATGCAAGCTCCAAGAGCAACCAAGCGTTTTGTTTGCATATCACCAACTCCTTTCTTTTGCGTTATATTTCTTGTGCCGTTTGAATATCCCGTTGGATCTGGGCTTGCAGTTCCTCTTGGGAGGAGAAGCGAATCTCCGGGCGGATCCATTTCAAAAAGGATACCGTAACGGTCTTTTCATAGAGATCTCCCGTAAAGTCCAACAAAAAGCTTTCGCAATTTACCCGGGTACTGTTTTCCACCGTTGGACGAAGTCCTACGTTGCTTACGGCTTTGTAGTGAAGATCCCCGATTTTGCAATCGGTAAGATAGACCCCGTGGCGCGGGATCAGGCGGTTTTGAGGAATCTGCTGATTGATGGTAGGGGCTCCGAGATTCCGTCCCAGACCCTTGCCGTGGATCACGGGAGCCGTAAAGAAATAGGGGCGGGACAACAGCTCCGCAGCAGCTTCCACCTCTCCGTTTTGCAGAAGAGCGCGGATCCGCGTAGAGCTGACGGTTTCCCCCTTTTCCAAAACCTCGCTTTGCACCTCCACGGGAAAGGGAAGGAGGTCTTTTAAGGTCTGTGCCGTTCCGGCACCGCAGGCTCCAAATCGATAATTAAAGCCGCATACCGCGCCTACGCAATGGCAGGCGAAAAGAAGGATGCTTTGGACGAATTCCGCGGGAGAAAGGGGCTGCACCTTGGGGAAATCCGCCAGGAAGGCATATTCCATGCCGTAGGATGCAAACAGACGGAGCTTCTCCTCCGTATCGCAAAGCTGCGGAACGGGGGGCATCGATAAATACAGGGACGAGGGAAGGGAAAAGCAGAATACGCTGCACGCTGCCCCGGGGGCTTTCTCGTCGCGCAGGGCGAGGGCTTTTTGAAAGAGGGCCTGATGTGCCTTGTGGACCCCGTCAAAGTTTCCAAGACAGAGCACCGAGGCCGCCGGGGGATCGCAGGGCTGCAGGGTGCGCAGGGAGATACAAATCGGGTGTTCCATGGATCACTCCAACTCCAGATAATTCTTTACCAGGGCGCTCATCAGCTCGTCGCGGTCGACCTGTCGGATCAGAGCACGGGCGTTGTTATAGTTGGTTATGTAGGTGGGGTCCTCCGAGAGCAGATAACCTACGATCTGTCCAATGGGGTTGTAGCCCTTTTCGGTCAGAGAGTCGTAGACCTGGCGCAAGATCTTGCGGGGATCCACGGGGGTGTCCTGCATGGGAGTGCTTTGAGACTCGGTGTTCATTCTACATCCTCCTTTTTGGGGGTTGACATGATATACACTATTATTATATCGAATTTGATTGCATTTTTCAAGTCCTTTTGATAAATATTTCTCTTTGCAAAAGGTATTGACATTCATTTTTTGGCATGATATAATGAAAACGCTGATTTTAAGAAAAAAGGAGATCCTGCATTGAAAATTGCAATTTTGGACGGAGCCACCCTGGGAGAAGATCTCTCCATGGAGCTCTTTGAACGGTTTGGAGAAGTATCGGTCTATTCCACCACCTCGGAGGAGGAGCTGGCGGAGCGGATAGAGAATGCCGATGCGGTGATCATCAATAAGGTGAAGCTGAATGCGGGAAATCTGGGGGCTGCCAAAAAGCTGTCTCTGATCTGCATCACTGCCACGGGCTTTGATAACGTGGATCTGGAGTACTGCCGTGCCCACGGAATCGCTGTTTGTAACGTGGTGGGCTATTCCACGCAGAGCGTGGCGCAGGTCACTCTGTCCATGGCCCTTTCCCTGATCACCCACTTACCCGAATACGACCGTTTCGTTTGCAGCGGGGAATACACCAAGAGCGGAAAATTCAATTGCCTTACTCCCGTGTTCCACGAAATTGCCGGCAAAACCTGGGGCATCGTTGGTTACGGAAACATCGGCAAGCAGGTGGCACGGGTGGCCGAGGCACTGGGCTGTCGGATTCTGGTATATAAACGCACCCCCGTAGAGGAACGCACCTGCGTAGACTTTGATACCATTTGCCGGGAATCGGATATACTTTCCCTCCATACGCCGCTGAACGAGGGAACCTTCCATCTGTTGGACCGTGACCACATTGCCATGCTGAAAAAGAACGCCATCGTTATCAACGTGGCCCGCGGCGCGGTGACCGACGAGGCGGCTCTGGCCGACGCGATCCTGGAGGAGCGGATCGGAGCCCTGGGGGTGGACGTTTACAGTCTGGAGCCCATGCGGGCCAACCATCCCTTCCAGCAGATCCTGTCCTATCCCAACGTTTGCCTCACTCCCCACATGGCCTGGGGCGGTTACGAGACCCGTGTCCGCCTTTTGGACGAGGTGGCACAGAACATTGAGTCCTTCCTGCAGGGCGGTACGCGTTGCAGAGTGGATATCAAAGGATAATCGCTTACAAAACAATCACAACCACCCGTCAAACGGGTGGTGTGCACGAGGGCTAAAAGCCCAATAGGACCGGCCAGCGGCTCAAGCCGCTGGCTTTTGCATTGCAAAAGCGTTGAGCAAACTCTCCCTCCATAATCAAGAGCGCAAACAACAGTAAGCCTTCCCCAGCGGGGGAATGGTGTCATATGTCGCAAGCGACAAGTGACGGATGAGGTGTCCTTAACGAAAAGTAACTCCTCATCCACCACCTACGGTGGTCCCCCTTCTCCCACAGGAGAAGGCTTATGTTACAT
>JAFTNJ010000078.1 GCA_017451915.1 Clostridia bacterium
AAAGCTCCCATTTCCTCGTGCTTGCCTTCCCCTCAGGGGAAGGTGTCGCCAGCTCCTGCGGCGGCGACGGATGAGGGTCACACAAAAGGTTTCCTCTTGATTCAAATTGTCCGATAAACCCCAATTTTCACCCTTCAGGATTCAACCGTATCCGCTCCCCCGCCCACGTCTCGTGGAGGTTCAGCCACAGCCGACGGTTATAGATATGGAAGATCAGATAGGCGATAGGCGCGTAAATAATCGCCCCGATGCTGAACTGCATGAAGAACTGCACGCAAGCCACCACCGCGTAAGCCAAAAGCTCCGCGCGGTAGGTCTTGTCATGGGACACCAGCTTGCGGTCGGCCTTGCGGCTGTAGACCTCGCCCCCCAAAAGGTTCAGGTACTCCCGCCGCGCCTCGGAGTCTCGGGGCTTGCGGACCCGCCACACGATGAGAACCGCCCCCACCTGTAGGATAAACAGGAACAGCGTGTAAGGCAACGCCGCCCACTTCTGCCCCACCAGGGCGCAGGCTACGGTGAACAGGATGTCACCCAGGATCAGAAACATCAGAAAATGGGTCACGGCGGCCGTAATGGCCATGGGGATGATGGATCGCACGAACCGTTTCATAAATACCTCCGTCTGAATTCACCGCTCCGTGTGGGGCGGTTCTTTTGCTTTGTGGTATCTTTATTATACGGTATTTTACAGTCCTTGTCAATGATTTTCCAGTCATTTCATTCTCTACCGTTTCGGCAGTCGGATTCTCTGTTTGATTGAGTCGGCCACCGCGCCAATTTCAACCATCGGTTTAAGTGATTAGAAATTTATCAAAACACTCTTGACAAAAAGTGATTAGACGCGTATAATATCAGTGTAAGCTCCCAAGCCCGACCGCGGAGGCTTGGAAACGAACATGAAATGACACCTATGAAAGGAATGAACCTATGAACCATCCCCCCAAAGCCCTCGTGGATGCCCTGATCGCCATCGCCCAGGACATGATCGAGGAATACGACCAACAGATCAAGGCCTTGGAGCCTACCGCCAAGACCGAGAAGAAGGCTCTCATCATCCAGCGGGAAATGGCCTCCCTCTGCAACCGTGCGGGGTTGGTAGGCTTTGCCCATCCCAACTACTGCGAGGATGCCCGCATCCCCGACAGCCGCTTCCGCACCACCACCGCCCACTATCCCGCTGTGACCGCCTACTACGGATCCCTGTCCGAGGACGACCGCCGTGTGGTCCTTCCCTACCTGCACAGCTTGTATTTCATGAGCATCAATTTTCTGATCCCTTGGAAAGCCGAGCTGATCCGCGCCGAGGGAGCAGGAGATGCCGCCGCAGCCTTTGAGCTGGGACTCAAGATCCACACCGTCACCCGCGTGTTGGAGGCTCGTCGGAATTGGTGGAAAGAGAACGCAGACCGACTGCCCGCCATGCCGGCGGATATTCGGGACGGAAAGGAGCTGAAAGCATGACCGACACGAAATTCTACAAGCTGGCCGACGAGGCCCTGTCCCGTGAATGCGCGCGGATCGAGAGCTTCACCGACGCGCTGGACAAAGATCCCGCCGCCAAAAAGGCGCAGATCGCCGCATACAAGTGCGCCAAGTACCGCTACGCCACGGTCTCCCTCATCCATTCCACCATCCACAATATCAACCGTTGCCGCGGCCTCCACGACATGAGCGCCTTCCACTACCTGCTCCTTCCCTTTGACGAGCTGTTCAAGCAGCACGAGGACTACCTCGCCCTGTACGACGCCGCCAATGACGCAGACAAGCCCGATTACAGCCTGTACTACGCCATGCTGGCCTTCATCGAGTCCGAGACCGCCAAGCTGGAGAGCAAGCTCCCCCACGCCTCCGACTGGGAGACCGTAGAGCTGACCGAGCGCCTGGGGGGCCTGCGCTTCGCCAAGGTCTGCCTGGACGAGGCCTGGAGCCAAAGAGAGGTGTGACATGACCGAAAACCTCACCCTCCTGAAACTCCTCGCCGACGAGACCCGCCTCCGCATCATCAACATCCTGGCGGAGGGGGACTCCTACGTGGAACTGATCGCCACCAAGCTGGAGCTGACCCCCGCCACGGTGTGCTACCACCTCAAAAAGATGGAGGCGGCAGGCATGGTGAACTGCTCCCGCGCCCAGTTCTACATCATCTATTCCCTCAACGGAGATATCTTCGACCGCCCCCTCCGCGACCTCCTCATCACGGGGGACACCACCGCCGACAAGGAGGCCGCCTACGAGCGAGAGGTGATCTCCACCTTCTTCAAGTACGGCCGCCTCACCCGCCTTCCCGCCCAGCGAAAAAAGCAGGAGATTATCCTCCGAGAGATCAGCCGCCGCTTCGAGCGGGACCGCGACTACCCCGAGCCCCAGGTCAACGCCATCATCGAGCAGGTCTTCGACGACTACTGCACCGTCCGCCGCGAGATGATCGCCTGCGGACTCATGACCCGCCGCGCCGTCAAGGGGAGCTTTGACGTGTACCGATTGGTGTAAAGATCGGCAACTGACGACCGATCATCCCAAATCGCGACCGATTATCCCACTTTTTCGTTTTTGATCAGATTTTGTGTTATACTGTAGATACCGACAAAGCCACCTGACACTTTCGCTTTGACGGGTGGATGTATATGATATTAAATTGGGGTTTATCGGTGTAACAAGATGAAAACCGTCCCCTTCCCCTCATCCACCGCTTCGCGGTCCCCCTTCCCCCGAGGGAAGGCTCATTGAGAAGACCGCACTCCCGAATACACCATAAAGAGAATTTGATTATCGGGTGTGGGAGGAGCAGGGTTTCCACAGTAAGCCTTCCCTTGGGGGAAGGGGGACCACCGCAGGTGGTGGATGAGGGGAAGGGGTTCATGTCTGCTCCTGATCTACCGACAAACCCAAATTTGAAACCTATTTCAAGAAAGGAGCCCCCTATGAATACCGTTAACAGCCTCCGCATCTCCGCCTCCATCCGCTCCTATCGGCGGGAAAGATCCATGAGCCAGACCTCCTTCGGAGAGCTGTTCGGGGTCTCCGCCCAGGCCGTGTCCAAATGGGAGCGGGAGCTCTCCTGCCCCGACATCACCCTGCTCCCCGAGATCGCCCACGTCCTGGGGGTCAGCATCGCCTACCTGCTGGGAGCGGAATGATCCCACCATAAGAAAAGCCCGCCCGTTGCCGTCAAGGCGCAGGCGGGTCTTTTTGCGCGGTCACTCTGCCACAGATCGCACCACGCGGTGAGACTTCCCGCTCTTTTCGCAGGCGTTTATCACGAAACGGCTCCCCCGGGAGGTGCCGTCCCAGAAGATCAGCACATGGTCAGCATAGTCCACGATCTCCAGATTCCGTTTCAGGGGCGCGCCCTTGCCGTACCGCCTGTAATCGGGCTTGAACTCGGTGAGGGTCAGACCGTGGGCTTTGGCGTAGGCCGCCGCGCATTGGTCGATGCCCCTGGCACCGCCGCTGACGATCTCGGTGGTCTCGGGGGGCAGATAAGGGGAGAAATCCTCCACAGACAGGCCTCGGGAGCCTACAATTGCTACTTTCATGGTCACCTCCAAACACATTTTGAACATATTTTGTATTCATTTATCACATTATAACACAAAGTAGATGTAAAGTAAATACATAATATGTTAATTCGGAGGCTATTATGGCTACAAAAAGTTTATCCATCCGCATCGACGAGACCATGCTGGACAAGCTCCATGTGATCGCTGACTATGAAGGAAGAAGCGCGAACAGCCAGATTCTGATCCTGATCCGGGATTGTATCGAAAAATATGAAGATCGACATGGCGAGATCACAGTCGGGAAACGGGACAAGAAGGACAGCTAAAAAATAGTGTACTCATTTTAAGTAGACTCACAACACAGCGGCACATTTGTTTTGTATAATGGTATACAGGTAACTCGTTCACACACTACAAGGAGGAACACCTGTATGAAAACCAAAGACACAAAACACTTTGCCATTCGTATGCCGCATATACTGTACTACAAGCTACAATATGTTGCCAAGCACGAAAAACGAAGCGGCAACGGCCAGATCCTCTACCTCATCCGCAAGTGCATCACCGAATTTGAAAAGCAGGACGGCGAAATTCAAGTGCCCGATGACGTGAAGAAGGAATCCTGAAAGCATACCCGATCAACGATCACACCGTAAAGAGTATTTTGAAAGAACCGTTTTTCTCCCGTTCCATCGCGCTCCAATTTTGCATTTTGCATTTTGCATTTCCCTACACTTCCCCACACCCCAAAAGGGACGACATCCTCCCCGCGCGCCATTTTTCAGGCGTCGGACGGCTGTCGTCCCTTTCGTTATGTGGATAAAACCCCTGTTCGCAGTGGAAAATCACTCCGCCTTGTCGGCTCTACCCGGTCTCCGCCGCTGTGCCATAGCCACCTTGTACAGCTCCTCGGTGGCCAGTCTCGCCTTGGCCACGGGGGGGATCTTTCCGTCGGGGGCGGTGGGGAAACAGTAGTACAGGCAGTCGCGGTTGCCGATGCCGATGACGTCCCCGATGCAGTACCAGTAGAAATCGGCGTTCAGAGTGTGGGACACCAGAGGCTTCTGCTCGTAGTTGAGCTTGCCCTTGCAGCCCGTCAGACGGAAGCCATCCTTGTTATGGGTCAGCCAGCCGTCACCCACCATGTAGAGTCCCTTGTAGTCCACCATCAGCGCGATCTGCACAGGGGTATCCAGACGGTACTCCCCGCGGTCGATCTCCTTTTTCACCTCTTGCCGCTCCCAGTCGTACCAATCGGGAATGTGGGGGAACTCGGTGACCCCCTCGACGGCCTCCAGACGGCTGTCCTCGTTCAGGAACCAGGACTTCCCGCAGGCGCGGCAGGTCAGGTGGGTCCCCTTCCCTTCCATGTCCCCCTCGGCCATGCAGGCGGGGCACTTGTAGAGAATGCGGTGGAGTCCGTCGGCGCGGAAGGTCTCGGTGATCTTGACCCCCCGCTCGTACTGCTCGGCCAGATTATCGAAGGCGAAGGCCTTCTGCACCATAGCCTCCAGCTCCTCGACGGTCTTGGTCCTGACCTCCTCGGCGGTCACCAGAGTGGTCACGTCAGCCGTCACCTTGACCTTGCGGTTCTGAAGCCCGTTGTACAGCGGATCACGGGCAAAGGCGTTGTGGGTGGTGATCATGAGAACAGGCACGTTCAGCATCTTGATCAGCCCGCCCGTGACGGGAGCCATAGCCGTGGCACGGCCGTCAAAGGAGTAGCCCGCCTCGGGGTAGAGGAGCACCGAGGTCTTCTTCTCGTGGAGCATATACTTCATGTCACGGATGAGATTCAAGTCGGTGACGAATTTCTGGGTAGGAATACACCCGAGCAGCTTCATGAGCAGTCCCTTGCCCACCATGGCGTCGGTGGTACAGACGATGCCGAAGGGCTTGGGGTAAAGGATCCCCACCGCCATCTTCAAATCCACGAAGCTGGAATGGTTCATGAGAATGAGACAAGGCCCCTTGGGCTCGCTCTTTTTGTCGCGGGTATAAGAGAACTTGGTCGCCCACAGGTCGGGAGCCGCCGCCAGCCGCATGATGGTGCGGAACAGCAAGGTGGGCTTCCGGGGCTTTTTGTGCTTGGGTCTGGGAAGGGTCATTACCTCGTCGTAGGAGCGCGTCATGGTCTTGATCTTCATACCGCAGTACCTCTTTCATGTGACAGTTCACATTGATTTCATATTCGGTTCATTATACCATAATCCCCGCCCCGTTGTCAAGCATTTCGACACAGGAAAACCTACAATAGGCATAAAGGGCACCTCTAAAAAACACCTCGCACGGAGAATCGGCGGAATCTTTTCCGTCATTCGTTACAAAAATCCTTCGCATAGGATCAACTATTCGTGCGGATTTTTGTTTAGACTGACGAAAAATATTCTCGCCGCTCCCCGCACGATGAGTTTTTAGAGGTGCCCATAAAAAAGAGCAACGGCACAAGTGCCTTCTCGTGTCGTTGCTCAAAGGCTGTGGAAAAACCGACCTATTCGCCCTTGGGCGGTGGGTCTTCCTTACCGAAATGGTAATCAAGGCCCACGTAGTTCAGCTCCTGTTGGTACTGACGAATGTTTTCCTCGGACATTCTGTCCAGATTCTTCATGTTGCGGCGGTAGCGGTCACGGTGGTGGAGTGCCCGATCCACCAGACGGACCAGCCAGAAGAGGGGCAAAAGAATGGCCCAATTCTTCAGGACGGGATACAGCAGGCACATGGTGGCGTAAGGGGGAAAGAACATCTGCCACTTCTTTTTGGACTTGGCCGAGCCGCCGTCCTTGGAGAGCTTCAAGCCCTGAGAGACCACGTTCAGCTCGAAATCCCCGAACACACCGAAGGAGAAGATCTTACCCGTCAGATAATCGCTGAGCTCGGTGGCGGGGGCATCCTCAAACCATACCGAGATCATGTACATGACGTTGAGGTAGAACTCGGACAGCATGAGCTTATCCAGCTCGGCCTCCACGTACCGCCAGTTCATGGTGGGATGCTTCCGCTTGAACACGTAGAAATCCACCACGTATTTCATGCCCACACCCTGATCGCGGTAGTGCTTGGCGAAGTGAGTGAACAGGTAAATGAAGGTGTCCTCGGGAGTCATTTCGTGGCGGTACTTGCTTCCCTCGCAGGGGGTGGCCAACCGCCAACCGTCACCGTAGTAGGCGTAGTAATCCTTGTTGTAGGAGGGGATCAGACACTTGTGCAGTTCGATGTGGTGCCCGTCGGCGGTATGCCAGTTGTATTCGTGATCACTCTCACACTCAAACTCACAGCCCAGCCGCCGCATAACGGCCGCCGCCCGCTTGTATTCCTCGGGACGGATGAGGATATCGGCGTCCCCCATGGTTCGCATCTCAAAGCTGGGGTACATTCCCTTGAGCACGGTGCCCTTGAGGGGCATATGGGTGATCCCCTCCTCCTCAAAGGCAGAGAGAATGGCATCCAACGCCTCCATCTGTGCCGCGTCGTGACCCAGATATCCGCAGAAGCGCTCCATGAAGCGCTGGCTGACGGGATGCTCGGTAAAGCCCGGAACCCCCAACAAACCGTAATACAGGGCGCCCATCATTTGCTGGGCCTCCGCGAATTGGTATATTTTTCCCAAGTCCTTGAGATCCACCCCCGTAGGCTCGGTCTCATGCAAGGCAGCCTTCAGAAGGGACAGGACCTCCTTTTGAAAATCAGTCATAGAAACAACCTCAATTTGTGGTGTCAAAGTCCTCAAAGGGCATACTGACCCATTTTTCTATATCATACCACACAACCGTCCAAAAGTCAAGTGCAAGCGCGAAAAAAAGGAGCCGTCTGATCCGTGAGTAAATTCTCAAAGTAAATGCAACAGTGCAATTTGGAGTTGCATTTACTCTGAGAAAGAAAATGTGGTAGAATTTAGTCTGAGAAAAGGAGGTCTCAGATTATGCAAAGCAACGAAAAGAAAAACAAACACATGACACTGGAAGATCGAATAGAGATCCAAGAGTGTCTCAGCAAAGGTATGACGTTCAAAGCAATCGGAGGACGGATCGGGAAAAATCAGACAACGGTTTCCCGCGAAGTTAAGCTACACATGGAAACTCATTTGAATTCATTTGTTCGCACGGATGAGGTATGTCCACGGTTATTGAAGGCTCCGTTTGTGTGCAATGGCTGTGACAAAAGAAGCAAAAGTAACTGTTCGTATAAGCGGCAAATGTACGTAGCCAAAAAGGCGCAAGCCAAATACGAGGACACCTTAAAAGATTCACGAACCGGGATCCCGTTGAGCAAGGAAAGCTTCTACGAGACCGCGCGCATTATTTCTACAGCCGTTCAAAATGGACAGCACATTTACCACGCTATCAAGGCAAACGACCTGCCGGTTTCGGTGGCAACCGTATATCGGCACATTCACAAGAAATACTATACGATCACACCCCTTGACCTGCCAAGAGCTGTCAAGTTCAAGCCGAGAAAGACCAAAGAGAACGAATACGTGCCGAAATGGGCTCGTGAGGGCCGCACATTCAATGATTTTCTCGCATTTGTAGAAGAACACGACGATTTACCCTTGGTTGAACTGGATACGGTGATCGGCAGGATCGGCGGCAAAGTCATTATGACTATCCATTTTGTTAACAGCGATTTCATGATCGGAATCCTGCTTGAAAACAAAACGGCAGCAGAGGCGGCCAATAAGATTCAAGGTCTCAAAGTCGAATTGAAATCTCTCGGCTTTGATTTCGGCGAGATCGCCCCTTTGTTACTTACCGACAACGGCGGTGAGTTCAGTTGTGTTTCTGCTTTTGAAAATGATATAAACGGAAACGCCGAATCCCGTATGTTTTTCTGTGAACCTTGCGCCCCCCACGAAAAAGCCGAGATCGAGAAGAATCACACCCTGTTCCGTGATATTGTTCCCTCGGGCTCCTCATTCGACGCTTTCACACAAGAGACCGTTGACCTCATCTTCTCTCATGTCAATGCCGTCAAACGGAAACAGTTCAACGGCAAGAGTGCTTATGATATGTTTTCTTTCTCATACTCCGAGGTGTTAGCTTCCGCTCTTGGTATTGCTTTCATTCCGCCCAACCAAGTCGTTCAATCGCCTAAATTGTTGAAGAATCTCTTCTCATAGTAAACGCAACTATAACTTGCATTTAGTCTGAGAAATCTACCCCTCAGGCTTTTTCGTCATG
>JAFTNJ010000059.1 GCA_017451915.1 Clostridia bacterium
ACCACCTACGGTGGTCCCCCTTCTCCCACAGGAGAAGGCTTATGTTACATCTACTCAAAAAACGAGGGTAAAACCTTTGTTGCCCACCCGCGTAGCGGATGGTTGTCTGTTTCGCGCATAGCGCTCAACTGCCTAAAGGCAATAAAACAAAACTACCGGATGGCGTGCGACTCCGATAAGAGTATCACGCCATCCGGCGGTTTTCCTTTTTTATCAAAACATATCTCGTGTAGGAGCCAAGCGCTTATCCGTTTTTCTCCCCCTTCGTTGTGCCCGCTGTCTCCGTGGCCTTGGCGGCGCGGTTCTTTTTCAAGCGCACGAACAGAGACAAAAAGGCTCGGAAGCGGAAAGGAATGAGGGGATACAGATAGGAATGGGTTCCGTTTACCGTTTGGTTGGATACCAGCAAAGCGATGATCACCACCACACCAATGCCAAAGCCCACAAAATTGAACAGCTGAACCAAAACGATGAGCAGGATCCGCATGAATTTAAAGGCATAGCCCAGCTCGTAGCTCCGCTGGGAGAAGTTGGCAATGGCCACAAAGGCCATATACACGATGACCTCGGGAATCAGCCATCCAATGTCCACGGCAAAGTCCCCAAGGATCAGGCCGCCAACCACCGACAGAGAGTTGGAAAGCATATCCGGGGTGTTCATGGAGGCCATGCGCAGGCCGTCCACCATCAGCTCCACCAGGATCAGCTGCATAAAGATCGAGATCTTTCCATGCTCCTCGGGCAGGGCAAACTGCAGCCACGGGGGCACTACCCCGGGGTTTTGGACCAGCAAAAACCAGGTGGGGATCAGAAACAGGGTGGCCCAGAACACCAGATGCCGCACCAGGCGAATATAGGTACCCGTGAGGGGCGGCAGATAAAAATCGTTGGTCTCCTGCAAAAAATCAAAGATGGTGCTGGGCAGGATCATCACCTCCGGAGAGGTGTCACAGATCACGAGAACGCTCCCCTCCAGCAGCTGTGCCGCCGCCGCGTCGGGACGCTCGGTATAGCGGATCTTGGGAAAGGGATTGTACCACCTTCGGCGAATGAGCAGCTCGGCCAGTGATTCGTGTCCCAGGCTCACCGAGTCGGTGCGGATCTGCCGTAGCTTTTTGGACAGATAGGCAACGTATTTGGCATCGGCCCGTCCCTCCATATAGCAGAGAACCACGTCGGTCTTGGTGCTCTCCCCCACGGTCAGGTATTGCATGGTCAGCTTTGGGTCCCGAATGCGTCGGCGGATCAGGGCGGTATTAAAGACCAGGGTCTCCACAAAGCCGTCCTTGGAGCCCATCATGACCCGATCGTTCTCGGGCTCCCCCACCGAGCGGGTAGGATAGGTGCGGGAATCGATCACCAGGGCGTAGTCCTCAAAGGTCTGCCCCAGGAGCAGGGTGGTACCCGAAAGCACCATTTGCAGCATCAGGGCGGTGTCATTGGTAACCTCGGCCTCCACGTAAGGAACGTGATGCTCCACAAAATAGCGGGCGGCGGCCTCCCCGCCCCGCGCGGACGGCTTTCCCAAGCCCTTCAGGGAAAGAAAATAGATCATCAGCTTATTCATAGAGCCGCCGTCCACAAAGCCGTCGATATAATAAAGGGTGATCTCCTCCTGTCCCAGGTAGAGCACCTTTTTGATCACGTCAAAATTCTCCTGCACCCGCAGGATCTCATCCATTCTCCGTACGTTTTCCCGATAGTCCCGTCCAAGCACCAGCATGATCCTCTCCCTCACGTTTTTTGTTAGTATCCCGCAAGAAAGTGATTTTATTCCTCCTTGCGGGGTTCTTTTTTTGGGCTTTTGCGCATAGGATAGCATATCAAATACCGGAAAACAGAAAAAACGGAGGCTATGAAAATGACCGAACTGTATAAACCCGAAGGAACGCGCTTTGCAAGCGCCCAAAACCGCGAATACCTGGCTTCCCTTGGGGGATTGGAGCGAGCCATGAACACCCGAGCCATTGTGGAAGGAATGGTGACCCTGTGCGACAGCGACCTGCGCCTGCACGTGGATCTGCAATGCGCCACGGGGGTGATCGACGCCGAGGAAGCCATGTACTGCCGCCCGGGAGAGGGACGAAAGGAGATCGCCATCATCACACGGGTAGGCAAGCCCGTAGCCTTTCGCATCCTTGCCATTGAAAACCGAAACGGACGTCCCGTGGCACGGCTTTCCCGCCGTCTGGCGCAAGAGGCCTGCATTCAATCCTATCTGACCCAGCTGCGCCCGGGGGATCTCATTCCCGCCAAGGTGACCCATCTGGAGCCCTTTGGAGCCTTTGTGGACATTGGATGCGGCGTGGCCTCCCTGCTGGCAGTGGATTGCATCTCGGTTTCCCGGATCTCCCACCCGCGGGATCGCCTGCGGTGCGGCGAGGAGCTGACGGTAGCAGTAAAATCCATAGATCGGGAAAGCGGCAGGATCTACGTGACCCTGCGGGAGCTGCTTGGCACCTGGGAGGAGAACGCCGCCGACTTTTTGGTGGGACAAACGGTGACGGGAATTGTGCGAAGCATTGAAAGCTACGGCGTGTTTGTGGAGCTTGCCCCCAATCTTGCGGGGCTGGCAGAGCTGCGGGAATCCTCGGAGGATCTGCAAAAAAAGATTGGAAAAGCCGTGGCCGTCTACATCAAAAGCATCGTTCCCGAACGCATGAAGATCAAGCTGGTGCTGATCGACACCTGCTGCAACGAACCCTCCCGCGCTCCGTTGCGCTATTTCGTCGATCCCGCCGTCACCCCCCATCTGGATCGCTGGGTCTATTCCCCCGAACACGGACGCAAGGTCATCGAAACGGTGTTCGAATAAAAAATTCAAAAATCACAACCACCCGTCAAACGGGTGGTATGCACAAGGGCTAAAAGCCCAATAGGACTGGCCAGCGGCTCAAACTGCCGGCGTTTGCTTTGCAAAAGCTTTGAGCAAACTCCCCCTCCATAATCGAGAGTGCAAACAACAGTAAGCCTTCCCCAGCGGGGGAATGGTGCCATATGTCGCAAGCGACAAGTGACGGATGAGGTGTCCTTAACGAAAAGTAACTCCTCATCCACCACCTACGGTGGTCCCCCTTCTCCCACAGGAGAAGGCTTATGTTACATCTGCTCCAAGAACAAGGGTAAAACCTTTGTCGCCCACCCGCATAGCGGGTGGTTGTCTGTTTCGCGTCAAGCGCTC
>JAFTNJ010000079.1 GCA_017451915.1 Clostridia bacterium
AAACGCTGAAAAGCGTGAGATCAGGCGCATTATCGAAAATGCGAAGGGCGACGGCAAGGCAAGAACGGCGCAGGATACCTTACCTTTCCGTCAAATGTACCCGGACGGTCTGTGCCGTCTGGATGAAAAGAGCTGGTCCCGCTGTATCGAGTTTGAGGACGTGAATTATCAGCTTGCAAAACCCGACGACCAGACGGCGATCTTTGAAGCCCTCTGCGATATGTATAACGCCCACGACGCTTCTATCGGTATGGAGCTCTCCCTTGTTAGCCACCGCATGAACCGGGAGGATTTCGTGAAGCGTATCGAGATCGCGGCCCAGGGAGACAGCTTCGACCATATCCGCGAGTGCTACACGCAAATGCTCCGAGGTCAGCTTGAAAAAGGAAACAACGGCCTTATCAAAACAAAGTATCTCACCCTTACCATCGAGGCAAAGGATATCAAGGCGGCAAGGGCGAGATTTTCCCGTATCGTGGCCGACGCCCTCAACCATTTCAAGGTGATGGGCGCCCTGGCAAAAGAGCTTACGGGTAAAGAATGGCTGGAGGTGCTGCACAGTATCCTCCACCCGGACGGCGAACGTTTTTCCTTTGAATGGAGCTGGCTTGCACCGTCGGGCCTCTCGGTCAAGGATTTTATCGCCCCGTCCTCCTTCCGTTTCGGAGAGTCGAGGAAATTTACGATGGCGGACAAATTCTGTGCCGCGTCCTTTTTGCAGATCAGCGCGCCCGAGATGGACGACCGACTGCTCACCGAGCTTTTGGATACCGACAGTAATATTCTCGTCAGCCTCCATATCCGCAGTATGGACCAGAACGAGGCGATCAAGACCGTCAAGCGCAAGATCACCGATATTGACAGTATGAAGATCGACGCACAGAAAAAGGCGGTCCGTGAAGGGTTCGACATGGATATCATCCCGACCGACATTGCCACCTATGCGAGCGAGGCAAAGAATATCCTCCGTGATCTGCAAAGCAGAAACGAGAGAATGTTTCTCCTGACCTTTCTTGTGGTGAACTTCGCGGACAGCAAGCAAAAGCTGGATAATGACCTTTTGCGCGCGGCGAGCGTAGCGCAGAAATATAACTGTCAGCTTGTCCGTCTGGATTTCCAGCAGGAGGACGGTTTTGTATCGGCCCTGCCTCTCGGTGTCAACCGTATCAAAATTCAGCGCGGCCTTACCACTTCCTCCGTTGCCGTGTTCGTTCCATTTACCACACAGGAGATTTTCCAGGGCGGCGAGGCGCTTTACTATGGCCTTAATGCAACCTCCGGCAATATGATCCTTGCCGACCGAAAGAGACTGAAAACGCCTAACGGTATGATCTTGGGCACACCGGGCAGCGGTAAAAGTTTCTCGGCAAAGAGGTCAATTCTCGGAACCTTCCTGAGCACGAAGGACGATATCCTCATTTGCGATCCCGAGGCGGAATACTTCCCGCTGGTAAATAGGCTGAAAGGTCAGGTCATCAAGATTTCCCCGACCAGTACGCAGTATGTCAACCCTATGGATATCAACCTCAATTACAGCGAGGACGACAACCCGCTTGCTCTTAAATCCGATTTCATTTTGTCCTTCTGCGAGCTTGCGGCAGGCGGCAGGAACGGGCTGGAGCCGGTGGAAAAGACCCTCATTGATAGAGCTGTCCGTACCGTGTACCGTCCGTATATGGCAGACCCCCGACCGGAGACAATGCCGATCCTGGAGAACCTGTACGACGAGATAAAGCGGCAGCCGGAGCCCGAGGCACAGAGAGTCGCGGCGGCGCTGGAGCTCTATGTGCATGGTTCGCTCAACGTGTTCAACCATCGGACGAATGTTGATATCAATAACCGCCTTGTGTGCTTTGATATCAAGGAGCTGGGCAAGCAGCTCAAAAGCCTGGGTATGCTCGTCATTCAGGACCAGGTGTGGAACCGAGTATCCCAAAACCGAGACCTGGGCAAATCAACCTGGTATTTCGTTGACGAGTTCCACCTTCTGCTGCGCGGCGAGGTGGGAGCCTGGAGCGTGGAGATTTGGAAACGCTTCCGTAAATGGGGCGGTATCCCAACGGGAATTACCCAAAATATCAAGGACCTTCTTTCCTCCCCGGAGATTGAGAATATCTTT
>JAFTNJ010000015.1 GCA_017451915.1 Clostridia bacterium
CATATGTCGCAAGCGACAAGTGACGGATGAGGTGTTCTAATTCTAAAGTAACTCCTCATCCACCACCTACGGTGGTCCCCCTTCTCCCACAGGAGAAGGCTTATGTTACATCTGCTCCAAGAACAAGGGTAAAACCTTTGTCGCCCACCCGCATGGCGGGTGGTTGTCTGTTTCGCGTCAAGCGCTCCACTGCCTAAAGGCATTAATGGAAACGGGTCGACGGGGACGTCGACCCCTACAGGCAATATATAGTGTAAAAAGAAGTCGATTCTCCGTCCTGGAGGATCGACTTCCTTTTTTATTACAGATCGTAAAACTCGATTCTAATCTCGGTCTTCACCGTCTCAAAGGAGCCAATGGTCTTGATGGTTCCGTTCTCGCGCTCGCCCGCTCTGCCCTTGATATAGGTATTGGTGGGCTCCAGACCAAGAACGTACTCGCCGCTGCGCATACATTTCCACTCGGCAAGAATGGGCAAGGTTTTGGCGGAATACCGCATCACCATGCCAATTCCCAGCTCGGCATTCTCGGCGATTACGGTCTTGTAGCCGTCCTTTTCGGGAATCTCATGGAAATAGACCGTCTCGTCGTCGTTATCAATGGGCGCGCTAAACTCGCGCATGGTTGCAATCCTTTCATCGGCAAGGGGCGTCCTGCCCTTGGAAACCGTTCCATCGGGCATGAAAAGCTTCAGATGTTCATTCAAGAAGGGATAGCCGAAATTGCAATGGTACAGGAGCATAAATTCTTCGGGGTTGGGGGTCAGGTTGGTGATAAGATCGGTGATCACCAGCTCCTTGCCACCCACGGAGGAGGAAACCGTCCGCTCCACCTCCAGAGAATGACCGAACAGCTGGGTCTCGCGGATCTTTCCCCGCACCAGCAGCTGATCCTCCTTGACCTCGCCGCAAAGCTGACTTGCGGGCTGATTGTGGTATCTGCCGTGAGAGGGATGCCACACCTTTCCGTCCCGGTGAGCGCTTCCCGCCGACAAAAGACCGCAGGTATACACCATTCCCCCGGGGAAATAGCGCACGAATCCGTCCTCATAGGTCTCGGCAAGATACGGGGAGGTTCCGCCGTTCTTGGTAAGATAGCTCATATTGATGCCACGATAGGAAAGGGTTCCAATATCCAGACCGTTATCCGCCAGCACGGTGTAGGAGAGCCCGCCTCCCGTGGTCACCTCATATTCGGTGGTATTCTTGGCTCTGCCGTCCTCAATGGAAACACGGCGCACCGAATACATCTGGTCGGGATTGCCCAAATAACGGGCACGATCTGCCTTTGACATTTGATTGATATGTTTCATAGCAAACTCCTTATTGAGTTTTTTTAGTTCTTTTTGCGAAAGACGAAGAGCTTACTGATGACGTAGTTCAGAATGATCACCAGCACCGCCGCCATAATCTTGACCAAAAACTCGTTGACGTGAAGCAGGTCGAAGAACACCAGGAAGATCAACTCCTGAAGCAAGAGGGTCATCACTCTGCCCCCGGCAAAGGTGCCCAGCTCGCCAAGCACCGGAAGAAGGCCCTTTTTATCGCTTTCAAAGACCCACACCCGATTGGTAACGAAGGCAAAAAGCACCGCTGCCGCCCAGGCAATCACGTTGGCCCCGTGTACCAGGAAGACGTTGGCCTCAATGGCCTCGCCCCAGAGGAAATACAGCAAAAAGCTGATGCCCCAATCCACCACCGTGGTCAGTCCTCCAAAGATCAGATACAGGAGCACCTCACGGTAGCGAACCAATAAATCCTTTATTTTTTGTATCATAAACAATCTGTTACCTTTACTAAAAACTCTATCCTTTTCCCTTTTTGCAAAAGTTCTTGAAGGGGATGGGGGGGTTGGGGGAAGGGGAAACTTCTTTCAAGAAGTTTCCCCTTCCCCCAAGGTCCTTATCCTTTATCACCCAATCTGATAGGTGGTTCCTTCTTTGGTATCAATGAGGGTAACTCCCTTTTCCAGAAGCGCGGCGCGAATGCGGTCGGCCTCGGCATAATTCTTTTCCTTCTTGGCGTTCTTGCGGGCCTCGATCTGCTCCTCGATCCAAGCAACAAAGGGATCGTCGGATTTCACGGCCTCGGCAGCGGCCTTCTCGGCGTTCAGCTTGGCGGCGTTCTCCAAGAGGTTGAGGCAGAGCACCCGGTCAAAGTCGGCAAGGAGTGCCCGCTTGGTGGCGTCGGTGGTCTTGGCCTTGAGCACGTCGTAGATGGCGGTTACAGCCAAGGAGGTGTTCAGGTCGTTGTCCAGCGCCTTGGCAAAGCCGGCCTTGAGCTCGTCAAAGGCGGCGGCATCCACCTCGCCGTCCTCCTTGAGCGCGGCGATGCGGGCAATCAGCTTGTTGTAGGCCACCTTGGCGTTATCCATGTTCTCCCAAGAGAACACCAGGGACTTGCGGTAGTGGGACTGGAGGCAGAAGAAGCGGTAGACCATGGGATCATAGCCCTTCTCGGTGAGAAGAGAAACCGTGAGGAACTCGCCCTTGGACTTGCTCATCTTGCCCGAATTGGTGTTGAGGTGAAGCACGTGTACCCACCAGTTGCACCACTTATGACCGAGGTAAGCCTCGGACTGTGCGATCTCGTTGGTGTGGTGGGGGAAGGCGTTGTCGATCCCGCCGCAGTGGATATCCAGATGCTCGCCCAGGTGCTTCATGCTGATGCAGGAGCACTCGATGTGCCAGCCGGGGTAACCAATACCCCAGGGGCTATCCCACTTCAGCTCCTGATCGTCGAACTTGGACTTGGTGAACCAGAGCACAAAGTCGGCCTTGTTCTTCTTATTGCCGTCGGCCTCCACGCCGTCGCGCACACCAACCTCCAGGTCCTCCTCGTCAAAGTTGTGGAAGACGTAGTACTGCTCCAGCTTGGAGGTATCGAAATAGATGTTGCCACCCGCCTCGTAGGCAAAGCCCTTTTCCAGGAGGGACTCGATAACGCGAATAAACTCGTCGATGCAGGAGGTTGCGGGCTCCACCACCTCGGGGCGGCGGATATTGAGGGCGTTGCAATCCTCAAAGAATTTGTCGGTATAGAACTGAGCAATCTCCATCACCGTCTTTTTCTCACGCTTGGCCCCCTTGAGCATCTTATCCTCGCCGGTGTCGGCGTCCGAGGTCAGGTGTCCCACGTCGGTGATATTCATCACGCGGGTGACTTCATAGCCGGCGTAGCGGAGGTATCTGTCCAGGATATCCTCCATGATGTAGGTACGCAGATTGCCGATGTGGGCAAAGTGGTAAACGGTAGGTCCGCAGGTATACATACTGACCTTTCCCGGCTCGTGAGGAACAAATTCGTCTTTCGTCTTGGTAAGGGAATTATATAATTGCATGGTTATCTCCTTCTGCTGTGAAAGCTGTGAAAGTTTTGATCAACGTGCTTGCACGTTTTCTTTTCTCAAAAGTTTGCGCGGTGGAGTGCTGCCAAATCCCTTTGGGATTGAGAACTCGTGCAAGCACGAGATTCCCCAGCCTCCTCGTCGCCCGCAGGCGACGAAATATCCTCGGCGTTCTTTATTTCTTCGCACTTTTCTTCTGCGGCTTCTTTTTCTTTGCCACCGAATAGCCGAAGCTGCCGATCTGCCGTCCCAGCTCATAGTAGCTTCCGTGGGCGTAGGCAATGAGTCCGGCGCGCTCCAGGTGAAGCTTGCCGTCGGCATCCAGGAGGGATTCCTCCACGTCTACGGCCACAATGTCGGCCAGGAACATATCGTGGGACCCCAGAGAGATCACGTCGGTCACCCGACACTCCAGTGCCACGGGGCTGTCGGCCAGAATGGGACAGTCGATCTCGTTGGCGGGAACCGTTTCCAGTTGACATCGCGCAAACTTATCCACCTTGGCCCCGGTATAAACGCCGCACCAGTCGGTGGCGCGGGCCAGTGCCTTGGTAGTGAGATTGATGGCGAATACGCCGCTCTTTTGGATCATGCCGTGGGAATGGCGCTTGGGTCGCACCGAAATATAGGTTTTGGGAGGATCGGAATTGACGATGCCCGTCCAGGCCACGGTGAGGACGTTGTCCCGTTCCCCATCCGAGCAGGTCACCAGTGCCGCGGGTACCGGTGCCAGAAGGGTGCCGCCCTTCCATTGGATCTTTGCCATACCTCTGCCCCTTTCTCTTTTCATCTTTTGTTATTATAGCATACCCTGATTTTTTTGTCAAGGGCAGGACTCGGCAATCTCAGAAAAGATCCCTGTTTTTTTCCTTCTCTCCCCCAAATATAGAGAAAATCATTCCAAAAAATAAAGAATTACATATTGACATCCTCTCTCTTTTGCTGTAAAATAACCTCGTAAACAGATTTTTGAAAAGAGGAGTTTGCCATGCCCTTTGAATGCTTGAAAACCACCCCCAGATCCGTGATTCTGGACACCGACATTGGCCCCGATTGCGACGACGTGGGTGCCATTGCCCTGCTCCTTTCCTACGCCGAGGATCTGCAGTTTCCCGTAGCGGGCATCTGCAACTGCACCTCCAATATCCACGGCACCGCCACCCTGGACGCGCTCCTTTCCTACTGCGGGCACGGAGAGATCCCCTTGGGTATGTACTCCAAAAGCGGCTTTATGGAGAAGCATGAAAAATACAACCGCTATATCGCCGAGCATTTTTCGGATAAATTCCAATCGGGAGCTCTGCAATATCTCCCCCACGTTGCTTTCTACCGCAGTCTGCTGGCCAAGGCCGAGGATCGGGGCGTGATCCTCGTTACCATTGGCATGTTCAACTGCCTCTCGGACCTCCTCAACAGCCCGCCCGACGAATACAGTCAGCTCTCGGGCAGAGATCTGGTGGCAAAAAAGGTCTACGCCCTGGTTTCCATGGCGGCAGGGTTCCCCGAGGGACGGGAGTTCAACGTCTTTTGTGACGGTGCGGCAGCCAAAAACGTTTTTGAGAACTGCCCTGTTCCGATCTTCCTCTCGGACTACGTTCTCGGAAAATCCATCGTCTCGGGCTTCTCCGAGGAGATGGAACAGACGCAGGAAAGCAATCCCATCTTCAAGTCCTATCAGCTCTACACCAAGGACAACCCTCACAAGGAAAACTACAAAAACCCCTCTTATGATCTCACCGCCGTGCAGTTTGCCTGCGAGGGCGAGGGAGACATTTACGGGCTGACAAATACGGGCAGACTGGAATTCTACAACGCCGATCCCCAAAAATACCCCAACGCCGACGCCACCCGCTTTGTGGAGGACGCCGAGGGCAACATCCGCTTTTTAACCAAAAACATCGACGACGCTTCCATTGCCAAAATGCTGGAGGAACGGGTCTACCGCTTCAATATCAATTTCGAAAACAGAAATTAAAATCCTATTAAAAAGGCAAGCAGTTCTCGTATGGATGCTAAAATAGTGGTCGTACCGTCGGCCTCGCCCTTTGGGAGAGGTGGCTCGCCTCAAGGCGAGACGGAGAGGGCCCTCTCACCCGCCTTTGGCGGGAGCTCTCCCAAAGGGAGAGCCTTTCATAAAGTAACATCTTTCAACCGGTTCTTCATCAATATCTTTGAATGTCAAGTATCCATTGCCATAGAATCAATAAAACCAAAGAAAGGAAAATCATCATGCAAAAGAATTTTCGTCCGGTAGCCGTTCCGCTGTTTGTAAACGACCCCTATTTCAGCGTATGGAGCTTTGCCGACCGTCTGACCGACGATCACACCCGCCATTGGACGGGACACCGCCAATCCATGTGCGGGATCCTGACGGTGGACGGCGAGCACTTCCGCTTTATGGGCAAGAGCAACGTTACCGATACCTACGTTCCCGAAGGAAAGGCGCTGGAGCAGACTTCCCTGGAGGTCACCCCCACCGCAAGCATCTATACTTTTTCGCATCCTGCTTGCGACTTGAAGGTCACCTTCCTCTCGCCGCTCCTCATGGACCGTCTGGAGATCCTCTCCCGTCCCGTTTGCTATCTCTTCTACGAGATCACGCCGAAGGAAGAAGGTCATACCTTTGAAGTTTACGTGGACGCCTCCGCCGAGCTCTCGGGCGACTACAGAGAGCAGGAGTTTGCCCACGGCTCCGAGGAAGGTCACGTATGGATCGGCGATGCCGTTCAGAACGTGCTGGCAAGAGACGGCGACGATATCCGCATTGACTGGGGCTATCTCCATCTGGTACATCCCAACGCCTCCATTGAGACCTGCAACTGGCGTACCCATTTCTTCAAGAGACGCAAAAGAAGCGCGGCGCATTACGCCTTTGAACCCGGAGCACCCATTTCCTACAAGAAATTCCCCATCCTGTGCGCCACCTCGGAAAAGCTCTCCGACGTCTTTGTATTCGCCTATGATGACATCAAGTCGATCCTCTACTACGGTGACCGACAGATCGACGCCTACTACAAAACGGTCTACGGCAGCTTTGAGGCCATGCTCCCCATCGCGGTCAGCGAAGCCGACGAGATGCGCAAGGTCTGTGCCGCATTTGACCAAAAGCTGATTGCCGAGATGGAAAAGATCTCCCCCGAGTATGCCGACATCGGTGCTTTGGCCTATCGCCAAGCCATCGCGGCGCATAAGCTGGTGGAGGTGGACGGCAAGCTGCAATTTCTCTCCAAGGAATGCTTTAGCAACGGCTGTATCGCAACGCTTGACGTGACCTATCCCTCCATTCCCCTCTTCTTGGTCTTCAATCCCGAGCTGGTACGCGCCATGATGCGCCCCCTGTTCACCTTTGCCCGGGACAAGAGATGGCAATATCCCTTTGCGCCCCACGACTGCGGACGCTACCCCTGGTGCACGGGGCAACGTTACGGCTTGAGGGAGGGCGTGCTGACCGAAGAGAGGCAGATGCCCGTGGAGGAATGCGGCAACGCCATTCTCACGGTGGCGGCGGCGCTGCGCGCCGACGGCAACTGCGAGCTTCTCTATGACAACGCCGACCTGCTCAAAAAGTGGGCCGACTACCTGGTAGTCTACGGCTACGATCCAGCCAACCAGCTCTGCACCGACGACTTTGCGGGGCATTTGGCACGCAACTGCAACCTCAGCCTCAAGGCCATCGTAGCTCTGGGTGCCTACGCCCAAATGACGGGGGACGTACGCTACGGCGAGATCGCCAAGGACATGGCCGACCGCTGGGTGAAGGACACCAAAAAGCAGGATGGCAAGGGCTGGCGTCTCACCTTTGACCGCGACGACACCTGGAGCATGAAGTACAACATCGTCTGGGATCGCATTCTGGGATTGGGTCTCTTTGACGCTTCGGTTTATGAGGAAGAGGTGGAGGTCTATCTCTCCAAGATGAACCCTTACGGCGTTCCGCTGGACAGCCGCAGCACCTACACCAAGCTGGACTGGTTGGCCTGGACTACCGTGATGACCGATCGCAAGGACTATACAAACGCGGTTTACAAGTCCATCGCTCGCATGATCTCGGAGAGCGAGGACCGCGTTCCGATCACCGATTGGTACTACACCGACGACGCAAGACAGGCAGGCTTCCAGGCACGCTCCGTGCTGGGCGGATTCTACATCAACCTGCTGGCAGAAAAGTGGAAATAAACGATATATTACGTGGGGGAAGGGGAAAACTTCTTGGAAGAAGTTTCCCCCTTCCCCCACACCCCCATCCTTTTTCAAGAACTTTCACAACAAGAGGAAACCGGGATTTTCTCAATTTTATAGGCTCGCCCTTTGTATTGCCATTTCCCCGTGTCCCTACCGCCGTGCCATTGCACGCAACACTTTCCGTCTGTTGCCCAAACAAAAAACGCCCTCAAAAAGCACCCTTGGGAAGGTTTTTGAAGGAGAGGGGGCTTGGGGGAGAGGGAACTTTTTTAAAAAGTTCCCTCTCCCCCGAGGTCTTATTTCATTCTTTCATCATACGCCGCCATACCCTCGGGGGTCAGGCAGGGAATGATCTTGTTGGTGGAACGGATGGTGGGGGTACTTCCGTCGGTGCCGTAGAAGGGGGTGAGGGTATCGTTTTCGTAAGCCTTGCGATCCTCCTCCCGACGGAAATCGGGAATGTCGTAGGGAACGCCGTTCTCCAGCATACTGCGGTGCCCCAAAATGGCAACCGACGCCATACGGGTGGCAAAATAGACGTCAAACTCGGGGGTGCGGTTCTCGCGGATGCAGCTCAAAAATTCACGAATGACAAGGAAATCTCCACCGCCGTGTCCCGCTTTTTTGATCAGTGCCCGATCCTTATCCATCAAAACGGGAGTGTAGCAGGAGCGTTCGGGAAGCCCCTCGGGGGTCTCCCAACGGTTGTAGATCAAGGAAACCCTGCCGGTGCCGTCACGCAAATTTTCGATCTGTCCCTTCTCACCGCAAATGCGGTAGGAGTTTTCATGAGCGCCAAACCTCGCGCATCCCGTGACCCGATAGACCGAGCCGTCGTCATTCAAGCAGGTAACGATGGCCGCCTTCTCGGGAACACCGCGAATCTGTTTCTCCTCGTTTTCGGGGCTTCCGTACACCGGCAGAGCCGTAACGCGCGTGGGGAGCGCTCCGGTAATATACATCAGCGGCGCCAAGGAGTGGGTGATGTAATAGGTTCCGGGCAGAGCGTATCTCCAATGCTTGGAGGAGGGGGTGAGAGAATTGATGTAGTCTATGTCGGAGGGATCGACGGGATGGTTGTATTCGCCCTCGGCAAACAGAACCTTTCCAAGGCTTCCGCCCCGGTAGACCTTTCGCATCTCCTGATTGAAGAGCATAAAGGGATAATTCTCGGCAAGCATATAAACGGCCTTGCTCTTTTCGGCGGCGCGAACCAGCTCCACGCCTTGGGCCATGGTGGCGTTGGAGGTACATTCACTCAGCACGTGGATCCCCTTTTCCAACGCCTTGATCGCGTAGATCGAATGCTCGTGGAAATAGTTGGAGAGCAGGATTGCCTCCAGACCCTGGTGATTGATAAAGTCCTCGAAATTGTCATAAACGGCAACGTCTCCCCCAAGGGCTTCCTTGGCCTTCGCGGCGTACCTCTTATTGAAATCGCAAACGGCAACGATCTCGGCGTTGTTGGCCAGAATACACTCGTAAAAATACGAGCCCCGATAGCCTCCGAATACGCCCATCTTAATGGTTTTCATGCTTTTCATTCTCCTTTTTATATCTTATATCACTTAAATCGGAATCAAAACCAGAGCAAGAATCCCCGCAAAGGAAAGTCCCACAGCAAACAGCTCTCTTTTGGATACCCTTTGACGGGTCAGCAGGGCGATGGCCGTGGAAACGATCATAACGCCCCCCGTCACCATGGGATATTGCACCGATGCGGGCAGAACCGCCAACGCCAAAAGCAGAATCAGGTTGGCCACACGGTTGAAAGCGCCTCCGCCAACACTCCATAAAATACTGCCAAGGCAGGGTCTTTTTACCCGTTTTCCAAGAAGCAGCAACACCGACGCCGTCAAAAAGACGGTGATGATGGCGCTCCAAAGGGAATACCCCGTGGCACTCACCTTGTCAAAATCGGCGTCCTCGTAGATCTTGGACAGCACTCCCGACATTCCGTTGAGCAGAAAAACACCCGCGTAATAAAGGGTGCCGCCTTTGCCCTTTCCGCTTCCCACGCCCAAGAGGAGGGCAACGAGGATCAATACCACGCAAATTCCCTTGGCAAGGGTCATGGGCTCACCATAGAAGGCGAGTCCCGCCAGAAAGGGGAGCATCATTCCGCCCAGCACCACGCGGTCTATCTGGTAATTGAAGGCAAGGGACAGCTGATAAAGAATGGCACCGAGTATGCGGTGGAAAAAGGATGCTTGTTCTTTACCTATGAGGGCGACCTGTTTTCGGTGACCGCCGAGGACGGGATGGAATATTGCTACATTTCCTTTCACGGTCGACGGGCCGACGAGCTGATCCTGCGCTTTGGTCTGGACCTTGGGGATCCCATTTATCGGGATCGGGAGTCGCTGATTCCCTTTTGGAACGACTGCCAGGAAAAAGCCAACGATGGGAACATCGACATCCTTTGCGAGAGCGTTCTGCTATACTCCCTCGCCAATCTTCCCCCCTTGCAAAAGGAGAGCGACGACACGGTTTCCAAAGTGATTGCCCTTTTGCAAAAGCAATTCAGCCATCCCGATCTCTCCATTACCCGGATTGCCGACGAGCTCGGCTACACGCCAAAATATCTATCCTCTCTTTTCAAGAAGAAAAAGGGGATCTCCTTTACCGCCTATCTGCGGGAGCCGCGGATCCGACACGCCCTCTTTTTGATGGAGCAGGGGGTGGTTAGCGTAAAGAACGTGGCAATCCTTTCGGGCTTTCGGGACGCGCTTTACTTTTCCAAGATCTTCACCGCCGAGGTAGGGATCCCCCCAAAGGTCTACATCCAACAGCAGCTGCGGGAGAACGGCCGGGAATAGCCCAATCACCAACGGCAAGAATGGCAGTCATGACCACCAGCCGTGCCGTTGGCTTGTGATAGCCCCCTTGGGGCATTTCATACGCTGAACCATATAGGCTCGTCGAAGAATCCGCCACCTGCGATCGTTGCCCTACCGCCACAAATGTGGCACTAACTTGAGCCTCCCTCCGAGAGGGAGCCTTTTTTAAACCCTTTGCGTTCTCTTTATAAAAGCAACTTGATTCCTCACTCCGCTCGGATAAATATACTTTGCAAAGCGAAAGCTTTTTGGAACCGCCGGCACTGCTGATGATTTTCGAAATCACAACCACCCGTCAAACGGGTGGTATGCACAAGGGCTAAAAGCCCAATAGGACTGGCCAGCGGCTCAAGCTGCCGGCTTTTGCTTTGCAAAAGCTTTGAGCAAACTCCCCCTCCATAATCGAGAGTGCAAACAAC
>JAFTNJ010000016.1 GCA_017451915.1 Clostridia bacterium
TGTTGTTTGCACTCTCGATTATGGAGGGGGAGTTTGCTCAAAGCTTTTGCAAAGCAAAAGCCGGCAGCTTGAGCCGCTGGCCAGTCCTATTGGGCTTTTAGCCCTTGTGCATACCACCCGTTTGACGGGTGGTTGTGATTTTCTTGGTAGGGGCGAACTTTGTTCGCCCGCGGGCGTTCAAAGAACGCCCCTACTACATTATTAATTCTAAAACTTTCGTTTTACGTGTCATCCTGAGCGAAGTGAAACGGAGCCGAAGTTTTGCGACGCAGGAGCAAAACCGAGGAGCGAAGCGACGAAGGGATCTTCTAACGACTTTTGCTATCCCTTTTCTTCTAAGGATGTTAGTTTACGGTGGAAAGCTATTGGTAATCCTTCGTAGATCCCGCTTCGGAAGGCGTTACACACCTTTCCTCGCGCTTTTGCTCCACTCGCAAGTTGCTACGCAACTTTTGCCTCATTGCGCAAAAGTTCGACTACGGGCGGCGTTACACGCCTTCCTTCGCTCAGGATGACACAAGAATTTGGAAATAAGGTTGTAATCGTTACAAGATACTATGTTTGCACGAATCAAATGCTCATTATAAGAGGGGATTTTACCACCTGCCGTAACACAGAAAAAGCACTTGTGACGGTTTTTGCCACAAGTGCCTTTGTTTTTTCTGTTTTTTCTTGGAAAACTTAAATCTCTTCGATCTTAATAATATTGGTATTGCCCGAGCGTCCCGTGGTGTCGCCGCCGGTGATCACCAGCTTGTCGCCCTTCTTCAGGGAAAGCTCCTTTTGCGCGATCTTCTTCGCCGTGTAGAAAAGCACGTCGGTGGAAGTGAATTTCTCGCACATGGCGGGGATCACGCCCCAGGACATGGCAAGACGGCGCCAGGTGGTCTCGTCGGTGGTAAGTCCAATGATGTCCACAGGGGCACGGAAACGCGAAACCATTCGCGCGGTCATGCCCGAGAGGGAGCAGGCCACAATGGAGGTGGCGTCAATGTCGATGGCCATGGCGCAGGTGGCGTGGGAAACCGCGTCTACCGCGTTTTTGATGTGAAAATCCGAGGTGTAGAATCGCTTTTTGTAGTCGATGGTGCTCTCGGTGGTCTCGGCGATCTTTGCCATGGTCTTGACGGCCTGTACGGGGTACTTGCCCGCGGCGGTCTCGCCCGAGAGCATGATGGCACTGGTTCCGTCATAAACCGCGTTGGCGATGTCGGAGATCTCGGCTCTGGTGGGACGGGCGTTGTGGATCATGGATTCCAGCATCTCGGTGGCGGTGATCACTCGCTTGCCCAAAAGTCTGCATTTGGTGATCAGCTTTTTTTGGATGGCGGGGAGATGCTCAAAGGGAATCTCCACACCCATGTCACCGCGGGCAACCATAATACCGTCGCAGTATTGGCAGATCTCCTCAATGTTGTCCACACCCGATTGATTTTCGATCTTGGCAATGAGCTCTACGTGATCGGCATCCAGCTCCTTGAGGTACTCGTGAACGTCCACGAGATCCTGCTTGCAGGAAACAAAGGAGCAGGCGATGTAGTCTACGCCGTTTTCAATGCCGAAGCGAATATCGTTCTTGTCCTGCTCGGAGAGGTAGGTCTGCTTCATCACCTTGCCGGGAAAGCTCATGCTCTTACGGTCGGAAAGCTCGCCGCCGCACACCACGCGGCACTCGATCTTGGTGCCGTGGATGGCCTCTACCGCAAAGCTCAACAGTCCGTTGTTGAGAAGAATGGTGTCGCCGGGGGCAAGCTCATCGGTCAGGTAAGGGTAGCTGACCGAAACGATCTGCTCATTTCCAGTCACGTCCTCGGTGGTAAAGGTGAAGGAATCGCCGTCCGAGAGCATGATTTTGCCGTTCTCAAAGGTTTTGATGCGGTATTCCGGCCCCTTGGTGTCCAGCATAATGGCAATGGGGAGCTCCAGCTTTTCGCGCACCGCTTTGATCATGTCGATCCGCTTTTGATGCTCGTCGTAGGTACTGTGGGAGAAGTTGAGTCGTGCCACGTTCATGCCCGCTTTGCAGAGTCCTGTCAGGATCTCCTCGCTCTCGCTGGCCGGGCCGATGGTGCAAACGATCTTGGTTTTACGCATGGTTCTATATCCTTTCTGCCGGATAAAACGGACGGGGATTTGTAAAAAACATCGTTTATATTATAATACTTTTGCCTCGGGTTGTCAATCGTGTAGATTGCTTTTTTTTCTTCTTTTTCAAGGATTTATGGGCATTCCGGGGGAGGGGAAGTGGGTTTCTCCCTTGACATTTTGGGGCAAGTGTGATAAGATATAGGAAACCGATTAGAAACCGAGGAGCATATATGCGTATTTTGGCGTTGGGCGATATCGTTGGAACCGCCAGCATTGATTATTTACAAAAGCATTTGTGGGAGTTTCGCTCCCGTGAGAAGATCGATTTCGTGGTAGCAAACGGAGAGAACGCCACCGAGATCCGCGGACTTTGCGCCAGGGATGCCAAGGCCCTTTTGGACACCGGCATCGACGTGATCACCCTGGGCAACCATAGCTTTGGAATGCGGGATATCTATCCCTTTTTGGAGGATGAGGAACGGGTGATCCGCCCTGCCAATTATCCTCCCCAGGCCCCCGGCGCGGGGTACGTGATCGTGGAGGTCCAGGGCTTCCGTTTGCTTGGCATCAACGTAGCGGGGCGGGTGTATCTGGAGCCCCTTGCCAGCCCCTTTGATACGGTGGATCGCATTTTGGAGCGAGAGAAGGGGAACTACGATCTGGCCATTTTGGATATTCACGCCGAGGCCACCAGCGAAAAGCTGGCCATGGGCTATTATTTTGACGGCCGTGTGCATATGATGTTTGGAACCCACACCCACGTTCCCACCGCCGACGAGCAGATTTTGCCCCGGGGCTCGGGATACGTTACCGATCTTGGTATGTGCGGCCCCAAAAACAGTATTCTGGGGACCCGATGCGAGGATGTGATTGATCGCTTTCGGTTTCTGCTGCCCACCCATTTCCACGTGGGGGACGGCCCCATCGAGGCCATGGGCGCGATTTTTGATGTAGATCCCTTTGCATCACGGGTGGAAAAGGTGACCCGCGTGCGATTTTGAGAAGCAAGAAGGAGAGAGATGGCAACGATCTCTCCTTCTTTTTTTTCTTGACATTTTTTGCCTTTTGTGGTAATATGAAAATAGGAAAACGAAAGGAGGACAACAGATGCGAAAAAAGATACTGATCTATATTGGCGTTCTTTGCCTTGTGCTGCTGGCTTGCCTGCCGCTGTTCTTGGGCCCTTTGGAGCCGCTGGAGGAGGACGCAGTTGTGATGCAATTAAATAAAGCCTCCAATAGTCTTGAAATTCACTACCCTGATGGTACGGAGAACCTCTATCCCTTGGAGGAAATTGCTCAACTTATGGATATTTTTCGCGGTGAACCTTATATTAGTCGCATCTACCCGATCCGTGGAGAGGAGACCGAATCTTTTTTTGAAACTTTTTTTCGTCGTCCCGTATCGTTGCTCCCTGTTTCTGATTGTCCACTTGAGATGGAGGTTTGGATATATCTTCCAGACGACAGCAGTTTGCTTGCCATTGGCGTGGATGAGAAAGGAAATATGGTTCTTTCTAAGCATTTCGGATCGTATTGTGCGTATTACGGTTCTACCGATGGGCGTTTTACCCCAGAAAAAATGAATGATATTTTTTCTGCACCTCGGCCGCAATGAAAAAACTTTTTGTGGTAATATGAAAATAGGAAAACGAAAGGAGGACAACAGATGCGAAAAAAGATACTGATCTGTATTGGCGTTCTTTGCCTTGTGCTGCTGGCTTGCCTGCCGCTGTTCCTCGGCCCTTTGGAGCCGCTGGAGGATGAAGTGGTGATTCAATTTGACCCAACCACCAATTGCTTTGAGATCAGTTACCCCGACGGAACGGTGGAGAGCTACCCTGTAGAGATAAAGTCAAGAATGTTTTATTACGACGCAACAATTAAGGATACTACCGACTCTTTTTACGCGGTGGAGCAGGAACTGTTTTTTTCCACCTTCTTTAACGAGCCTTTGCGATTGAGGTCCGATGCAAATGCAACTCATAGTAATTATCATATCGTTTTTTCTCAGTTCTTCGACTCGTCAAAGATTCATAAAATTAGTCTTTATCAGATGAGTGTAAACGACGAGCGTCTCATTTTAGAATTGCCCTCCGGAGAGATCTACGTTTCCACCGACCGGCGGTTTACCGAGGAAAAAATGAGTGATATTTTTTCTGCAGCTTGGTAACAATGTAAAAAGTTTTGTGGTAATATGAAAATAAAAAAACGAAAGGAGGACAACAGATGCGAAAAAAGATACTGATCTGTATAGGCGTTCTTTGCCTTGTGCTGCTGGCTTGCCTGCCGCTGTTCCTCGGCCCGCTGGAGCCGCTGGAGGACGAGATTTACATGGTAATGGGATACAATCAATCTTCGAATTGTCTTGAGTTCTATTCCGATCGCGTGGAGGATATGTATCCTCTGACCGAAAATGCACGGGTATATTACGATGGCTTTGCTCCGGATTCTTATGGTGTTGAATCGGAATTGTTTTTTTCTGCTTTTTTTGAGGATCCCCTACTATTGAAGCTCGATAACAATGCAACGATAGGGGATGATGATTTTTTTTACATTACTTATGGTCTAAGGATCTATGGTGTTGATTTGAGTTGTATGGGTGTAAACGACGGGCGTCTCGTTTTAGAATTGCCCTCCGGAGAGACCTACGTTTCTACTGATCGGCGGTTTACCGAGGAAAAGCTGAAGGAGCTCTTCGATGGAGTCGAGTCATAATAAGGCTCCTTGTGGGCGCGATTTACATAAAAAACGGAATGCGAAAAGGGCATTCCGTTTTTTTCTTTATTATTCCTCGATCTGTTCAAAGCTTTCTCTTGCGCGGAAGATCAAAGAGATGCACCAAATGCCCGCAAGACCCACCACCGTGTAGATGATGCGGCTGAGCAAGGAGGACTGTCCACCGCAGATCCACGCTACAAGATCAAATTGGAACAAGCCAATGCTTCCCCAGTTCAGGGCGCCGATCACGGTAAGGATCAGCGCAATGCGATCCATAATCATGTTCTGTTTTCTCCTTTCCATCGGATCTAAAACCGTCGCGTTTTATGCCTGCTGTTGCAAATGCATATCGGTCCGTTGTTAGTATATCCCGCACGCGCGGATTGTAAAAATGGTAAAAATTGAAAAAAGCTTTTTTGGAGTGGAAAAGAAATCCCTTGACGAGCCTCTTTTTTTGTGTTATAATAAGAACCGTTGGGGAATTTCCCTGCCGTGAGTTCGTAACCATCCTCACGAAAAACAAAACTAAGGAGATTTTTTCATGAAACCCGTAAGAAACAAAACCCGTATCCTGTTTGTTTGTCAAGCCGGACTGATCGCCGCCATGTACACCGCTCTCACCCTGTTTGTGGGAGCCTTTGGTCTTGCCAATGGCGCGGTTCAGCTTCGTATTTCGGAAGCACTCTGCGTGCTTCCGTTTTTCACCCCTGCCGCCATTCCCGGGCTCACCGTTGGATGCTTGCTCTCCAATCTGGCCACGGGGGTATGGCAGGACATTCTGTTTGGCACCCTGGCTACGTTCTTGGGTGCCGTTGGCGCGCGGTGCTTGCGCCGCGTTCCCTGGCTGGTGCCTCTGCCTACGGTGCTGGCCAATACCGTCATCATCCCCTTCGTTCTCTCTTATGCCTACGGCATGGAGGAGGGCATCCCCTTTTTAATGCTTACGGTAGGCATTGGCGAGGTGCTCTCGGCCTACGTGCTGGGAATGGTCCTGCTCTCGGTGCTCAAAAAGAGTGCCGGCGTTCTGTTCAGAGAATAAAAAAAGACGCCCGTGCGGCGTTGGAAAGGAGCCCCCATGGAACCCAAAATCTCTTTGCCGTCCCCGGTGCTGGGGGCTATGCAACAGCTGGAAGCTCACGGCTTTGAGGCCTTTGCGGTGGGCGGATGCGTCCGCAACTCGCTTTTGGGCATTGCGGTCAACGATTGGGATATGACTACCTCGGCTCGCCCCGAGGAGATGAAGCGTTGCTTTGCCGGGGCGCGGGTGATCGAAACCGGCATTCAGCACGGCACCCTGACGGTGCTGTGGGAGGGAATGTCCTTGGAGATCACCACCTACCGGAACGATGGAATCTATCTGGATCACCGTCGCCCCCTCTCGGTTACCTTTTCCAAGGACGTGGAGGAGGATCTCAAGCGGCGGGATTTTACGGTCAACGCCATGGCTTATCATCCCACGCGCGGATTGGTCGATCTGTTTGGCGGGGCCAAGGATCTGCGCCGCCGCGTCATTGCCTGCGTGGGGGATCCCATTGCTCGCTTTGAGGAGGACGGTCTGCGTATTCTCCGCGCTCTGCGCTTTGCGTCGGTACTGGATTTTTCCATCGACCCTGCCACGGCAGTTGCGATTCACCAACGGCGGGAATTATTAAAAAACATTGCCGCCGAGCGGATCCGCGAGGAATTCTGCAAGCTTCTCTGCGGCATTGGCGCCGTGGGGATCCTGCGGGAATATGCCGACGTGATCGGCGTCTTCCTTCCCGAGCTGGAGGCCTGCGTGGACTTTGCGCAGAACACCAAATACCATTGCTATAACGTTTACGAGCACACCCTCCACGCCCTGGATCAGGCTCCGCGGGATCTGTTGACCCGTCTGGCCCTTCTGCTCCATGACGTGGGCAAGCCCTCCTGCTATACCGAGGATGCCGACGGCGGACACTTTTACGGTCACGCCGCCCGCGGCAGGGAGATCACCGAGACGGTTTTGAAGCGCCTGCGCTTTGACAACGATACCCTGCGTCGGGTCACCCGTCTGGTGGAATTCCACGACCGCCCCATTCCGTTGCAGGGAGGCGCGGTCAAACGACTGATGACCAAGATGTCCGACGAGGATATTCTTCGACTCATGGAGATCCGTCGGTGCGACCGTCTGGCCTGCGCTCCCGCGCATCGCGCGCTTTCTCCGGAGCTGGAGGCCATTCCCCGTATGGTGCGGGAGCTGCGGGAGCAGGACGCCTGTCTCTCCCTTAAGACCCTGGCCGTAGGCGGCGAGGATCTGATGGCTCTGGGCGTTCCTCGGGGGAAAGCGATCGGAGCATTGCTCCAAACGCTATTGGACGCCGTTCTGGACGATCGGTTGCCCAACGAGCGCGAGGCATTGCTTTGCGCCGCGCGCAAGGCCTTGGAACAGAATTCCTAAAAAAGCGCCGCAACGGGGGAGCCCGTCACGGCGCGCGTCCCAAGTTGAGGGACGTCAGTTGTAAAATTGATGGTTCCCAATGGTAAAGGCGTAGGGGCGTGCCTGCTCGATCCAATGGTTGGTTGCGATCTTTGGATTGAGGAAAAAGAGGATCGTGTCCGAAATACGGTAGCCCTCCAGGCAGATCTTGGCGGCGATCACCGCGCTGGCCGAGGGGGCCTGGTAGATGGTTCCCAGGGATACGGGAGAGAACTGCGTTCCGTACTTGCGGTCAAAGATCACCCCATAAATGGTGTTGGGGTAGCTGGGACTGTCCACGCGGTTGAGCACCACGTTGCCCACGGCGATCTGTCCCAACAGGGGCTCGCCCTTGGATTCCGCCGAGATAATGCGGGAGAGCCAGTAGAGCTCGTCCTTGTTGTAGCTCGCGGGGCTGGCGGCGCGAATGCTTCCCTCGGGAGTCAGCTCCACGCAACGCTGCTTGGCGTTCCATTCCACGGAGAGAGCCAAGGCTTTTGCCAGGGGGCGAATGGGAACGTACAAATGCCCGTTGAGGTTGCGGACCTCACCAACGGTATAAAAATAACGGCCGTTGGCGGTGATGTAAATGGCACCCGATTGCACGGTCATGGTCAGAGCGTCGCTCTTCACGGTTGCCGTGGAGGTCTTTGCGTTCCAGGTGATGCTGCAGTCGGTAAACAGATTGCAGAACTTTCGCAGGGGAACGTAAGTGACCGATTTTAAAATGATACATTCACCCTCCAGGATCTCCTTGCCCTCCAGGTACACCGAGGTGGGGGAGGCGTCGGGAGGAAAGACGGCGGCGGCCGAGGCGGTGGGGATCAGTGCCGACAGCAGCAGGATCCAGGCAATCACGGCTACGCACCCTCGTCGGAGGAACGCGTGCCGTCGAAGATTTCGAACAAGTTGTTTTTTCATCGTAGGTTTCCTTTCTCGATTGATTTTCGGGTTGGCTCCATGGGAGTCCTGCACCTATTGTAGCAGAAAAAGGAAGCCGGTGCAACCCACACATTTCGGTAATGCAGGAAGCCGTTGGATGCCGAGAAAGCGTATGGAAATATCCCCCGGCTTTTTTCCAGCCTGCACCTTTACTGCCGGGAATTACCAAGGAGAACAATAGCTATGCAGCGTGATTATACACACATTATCTGGGATTTTAACGGCACTCTGTTGGACGACGTTGCCATTGGAGTGGTCTGCGCCAACCGATTGCTCCGTGCCCATGATCTGCCCGAGATCCCGTCGGTTTCTCATTATCGGGAGCTGTTCGGCTTTCCCATCGTGGATTACTACCGACGTTTGGGCTTTGATTTTGATAAGCTCCCCTATGCCGAGCTGGCCAAGGAATGGGTATCCTATTATTTGAGCTATCGGGAGGAGATGCAGACCTATGCCGACGTGCCCGCGGCGTTGTCACGGGTGCGGCAGGCGGGGCTCTGCCAGCTGATCCTTTCGGCCACCGAGAAGGAGATGCTGAAGGGACAGGTGGAGGCGTTGGGCATTCTCCCTTATTTTGACGAGCTGTTGGGCTTGGAGAACATTCAGGCCTTTAGCAAAGAGGAAATCGGATGCCGCTGGCGTGCAACCCATCCCGAGGCACGGGTGCTGATGATCGGGGACACCGATCACGATGCCCAGGTGGCCGCCGCCATGGGTGTGGATTGCGTCCTTCTGACCTGTGGACATCAGAATCGAAAGACGCTGGAATCCCAGCCCTGCCTCTTTGTTGCCGACTCTGCCACCGAGGCCCTGGATCGCGTTTTAGGGGATTGATCTTGTTTTCAAAAGGAGAAGAACCATGGATTTTCAAGAACTGATATACCAGCGGCAATCCTGCCGTAATTTTGATCCTGCCCGCCCGATCGAGGAGGAGAAGCTGGAGGCCATCCTGGAGGCGGGACGTCTGGCCCCTTCGGCCTGCAACGGTCAGCCCTATCGCTTTACCCTCTGCTGTGGCGAGGCCGCCCGTAATGTAGCCTCGGCCACCATGGGGATGGGAATGAATAAATTTACCGCCGAGGCACCCGTAATGCTGGTGCTCTCGGAGGAAGCCTACGTGGCCTCGGCCGCCCTGGGGGCCAAGGTCAAGGGGAATGACTATCGCTCCATCGACATTGGCATTGCCGCGGCCTATCTCACTGCCGCCGCCACCGAGCAAGGGGTGGGCAGCTGCATCCTGGGCTGGTTTGACGATGCCAAGGTACGGGAGATCTGCGGGCTGCAAAAGCCGGTGCGCCTGATCATTGCCCTGGGATATCCCAAGGAGAACGAGGTGCTGCGCTCCAAAAAGCGCAAGGATGCCTCGGAGCTGATCGGTCGAATCGAATAATCGGGAACAAAGAACGGCAGGGATCCTCCCTTGCCGTTCTTCCCACCCAAAGGAAGGATTTTTTCATTGCAATTCGCAAACGTTTATGATATAATAGAAGTGACAACCAATTTGGAGGAGTACTATGCCAAAGTTTGAAGCGCTGTCAAAGGAATTGACCGAGAAGATAGAGCGCGCCAAAAGAACCGGGGAATATCCCCCCGTGGCCTTTGATGACGGGAAGGTGATCCGCCGTCAGAATCTGGCCAAGGATACCGCCACGGTTTGGCGCCCCACCTTTGTGCACGATATTGACAAGATCATGCACTGCCCTTATTATAATCGTTATACCGATAAGACCCAGGTTTTTTCCCTTTGTAAAAACGACGATATTACCCGCCGCAGTCTGCACGTGCAGCTGGTTTCCCGCATCGCTCGCACCATTGGCTCGGCCCTGCATCTGAACCTGGATCTCATTGAGGCCATTGCCCTGGGGCACGATATTGGACATCCCCCCTTTGCTCATACGGGGGAGGCCTATCTGGACGAGCTCTATCGGGAGCACACCGGACGTCGGTTTTTCCATAACGTCCATTCGGTGCGGGTGCTGGACGGCATCTATCCCTATAATATCAGCTTGCAAACTCTGGACGGCATCGTTTCCCACAACGGGGAGCTGGATTGCGCCGAGTTTTATCCCGAGCCTCTTACCGACTTTGCCGAGTTTGACCGTCGCATCGAGCGTTGCTATCAGGACGAGGAATATACCACCCACCTCATGCCCTCTACCCTGGAGGGGAGCGTGGTGCGCCTGGCCGACGTGATCGCCTACCTTGGCAAGGACCGTCAGGACGCTATGCGGGCCAAGATGGCCGAGGAGAGTATGTTCGTCAACGAGGACATTGGCTCCATCAACGCCGAGATCATTAACAATCTGGTGGTCAACGTCATCGAAAACAGCTACGGCAAGCCCTATATCAAGCTGGATGCCAAGCATTTCCGCGCGTTGAGCCGTTCCCGACGGGACAATTACGAGCGCATCTACAACTATGCCGCCGCCTTCTCCCGTCTGGATACCACGGTCAAGCCCATGATGGCTGAGATCTACGGGCAGCTGTTGGAGGATCTGAAGCAGAAGAATACGTATTCTCCCATCTTCAAGTACCACATTGATTACGTCAATGCCGCCCATTACAAGCGGACCACTCCCTACGAGGCCTCCGAGCCCAACCAGATCGTGGTGGACTACATTGCCAGTATGACCGACAATTATTTTATCGAGCTCCACGCGCATCTCTTCCCCCAAAGCAATCTCAAGGTAAAGTACAAAGGCTATTTTGATGAATGATCGGATTGCCACGGCAATCGGAAAGGATTTTTATGTTTGAACAGGTTCTCTCGTGTGTCAAGGAATACGACCGCATCATCATTCACCGTCACCAAAATCCCGATGGAGACGCCCTGGGCAGCCAGATCGGGCTGAAGCATATTCTGCAGGATAGCTTTCCCCAAAAGCAGATTCTGGTAGTGGGGGATATGACCCCGCGCTACGCCTTTATGGAGGATTCCAAAATGGATGAGGTAGAGGACGCCGCCTACGAGGGCGCCCTGGCCATCATTCTGGATACCTCGGCCAAGGCGTTGATCAGCGACGATCGCTACACTCTGGCGGCGCAGACGGTGCGCATCGATCATCACATTTTTTGCGAGACCATTGCCGCGGTAGAGGTGACCGACACCTCCTATGAGAGCTGTTGTGGGCTGATTGCGGCTTTTGCCATGGAATGTGGTCTGACCGTATCCCCTCTGGCGGCCAAGTCCCTTTATACCGGCATGATCACCGATTCGGGACGCTTCCGCTACGATTCCACCAGTGCCCAGACCTTCCGCCTGGCCTCCTTCCTGATGGAGCGGGAGTTTGACACCGCCGACATCTACCGCAATCTCTACGCCGACGAGCTTTCCTTTATTCAGTTGCGGGCACGCTTTGTGCTCAAAATCACCCTCACCGAGCGTCCGGTGGCCTACATCTACACCACCCGGGAGGAGGCCGCCGCCACGGGAGCCGATCAGTTTACCATTTCCCGGGGCATGGTCAACGTCATGTCGGATATTCGCGGCGTGGATATCTGGGTCAACTTTACCGAGACCGAGGGGGGCGTGCTTTGCGAGATCCGTTCCTCCAAGTACAACATCAATCCCATTGCCAAAAAGTACGGCGGCGGCGGACACGCCAAGGCCAGCGGCGCAACGCTGACCGATCGGGCGAGCGCCATGCGACTTTTGGATGATCTGAAGCAGTTGACCGAGGTGTGAGATGAATCTGGAACAAAAACAACGCATTTTAGAGAAGATCAAGGAATACGACCGCATCATCCTCTTTCGGCACAAACGCCCGGACGGCGACGCGGTGGGGGCAACCAAGGGGCTGCAGGAGATCCTGCGCCTGACCTATCCCCAAAAGGAGATTCTGGTCATCAACAACGATTTTTCCAAATTCGTGGCCTTTTTGGGGGGCGAGGACGCCCCCTGCGCCGACGAGCTCTATCGGGATGCCCTTGGCATTGTGATCGACACCGCCACCACCGAGCGGATCTCCAATCCCAAGTATAGCCTTTGCAAGGAGCTGGTCAAGATCGACCACCACATCGACATCAAGCCCTACGGGGACGTGATGTGGATCGAGGAGGAGCGCTCCTCGGCCTGTGAGATGATCGCGGATTTCTATTACACCTTCCGGGAGGAGCTCAAGATCAATTCGGCGGCCGCCACCTACATTTACACCGGCATGGTCACCGATTCGGGACGCTTCCGCTTCCGTTCGGTGTCGGGGGAAACCCTGCGCTTGGCGGGAATGCTGCTGGATTGCGGCGTGGATACCGACCGTCTCTATGCCCAACTGTATCTGGACGAGTACCACGTCCTCAAATTCAAGGCCTACGTTTACAAGAAGATGAAGATCTCAAAAAGCGGCGTGATCTCTCTTTACATCAGCCGTGCCGCGCAAAAGCGCTTTGGGCTGACCACCGAGCAGGCCAGTGCCGCCATCTCCTATCTGGATTCGGTCAAGGGGAGCCTGGTATGGCTTGCCTTTATTGAGGGCTACGACAACACCATTCGTGTGCGGCTCCGGTCCCGCTTTTTGGAGATCAACACTCTGGCCGAGCGCTATCACGGCGGCGGGCACGCCTGTGCCAGCGGTGCTACGGTGTACAGCAAGAAGGAGGCGCGGGCGTTGATCGCCGAGGCCGACATCCTGCTTGCCGAGTATAAGAAGAATCACGAGGATTGGTTATGAGAATTTTGATTACCAACGACGATGGGATCGCCTCGCCCGCGCTCCCGCGCCTGGCGGCCTGGGCAAGGCAATTTGGAGAGGTGACCGTGGTGGCTCCCAAGCGAGAGCAGAGCGGCAAGAGCCAGTCCATCGATTTTTATCGGGAGATCGAGATCAAGCGAGTGGATCTGGACGGGGTGACCGAGGCCTACGCCGTGGATTCTACTCCTGCCGATTGCGTTCGCTACGCCGTGATTGGATTGGAGCGGAGCTACGATCTGCTTTTCTCGGGCATCAACCGAGGCTTTAATCTGGGCTACGACGTGGCCTATTCGGGCACCGTGGGCGCGGTGATGGAGGGGGCACGCTTTGGGATTCCGTCCATTGCGCTCTCTACCGACGTGACCGCAGGCGCCTTTGATGCCGCCTTTGCCCAGCTGGACGGCGTCTGGGCCTATTTTCGGGAGCGGGATCTGTTGCGCGTGAACGATCTGTATAGCGTCAATATTCCCGTGGAGAGCCACGGAATTCGCATTACCCGTCGGGGCTATTCCTTCTATGCCGATCGCTTTGAGCATCGGGGGAACGATATGTACGCCCAGGTGGGTGAGCCGGTGCGCGGAGATGTGCAAGACATGGATTTGGATAGCAACGCCGTGTGGAATGGGTATATTTCCATCACCCCGCTGACCGCCGATAAGACCGACTTGATCGCCTTTGAAGCATTGAAAGAAAAATAAGAAACAGCCTTCAGATGCCATGCATCTGAAGGCTGTTTTTTTAGGTGTGGATAAAGAGATTTGTGACGCCGTACTGGGCCAGGAGAAGCAGCAGGAAGGCAAGATCGACGCCAAGGATCCCTCCGCGTTGCTTTTTTACCGCCGCAAAGATCAGCAGGATCAGGGCAAGGAGAATGACAGGGAGCAGGAGTAGCTCGGTAAGCCAAGGATATAGCACGCCCATTTCCATATTGGTCGAATATCCCCATCCGGTTTGGAGCTGCTCCAGGGTCAACCAAACCGTCCAGGGCAGATGGAACAGGTTGGCAAGGGCCAGGAGGGGGAGGAGAAGCCAGGCAAATGCCTTGCAGTTGGTCATAGCATTGTCTCCTTTCACGCGGCGTAGCGTTCCTTCTCGGGGAGGCAGAAGCAGGGAAGGATCGTATAAATGCAGAGCGTTGTGCGTTCTTTTGCGGGGAGCTCGCGCAGAATCGTCTTTACGTAGGGGGTGGGATGGTAGTCCACCTTGCTGGAGATGGTACCGCCCCCCGTCACGTTCCCAAAGAGCTCGCCCCAGCCGCCCTCGTAGTTCAGATACTCCTGAAAATCGTTGTAATGATTGTAGGTGTAAAAGAGGAATTTTTCGTTGGGCTCCAGAATGGCGTTGCGGTTTTGATCGTAACGGGTGTAAACGATGCGGGCAGCTCCTCGGGTAATGGTCTGTCCGTCATTGTAGATCTTGGAGACGTAGGCGGGATCACAATCGGTTCCCGTGGTTCCAATATCGATCTCATAATAATACAGGTCACCGCCGCAGCCGCTGATGTTGGGCAGAGCAGGCTCGTAGGGGTATTTCTTGGTATTCCCGCTAAAGGCCGTGTGGTTCAGGCGCAGATACTCGCCCCAAATGCTGTTCTCGGGCTCGGCACTCTTATCCTCCACGTAGTTGGCGGGAACCTCCCCAAAGGCGTACACGTAGGCCGCCACCTCCTCCAGAGTGATGTAGCCGCCGCCACGGTAGACCACAAAGGCCTCGTCGCCGTAGGCGTCCACCACCACGTAGGTGTTGTTATCAAGATAGGCGGTCACGCTGTTGCGAATGAGTTGCCCGTCCCGGGTCGGTTGATACTCCGAGAGGGTAGGGGCCTGATCGGGAACGGTCAGGGAGCCCGACATCAAGCCATGCTTTGAGCGTTCCAGAGCCTCTGCATAACTGCTTGCGGGAGTATAATTTTGATAAAAGGCCTCGCGCTCCACGTCGTCCAGATGTTCGGATTTTGGAATCACCTCAATCAGAGCACTTGCGCTGGAGGCACCGTTGGAGACTGTAATTGCGGCCTTGCCCTCTGCTACCGCGGTGACCAGCCCGGTTTGATCTACCGTGGCGGCCCCCGACGAGGAGGTCCAGGTAACGTTCCCGACGGCTTCGTCCCGGGACAGTCGGAGCTGATAGCTGCTTCCGATCTCCAGAGAGATCCTTCCTCCGTTTACAATGACCAGATCATAAGGAGCTTGGGAGGCTGCGGTGGAGGGATTCGGAAGAACGGTTGGCTCCCGATAACATCCAACCAGGGAGGACAGCAAGAGTGAGAGGATGACAAGCGACAGGGTCAGCCGCCTGCCCACAGAATTGCGTACGCGCATGGATTCACTTCCTTTCCATTCCTTTCTATTATACTCTTTTCGATGGATTTCGTCAAGAGGTTTTACCAAGCAAAAGGGCAACCGCTACGGCGGTTGCCCAAATGTTTGCTTGTTTTTTTCTTGAAAGAATTACTTCTTTACCAGATAGATGGATCTCCAGTGCCAGGAGGAACCCGACTCCAGAGTGTAGGTAATGGTGTGCTCACCGGCTTCGAGTTCCACCTCAACGCCGTCCCAGGTCAGGTATGCGCCTTCAACATCATCCTTCACGTTTGCCAGAGTGCTGATCTTGTAGCTCAAAGCGTAGGCGCGCTGATCGTCGATCTGGATAATGGCCTTGCGGCTATCCTGCTTTACTCTGTGGTAGGAGGCAATGATGTAGGTGCCGGGCTCGGTCACGGTGAAGGACCAGCGGATGTAGCACTGGGAGTACTCCAACTGAGTGCCGCCGTTCTGCGCTACGCAGCCTGCCGCGGTGGTATCGATGTAGTAGTGGAAGATGCCGTTGTTGATGAGCTTGATTACGCCCATGGCCGATGCGCCTGCAACGTCACCCACGGTAGAGAGGTGATACTGCTTGCCATCCTGCTTGGTGTAGATGTCGGTACAACCGGTTTCGCAGTTTGCGCCCTCGATCTTAATGGCGTTCTCAAAGGCTGCGGGAAGGGTGCTGGAGAAGTTTGCGTCGGTGTACTGGGGGATCTCCAGAGGAGTTTCATCAACCACCTCGTCCTCGGTTACCACCTCAATGGTAGCCAGGTTACCCACGAACTGGGAAACACCAACTTTTACGGCATTGTCACCGGTGATGTAGGAGGTGTTGGAAACGCTGAAGGTGTTGTAGGTGTTGTAGGTGCCAAGGTAGTAGCTATTAACGCCGTCGGCGGAGGTGTGCACCAGCGCACCGGTGGTAGCATCAATGGTGTAGTAGTTGGTAGGAGCGGTGGTCACCTGCTGAACGCTGCCCTTGCCCTTACCGGCCTCGCCTGCCTGACGCTCGTAAACCTCAATGTAGGTCTTGGTCTCGCCATCCATGAAGTAGAGGAGGTAAGCGCCTTCCTTGCCTTCCACGGCTTCCAGGAATACGTCTACAGCCTTGGAGATCAACTCGGTGGTAGCCAGATAGTAGCCGTCCATGTAGCCTGCAAAGTAGAAGTTCTTGCCCAGGTTTACCTGAGTGAAATAGAACTTGTAGGCGGTATCTGCGGCGGGAGTTTCAACGGGCTTGGGGGCGATTTCGGCCAACTTCAGGGTAGCCAGGCTGCCGGGGAACTGGGAAACGCCAACTTTTACGGCATTGTCACCGGTGATGTAGGAGGTGTTGGAAACGCTGAAGGTATTGTAGGTGTTGTAGGTGCCAAGATAGTAGGTGTTCAATCCGTCGGGAGAGGTGTAGAACAGGGTACCGGTGGTAGCGTCGATGGTGTAGTAGTTGGTAGGAGCAGTGGTTACCAGCTGAACGCTGCCCTTGCCCTTACCGGCCTCGCCCGCCTGACGCTCGTAA
>JAFTNJ010000060.1 GCA_017451915.1 Clostridia bacterium
CATTATGAAGCAGATCACGGGCTACGTTCCGGTCTGCATTGCCTGCGGAGGGAAGGAGCTGGACGCGATTGACGATATTTTATCCAAAAAGGTTTTGCGCAAGCTGGAGGCGCAGAATCCCGTATACGTAAAGAGCATGGTACCCGGACTTTGCGGGTATCTTGACGAGCTCTTTGGAACCGACCGTATGCCGCTGTGCAAGGAGTATTTGCGGCGGCTGGAGCGGAGTGCCTGATCCCTGGACGTCAAGGATTGGGCGTGAATTGCCCGAGGAAAGGATGGAAGCGGATCTATGAACGAGATCGATATTTTCTACCGCGCGTTTGCCGAGTACCGTAAGGAAACGGACGGGAACGCCGAGTGCAAACGGTTCCGGGAGGCGGCACGGGCCGCTTCGGCGGAGCAGGATCGGCTGGAGGCCGTCCGTACGGTCTGCGTGATCGAGGAGGACTGGGTCAATACCATTTGCGAGGAGCTTCCCTACGTGGAAAAGGCTATTCGGGAGGAGCGTCAGTTCATCCGTCAGGAGGGGAACGTGGTTCCCATCGAGCGCGCCAAGCGGGTATCCAAGGATTCGGTGGTGCATCTGGCGCGTCACAGCGAGCTGATCACCCACGTCCCCGAGGAGGGGGAGGATCTGATCCCCGACCGTCTTTACGTGGTGGAAAAGCTCAGTGATTTTACCGTCTACGAAAATCGGTTCCTGTATATGCTTCTTTGCTACCTGCGGGATTTTATCGAGCTTCGCTACAACAAGATCGAGGAGCTGGGCAATACCTATCACGGCAACCTGACCATGAAAAAGGAGATCCGCATCGACAAGCGGCGTCTGTCCTTCCACACCGAATTTTTTGAAGAAGCCAAGAACGACCCTTATGCCGACGGTGCCGAGCAGTTCTCGGAGCTCATGGGCAAGCTGGAGGCGTCGCGCCATTGGGTGGCGGCCATGCTTCTGACGCCCTTGATGAAGGAGGTTTCCGCCGCGCCCCTGCTCAAGCCTCCCATCACCCGTACCAACGCCATGCGTATGGACAACAACTTTAAGCACGCCCTGGCGTTGTACGATTTTCTTGTGTCCTACCAAAAGGATGGCTATTATCTGGAAACCATTCGAAAAACGTACAGTCCCTTCTCCCGGGAGATGGGCGAGGAATTTGCCGAGCTGGTGGCTCTGACCTCCTTTCTCACCTATCAGTACGGCAAGGAGATCAAGCCGTCCCTGCGCCGTGCGTACGAGGAGGAGGAGCTTCGCCGCATGGAGGCCGAGGAGGAGCGTCAGCGGTTGTATCTGCAGGAGCTGAAGCAACGGGTTGCCGAGAGCGGACAGGGCATGGAGGAGTATCTTCTGCTGCTGGAGCGTCGCAACCAGACTTTGGAGCAGAAGCGGGAGCAGCTGCGGGAAAGCGAGCGGCAGCTGCGCGTGTTGCAGGAGGATCTTCTGGAGTTCAAGCAACGCCAGAGCGAGATTTTGGAGGAGACCGCCGCCAAGGAGATCGAGCTCCGGGTGCAGCGGGATAGCTACGAGCAAAAGCTGATCGAGCAGCAGGCGGCGGCCGATGCTGACCGACAGGCTCTGGCCGCGGAATATGACCAGTCCCTCCGCGCTCAACGGGAGCGTTTGGAGGAGCAACTGGCCGAGCAACGCACGGCCACCGAGGAGCAGGTGCAGGAAAGCGAGCGACTTCGGGAGGAGCAGCTCCTGCTCAGGGCACAGCTGCACGCCCAAAAGCAGATCAACGGAAGCATTGCCGAGGAAGGGGACTTTACCGATCGGCAACGCTTTGAGGAGCTGGAACGGGAATACGAGGCCCTGGGAGCTCTGCTCAAGGGGCAATGGAAAAAGACCAAAAAGAAGATCCGGGAGCGGATTCTGTGGAACAAGACCGAGGGGGACGAAGCCCCCTGATCCCAAGCCGGATAACGGATCGAGGAGAGAATCATGCAAAAACCAAAAAGCAAACTCAAACGGGCGTTGCGGCGTCTATTTCTTGTGGTGTTGCTCAGCGGCGGGCTATTGGTCGCCTCGCTGCTTTCCTCTGCATGGAAAGGGAACACCAAGCTGTTCGGGCGTCTTCTGCGCTCGGAAACGGTCTACGTCATTCTGGCGTTGGCACTGCTCTTGTTGGTGCTCGTCGTCTACATGACCGTACTGATCATCAAGCGGAACCGCGCCGACGGCAATTTGCCCTTTGATCTTTACCGGCGGGTAATGGAGGCCGTGGCCGAGCGCGAGGCCGCGCGGCAGGCCGAGGAGCCCGCCGCAGAGCCCACCCCCGCGGAGCCGACCGCGGCCCCCGTGCGGGAGGAAGAGCCCCTCAAGCCAAAGGCTCCCCGCTTTTATATGCTTAATGCCACCGACGAGCGCATGACCACCGAATGGCGGACCCCTGCGTACGATCACGGCATCCAATTTGACGAGCTCTGCGCGCGCTTCCGCAACTTCTGCGCCAGCCGCCTGGGACTTTATTACGATATCGCCGACATCCGCCGCTTCATCGCGGGGCTGACCGTCAGCCATCTGATGGTGATGCAGGGTATGTCGGGTACG
>JAFTNJ010000003.1 GCA_017451915.1 Clostridia bacterium
CCGAGCCGCAGCGAGACGCTCCCGCGTCAGCGGGTGAGAGGGGCTCTTTCCCTCTCCGTCTTGCTCCGCAATCCACCTCTCCCTAAGGGAGAGGCTTTCTTTTGGGCTTGCTTATAGCTCGCCCTTTCTTTTGTTCGCTCCGCTCGTTTCCCGCTCCCCTGGTAGAACCAGGGGTTTATTTTGGATACCGAAAGAGAACGGATGCTGCAATGCAGCATCCGTTCTCTTTGTTTGGGTTTGTACTATTAAGAAAAGGAGCGAACCGTTACAACAAACTGGAGGACGCCGCTGTACTCGCCGGCGGCGGGAATGTTCATTTCATCCACCTCAACGCGTCCCTTGGCTTCTCTATCCTCGGTAAATACGGTGAAAATATCACCGTTTTTCAAAGCGGTTCCGCCGCTTGCCTGATTATACAGGGCGTACGGCAGGCTATACACGCCGTTGTAAAGGGCGAATTCGCCGCTGGGCACCGAAACCGCCACCTCTACGAAGCGTCCCTCCAGGTCCTTGGCATTGGACAGAGTAATGGAGAATGCGGCGGACTTGATTGAGGAGGTTGCCGTGCGTTGGATATCGCCGATGGGAATAGTGGAAGGAACCACCAAGGAGAAATCGGGATACGTGATATACTCGGTGCTGACCTGCAAGGAGGTGGATCCCGAGGTAACGGGATCGGCGGCAAACACAGACACTGTTGCCGAGGAGATCAGGCAAAGAGCGAGGAATACCAAAAAGAAAGCTTTTATCTTCATTTTTATTTATCCTCCCTTAATCCGTACTCAATTCAATATCCCGAACCGAAATATCAAAGAGCAATGTGCCCGTATAATTACCGGTTCTGGTAATTTGACTTTGGTCAATCTCGATGCGTCCCGAAGCCGAGCCATTGGTAGCAAACTCGGCAAACACGTCCCCCGGGGTCAGGGCCTGGGTTGCGGTTGGAGAATTGTACACCGCGTAATTCAGGCGGTAATCCCCGTCGGCCAATTCAAACGCGCCGTTCTCGGTGGTCACCTTGATCACAATGAGCTTTTCTCCAAACAACGCCGCTACGTCGGTAACATCAATCGTCAGGGCAGTAACCGACATACGGGATTCGTCATCTACGGCCTTCTGCTGCAAGCCCTCAATGGCAATGGTTGCAGGAATGTTCAGAAAATAAGAGGGTGCGGGAACGGTGGCATGGGCGGTGATCGTCACGCTGTACACCTCACTCTTAGGAGCCTTGCCAAGGCAAAACTTTCCGTCACCGTCACTATCCACCACGCTGACCGGGGCGTTGGCTTGGGTCGTGGACTGGTTGCCCAGCTGACCGTAGGTGTTGTCGCCCCACGTCCAAACAAAGCCGCTGCTATCAATGACCGCCGTGTTATTCAAGCGGGCATCGATGCCGATGGCAACGTCGGTGGATTTCATGGGAACGGTTACCTGCTGGGGCTCGTTGATATAGTTTCCGGAAATGGTAACGCCAAGCTGACCCGTGGTATTCAGCCCAAAAGCAAATACGGCACCTTCCGAGGTAAGCACCACGGTATGGGCTGTTCCTGCGGCAACCGTTTTACCAAGAACGCCATCCGGAAGCAAAGCCGGTTTTAGAACCGTCGTTCCAGTATCTTTCGTTTCTGCATTACCAAATTGTCCGTTTTTATTCGTACCAAAACTCTTTACGGAGCCACCAAGTTCCGCCATAGTTGTGTGCCAATCACCAAGAGCGATATCTCCCGCAAAATATGTTCCATTTTTTTGAGTGGGGACCTTCACGGATTTTCCAGTCGCACCCACCTGATTGTATTCGTTATTTCCCCACAGCCAAGCCGTTCCGTCGGCGGTGATCACCGCGCCGTTGGTATTGCCTGCATGGATCGAGGTGGCAAAAATACCACTCAAATCTTCAATACACATAGGCACCGTGCTCTGCGCAAGGGTCTCGGGCAGAACCCCCAGTTGTCCCTGGGAATTGTTTCCCCAGGCATACACGGTTCCGTCGGCCGTGAGAGCCAGGGTAAAGCAGTTTCCTGCGGCCACCGAAACCACCGGCTTTGCGGTGGTCAAGGCTACCTTGGTGGGAACGGTGCGCCGGGTCGTATCTCCAAGCCCCAACTGACCGTAGCCATTGGCACCCCAAGTATAGATGGCACCGTCCGATCCCAGGGCAACCGCGTGATCCCAGCCTACCGAAAGCGTGGTAAAGATGACACCGGAAGGCATGGTGACGGCGGTGGGAAGCGCACTGCCGGTGGTGGTACCGTTGCCAAGCATACCGTCGGTGTTGGTTCCCCAAGCATAGGCGGAACCGTCGTTGGCCAGGGCCACCATAAAGCCGTTACCAATGCAGACCAGGGGCTGAACCTCGGCGGTCTCCTCGGCGGCAAAGGACAGGCACCAGGCCTGCATCAAGCCCACCGTGAGGCAAAGGCAGAGAAGCAGCGGTAGCATTCGATGTTTTACAAAGAATTTCATAACATCTTCCTTCCTTTTTTTACGAATTAACGTACGTACAAAACCGTATTGACCTTTGCCCCGTTCATAGGCGTGAAGCCCTGATCCAGGGAAAAGGACTCGATCAAGATCTCCAGCTCGTACTCCCCTGCCTCCAGCTTACGGGAGAGAGTGAGGTCGGTCACCGCCATGCCGGGCGGCACCAGGTTGGTCTGTGCCAGCACCTCCCCGGTTTGTGTCAGGGTCAGCGTAAAGCGGAAATAGCAGGGATTGCCCTCGGGATTCAGCAATACCATTTTAACGTCGGTCTCGTTGGCGGGAAAGACCACCTTGGAGTATCCCGGCACCGAAATTCCATCGGTGGTGGTGTTCTCGGGAAAGCCCTGCACATTGCCGTAATTTTGCGCGTTGGGATCCACTCGCAGGCCGCTTTCCTCGTCACGGCTCAAAAAGAAGCCAAAAAGAAAACCGCCTATGATCAATGCCACGGCAATGACGATGCCCAGGATGAGGTGTGCCTTTTTGATCACGATTCCCGTAGCGACCGCCCCGGCGGCAACCTCGGCCACCGCCTCCGACGGAGCCTCGGCTTCGAAAGCCTCCGTGGGCTCTTCCGTATCTGTCTTGGCAGGGGCATCCTCCAAGGACGCATCGCCGTCGGTTACCGGAACGAGCTCCTCGGAGGTCTCCGCCGAAATCTCAAGGGGCGAGGACTCCTCGGAAAGCACTTCCTCCGCGGATGCATCTTCCATATTCACATTTTCATGTTCTTGATTTTCCATATTTTTTCCTCAATGTTTTATTTGTCCATTGCTATCCCCCGTAATTATATCATATTTTGTTGAATATTGCAAGAAAAAAGTCCTTCTTTTTCCCGTTTTTTGGAAAAAAGAAGGACTTTTTATTATTTTAACTCTACCACGGTGACGCCGCCATCGCCCTCACCGTAAGAACCGATGCGGAAGGAAGCCACGCGACGGTCTCCTTTCAATCGTTTCCACAAGGCATTCCGAAGGGCTCCCGTGCCCTTTCCGTGGATCAGGCGCACCCGTTCAAAATTGGCAACCATGGCCTCGTCCAGGTATTTATCCACCGCAAGCCAGGCCTCGTCGCCCAAGAGCCCGCGCAGGTCGATCTCGTCCCGGAAGTCGCGATTGACGCTGACGTGGAAATCCGAAGCAGGTGTTTTTTGCTTGCCCTGAATCACCTGGGTCTTTTCCTCGATCAGTTGAAGGTTGGAGATCTTGGTACGGGTCTTGAGGATCCCCGCCTGCACCATGACCGAGCCACTGCGATCGGGGGTATCCAGAAGGATTCCCTCCTTGTCGATATTGACGATATACACGCGATCGCCCTTTTTCAGATCTCTGGGCAATACGTAACGCTCGTTGGTCTTTTCCTCCACGGGATTGATCTTGTCCTCGTTCTCCCGAATGGAAAGCCGAACCGCACGCCGCGCCGCCTCCAGCTCCTCGGTGAGCTTTCCCGCGGCCTCGGCCTTTTTGGCCTTTTCCAGCTGGGCAAAGATGAAATCGCTGGATGCCTTGGCACTCTCCAGCATTTGCTGTGCCTTTTTGCGGTCTTGCTCGATCTCTCGCTCCACCCGTGCAAAGCGGGTCTTGATCTCGCGCTCGGCATCGAGCTTGATGCGCTCGTATTCGGCCTTGAGGCGCATGGCCTCTTCCCGATTGCGGTCGGCCTCCAGACGCGAGGCCTCCAGTTGCTCGATGACCTCCTCAAACTTTTTATGATCGGTGCTGACGTGCTGCTTGGCCAGAGCGATGATCGACTCGGGCAATCCCAGCTTGGCCGAAATGGCAAAGGCATTGGACTTTCCGGGGGTACCGATCATCAAGCGATAGGTGGGCTTGAGGGTGGACACGTCGAACTCGCAGGAAGCGTTTTGCACGCCCGGTGTATCCAGGGCGTAGGTCTTGAGCTCGGTATAGTGGGTGGTGGCCAGACACATAGCACCGGCGGCACGGACCGACTCGATGACGGCCACCGCCAACGCGGCGCCCTCTACGGGGTCGGTTCCCGCCCCCAACTCGTCGAAGAGGCACAGGGAGCGGTTATCCACCTTTTCCATGATGCTGACGATGTTGACCATGTGGGAGGAGAAGGTAGACAGAGATTGCTCGATGCTCTGCTCGTCGCCAAGATCCACCAAGACCTGTTCAAAAATGCAGATCGACGACTCGGGATCGGCGGGAATATGCAGTCCCGCCTGGGTCATAAGAGCAAACAGGCCTACAGTCTTCAGGGTAACCGTTTTACCGCCCGTGTTGGGGCCGGTAATGATCAGGGTATCGTATTCCTTGCCCATGGACACGTGAATGGGCACCACCTTTTTCTTATCGATCAAGGGGTGGCGCGCACGCTTGAGCTCCAGAGAACGATCCCCGGAGATCTTGGGCTCACTTCCGTTCATGCGGTAGGAGAGCTCGGCGCAGGCAAAGCAAAAGGCCAGCTCGGTGATGTTGTAGTAGTTCAGTCGCAAGGACTCGGAAGCGGCACTGACCTCGGCCGAAAGAGCAAACAGGATCCGCTCGATCTCGTGCTCCTCCTTGGATTGGAGCATACGAAGCTCGTTGTTGGCCTCCACCACCGCCATGGGCTCGACGAAAATCGTGGCACCGGAGGAGGAGGTATCGTGGATCAGACCCTTCATCTCATTCTTGCATTCCGCCTTGACGGGGATCACGTAGCGTCCGTTTCGCATAGTGACCAGGTTGTCCTGCAGGATCTTGGAGTAGGAGCCGTTGATATAGTGCTGCAAGGTTTCCTTGATGCGATTGTTGGCATCGCGGATCTTACGGCGCAGATCGGCAAGCTCACGGCTGGCCTCGTCGGCGATCATATCCTCGGAAAGAATGGATCGGGTGATCTTCTCCTCCAAAAAACGGTTGGGCAACAACCGCTCGAACATTTCGTCCAGAGAGGTTTCGAAGGGCTTATTATTCTTTAAATAATCCACCAGAGAGCGCGCCGAGCGAAGCACCTGCGCCACGTCCAACAGCTCTCGGGTAGTGAGCATAGCGCCCTTGACCGCCCGTTCACAGGCGGCGGAAACATCCTTGACGGTACCGAAAGGAGGCATTCCCTTGACATCGCAAAGTCGTTTGGCATCGGTGGTGCGGCGCAAGCGGCGCAGGACCTCCACGGTGTCCCCGGAGGGCATGAGCAAGCTTGCCATGGTCTTGGCCCCCTCGGTGGGAGCACATTCCGCAAGCATACCGCAAATTTTATCAAATTCTAACGTCGTTCTTGTCTTTTCAGAAAAATTCATGGTTTTGTTCCTTAAAAATCAAGGGGTATCCCCTCGCATAGCATGGTAAAAATTCAGCGAATCAAAGCCGCGTCCCAAATGGGACAAAAGGTAGGATTGCGCAGTTTTGGAAAAGAGCTCCAGATCCTCCTTTTCCTTCAACTCAAAGGAAAAGAGCCGCTCCATGGGTGCCTCCACCGCATAGCGCACCGCCGCCAGGGCGGCAGGTGTGAGGGGACAGAGAAGCTCGGCCTCACGAATCTCGTCGTAGTCTCCGCCGCGGCGTCCGACACCGCCCTTTTTTTGCAGGCACGCGGAGCACAGGAGGGCGCCGTTCATCACGTCCAGATAGAGAGGATCTCCCGCCTGCATACCGCAATGACAACAGCCCAGAAGATCGGGGGCGTAGCCCGAAAGGCTGGCCGCCCGCAATTCAAAGACGCCCTTGACGATGGCCTGGGGATAAAGATCCCGGCTGATAGCGTAAAGGGCGTTGAGCAACAGCCGCAGCAGCTGATCGGCAGGCTCGCCCTCGTCGGTCACCTCGATTGCCACCTCACAGAGATACGCGGCAAGATTGAGGCGGTCAATGTCGGTACTCAAGGCGTAAAAGGGCTGAATGGGGGTTCCGCTTTTTAAAATATTGAAATCCCCCCGACGGTAATATTCAAAATTCCCGTAGGTGTAAAGCTGGCTGACCCCCATTTGCTGACCGCGCATGGAGCGACTGCCCTTGGAAAGGAGGGTGATGCGTCCCCGCTCGGCGGTGAGCACCGAAAGATAGCGATCGTGATCGCCCATATCCCGCACGCGGACGACGATACCGTCCACCGACGTATGCTGCATGACTTCTCCTTTCTCCGGACGCTACGCTTACTCCTCGGTATATCCGAAATTCAAAATTCCTCTCTGGCTATCCCGCCAGTTTTCCTTTACCTTGACCCAAAGATTCAGATACACCTTGGTATCCAGCATCTGCTCCAGATCCTGTCGGGCATAGCTGCCGATCCGCTTCAGGGTCTCGCCGTTCTTTCCAACGAGGATTCCCTTGTGGGATGCCTTTTCGCAGAAGATCTCGGCACGAATCTGCACCAGGCCGTCCTCCTCCTTGTATTCCTCGATCACCACGGCCACGCCGTGGGGGATCTCCTTATCCAGAGTGCGCAGGATCTTTTCGCGAATGACCTCGGCGGCCATTTGCCGCTGGGGCTGATCGGTGATCATATCCTCCTCGTAGAACCATTCGCCCTCCCGCAGCAGCTTGGAGCATTCGTCCATCAGCTCGTCCACGTACTTTCCCTTCTTGGCCGAGATCGGTACTACTGCCGCAAAATCAAAAAGGGCGGCATAGGCGGCAATGGTCTGGGCGATCTGCTCCCGACGGTAGAGATCCACCTTGTTCAGTGCCAGAATACCGGGGGTGCCCGATTGCTGCAGGTAGCGAATAACGTTGGTCTCCACGTCGCCGGGGGCAAAGCCCACGTCGGCCACCAGGATCACGGCGTCGCCCTCCTGCATGGTGCTGTTGGCGGTTTTGACCATAAAATCCCCCAGGGAATTTTGCGGCTTGAAAATGCCGGGGGTATCCAAAAATACGAATTGATCCTCGCCGCGGGTCTCAATGCCCACAATGCGGGTACGGGTGGTTTGGGGTTTGTTGGAGACGATGGCGATCTTTTCGCCCAAAATCGAATTCAACAGCGTGGATTTTCCCACGTTGGGTCTGCCTACAATGGTGATAAAGCCTGTTCTTTTCATTCCAAAATATCCTTTTCTTATTGGGTTGCGGCGGTGGTTGCCGCGGGAAGACGCACGCCCTGCAGAAAGGCGCGAATGTCATCGGTCAGAAGGTCGGCGTAGTCACCGGTACCGTTCTCATTGACACGGAAATAGATGATCTTTTGCGTCTCGATCTCGGCAATGGCCAGCGCGGTGTATTTACCTCCAACGTCGATGTAATAGTAGATCTCTACCTCTTTTTCCCGCATCTCGGTGCCGTTGACACCGGGAACCGAATAATCAATGCTCCGTCGGGACTCGTCCCCAAGGAAGCCCTTGATATCGGAGTAATACAGATCCCGCTCCAGCTCCGAAAGAGCAATCAGATCGTTTTCGGTCATGGGGATACGGGTATCATTCTTCTCCTCGATGTAATCCATAATACGAAAAACACTCCAGGGGCCAAAAAAGGCAAGAAAAATGGCAAGACAGATAAAAAATGTGATGGAACGCACGTTGCGGGTGAGAAAGGTCTCGGTCTGGCCAGCCGTATCCACCTCTTGCCGCTTGCTCTTTTGGGGACGGTTGCGGAAATAATCCTCGGAATTCTTATCCCATCTGCTCATAAACGTTCTCTCCTTATATTGATTGAATTTACGCGATGCCAAGCCCCAGCTGCTCCATGATCTCGGTTTGACGGCGGCGCATCTCCAGCTCGTCCTCCTCACCGGTCTCATGATCGTAGCCCAGCAGATGCAACATGGAATGCACCGTGAGGAAGGCCACCTCCCGGGAGAAGCTATGGCCGTATTCCTCGGCCTGTGCCTTTGCCTGCTCCAGGGAAAGCACCACGTCTCCAAGCATTCCCATGAACTCATCGATGGCAGGCTCCTCGCACTCGCCGCTATAATCAAAGAGGGGGAAGGACAACACGTCGGTAGGGCGGTCGATGCCGCGGAACTTTTGGTTCAGGGCGTGAATTCCTTCGTTATCCACAAAGGTGACCGAAACCTCACAGGGATTGCCGTATTGCTCGTAATCCAAGGTAGCTTCCACGGCCTGACGGATCAGCATTTTGAGCTTGTAGGTCAGCGCAATCTTCTCCTGCTTGTTTTCAAAATCAATCTTCAAGCACATTTTTCTGTTCATAGTAGTTAACTTCCTTTTGCTTTATTTTTCCTGTTTTTTCAGATCCCGCTCGGCGCGATAGCGTGCCGCCGTACGTCGTTCGGCCTCCTTGCGCTCCATCTCCCGATCGTAGCGATCATAGGCCTGAATGATCTTTTGCACCAAGCGGTGGCGGACCACGTCCCGCTCGGAGAAATAATGGATGCCGATATCTTCGATGCCAGAAAGGATCTTGACCGCGGTGGAAAGCCCGCTCTTTTGTCCTCGGGGCAGATCGGTCTGGGTCAGGTCACCGGTGACCACCGCCTTGGAATTGAAGCCGAGACGGGTCAAGAACATCTTCATCTGCTCGGGGGTGGCGTTTTGGGCCTCGTCGAGGATGATGAAGGAATCGTCCAGGGTGCGTCCCCGCATATAGGCTAGGGGCGCGATCTCGATGGCTCCCTTTTCCACCAGCTTTTGGTAGGTCTCCATGCCCAGCATTTCATACAGAGCGTCATAGAGAGGACGGAGATAGGGGTCGATCTTGCTCTGCAGATCGCCCGGGAGAAAGCCCAGTTTTTCCCCGGCCTCGATGGCGGGACGGGTCAGAATGATGCGGGTCACCTTTTTCTCCCGCAGCGCGCGCACCGCCATGGCAACCGCCAAAAAGGTTTTACCGGTACCCGCGGGGCCAACGCCCAAAACGATGGTATTGTTGGTGATGGCGTCCACGTACTGCTTTTGCCCTACGGTTTTGGCCTTGATGGGCTTGCCGCGGGTGGTAAGACAAATACAAGCGTCGCCCAAGGCACGAAGGGTCTCTCCTTCTCCGGCGGCAACGGTATCCATGGCGTACTGCACCGATTGCTCCTCGATCACGTCGGTCTTGGGGGCCAGCTCGGCCAGATAGGCTATGCAGCGGGCGGCATTCTCCACCGCGTCCGCATTCTCGCCCTCGACGACAATGGAATCCCCTGCCTCACTCTCGCGGTTGCGAAGGCTGACGGAAAAATGCGCCTCCAGCATTTGCGCGTTGCGGTCAAAGCTTCCAAAGATTTTGGCAATGCTGCCGGCATCGTCGATCTTGATAATTTTACGGTTCATAAACTTCCTTTCAAGAGGGTTCTTCGTTGATTTCAAACTCCACCTGCCGAGCAATGTCCTCGACGCATACAAGGCGACATTCCAGGCGCAAATTCTCCTCGGAAAGTTGAGTGGTAATGTTTTTTTGAAGCAGGACGGCGTCCCCGGAAAGGGCGGCCATCTGTTGCTCCAGAGCCGCGTAAGCCAGCTCCAGAGCCGCTTCGGGCGTGCGGGTTGCGGTGACGAGCTCATAGGGATATTGGGTGGTGATCCGCACCTCGATAGGCACCGCCGCCGTCAAAAACGGAAAGAGGTTCTTCTCTTCCTCTATTATATCACAGGTGGGTGGCAGATTTCCACTATTTTTTAAAATTTTTGTTGAAAAACCAAAGAAATTCAACCAAACGTCGCTTTTTTGGGGCTCTCCATAGCGTTTTTCCTCATACGTCAATGGAATTTCCACTACAAACACGTGCTCGGTACGTGCCAGGACCTTTCCCGCCGCCCGTGTATAGCGATACCCCTGGAGAGAACTGTCGTACAATCCGCTCACCAAGAGCTCGCCCTTACGCACGGCCTGCCCTACCTTGACAACGGCGTTGCCACGATAGAGCTCCAATACCTCGATCTGCCCGTCAAAGGCAGCTATCAGGTTGGCAGGCAGACGACTCTCGGCCTGTGGTAAGGCTTGATATTCGATGATCTGCACCTCGGCCACGGTGCCGTGAAAGCCAATGGAGATCCAGGAAATACGATCCGATTGCATCAGTACACGATTCTCCATCTCCCGCGGATCCATGGTAGAAAGAAGGCTCCCAACGCGCAGACCGCAGGCCTCCAGCTCGGCCAGCACCTGGGCATCGGTCAGGCTCTCGTTCCCCTTGATGCGGATATCCCAGAGAAAGCGTTGGGAAGTCACGAGCAAAAGGAGCGAAAGCAAAGCCCCCACAAGGATCCCCACCCGCTTGCGGTGCCGATAAAGAAAGGACGGAAGCCCGTGCCGACGAAGAACGCGCACGCCCCCCTCCTCTCCGTACACCGCCAGGATCCTTTTTGCGGTGGAGATTGAGCAACGAAAGGAAATCCCGCCCTCGTGGTCCACCGAGAAATCCGAAAACGAAAGATCGCGTTGCAGGCAAAGGTCCAACAACGCCGTGGCATTGGCGGCATTGGCGGTGAGGGTATAGCTTCCACCCAGGAGCAGGCTCAATCTCATGCCTCTCCCTCCCGCGGGCACCGTGTGACGGATTCCACGCCATGGATCCTCCCCTTTACAGTGATCGCCCCGGCACAAAAAGCCGCACAGATCAACTGTTCCCCAAAGATCTCCAACCGACGCTTTCCCGCCAGGACGCAGATCCTGGTAGGGGTGTACTGCAGGATCCTGCGACAGCCGTAAACCGTGACGCAGGTCTGTCCGCGCCAGACCACCAGATTTTCAAATACCTCCATGGGTTGACGGCAACGGTCGGCCACCCGTTGCCGCAGGGATCTCCGATCTCCTCGTTCTTCGTTTTTCATAGCTCCTCCTATGGCATAGTTTCCTATATTTTTGCGTAGGTTTATAACGGTTACACCTCATATTTATGCAAAGGAGTGGTTCCCAATGACAGGACTTGCCGCCCGTCCCCATAAAAAGAAAAGCCAACGCCTACCCGCCCCCGGGCAGGTCTGCTTTGGTCTTTTTGCCGTCTTTTGTTTGCTTTTGCTTCTGCGAAACGCTGACATCGCTATGGAATACATTCACCAGGGACTCCTGCTCTGCGCGCGCATGGTGATCCCCGCCCTCTTTCCCTTTATGATCCTCTCCGAGATCCTGCTGGGAGGCGGGTTGATCCATTGGATCCCCCAACGCCTTCTGCATCCCTTGGAAAAGCTCCTGGATCTTCCCCGCGCAGGCTGCTGTGCGGTAATCCTGGGGATGCTTTGCGGTGCCCCCGTGGGTGCGCGTTGCGCCTGCCTCTCCTACGACCGGGGAGAGCTGACCCGGGAGGAGGCCCAAAGGGTTTTGCCCTGCGCCAACCATCCATCCTCCGCGTTTCTGATCAATGCCGTGGGAGTCTCTCTGTGGGAGAGCCGTCGGTTTGGTTGGGCCCTATATACCCTGGTGCTGCTCTCGGCGCTCCTGCTTTGCCTGCTTGGCAACCGCTACCGCAAAAGGAAAACGCCCCGCACCGCACAAGGATCGGAATCCATGGATTCCCCTCGCGGTCTGCAGGGCGCAAAGCTATTTACCGAGTCCATTGCCTCGGCCACACGCAGTATCCTCACGGTCTGCGCTTACGTAATCTTTTTTTCGGCGTTGATGGGGGCCTTGACCGTGGTGTTGCACTCGGTTTCACTCCCCGCGCCCCTCTATACCCTTCTGTTTTGTCTGTTGGAAATCTCCGGAGGGGTTGGGCAGGCCGCAGGATTGGATAGCCCCTTTCTTGGCGGGGTGATCACCGCCTTTGCTTGCGGTTGGTCGGGGCTCTCCATGCATTGCCAGGTGCTCTCGATCTGTGACGGGCGCGGCTTTTCCTTCCGCCCCTATCTGCTCACCAAGCTTGCCCAGGGTCTGCTTTGTGCCGCCCTGTTCGGTCTGGTGTTGCTCCTCTTTCCCGAGCTTTCCCTTGCCGCCGATCCCGTTGGATTTTAAGCCTTTTTCAAGGTGATAAAAAGATAACCCGTGTTATCGGAGGAAAGACTGCCCCCCGACCACGTACCGCCCGGCATGGGAATCGCGTTGGGAGAAAACCTTCCCGCATACGCCTCCCCAAGATCGTACCATACGCCGATCTCGTACAGCTCCAGGTATTCCTCCAGAGTCAGACCCGCGTCCATAATGATTGTTGCGTGAGGATTGCCCACGTAGCGGAGATGCCAAGGCTCGTAGGCTGTACCCGTGATCTCGGTCTTCCCTTCGGGATAGCGAATGATAAAACCGTAATCGGCGCAGATCCTTGCCATCTCACGCCCGGCGGCGGTCTTCAGAATACTCATGCCGCCGTAGCCCTTGACGTACACGTCCAGAGCCAATCCCGCCTCGTGCTCGCTGTGTCCCACGGTGGCGGCAATGCCCGGCTGACTTCCCGCCAGGATGGCGGATTGCTCCTCGGGAGTGCGGTAATCGCTGGAGACGTAGATGCGCTGTCCGGTGCGCTCCTCAAGCGCATCTCGCAAGGCGGCATAGGCCTCGACCATTTGCGGGTGCATTTTGGCTCCGTTGTACTCCTCCAACAAAGGAACAAAATCCTTTGGAAGAGCGTAGTCCGGATTGATCAGCATCAGCAAGTCGTTGGAATCCACGCCGCGAGCGGAAAGCTCCTCAAGGGAAATCCCCCCCTTCTCCCACGCCATAGGCGTCATAACGGGTGCGGGATAGAAGCGAATGGAATTGTAGAAACGGAACCGCCAATCGGCCCGATACCAAAAGAGGCCCACGGCAACCAATACCGTCAGCAACGCCAGCACGGCGCAGAGCAGACGGTATTTCTTTTTGATCCTCATATCGCAAAGCCTCCGTCCACCCCCAGCACCTGCCCGGTGATGAAGGCGGCATCCTCCGAAGCCAGGAAGCACACGGCGGCGGCCACCTCCGCAGGCGTTCCCATGCGGCAAAGGGGGGTAGCATCGCAGAGCGCGGCGCGGGTCTCGGCATCCAGAGAAGCGTTCATTTCAGTCTCAATCACCCCCGGCTCCACCGCGTTAACCGTGATGTGGGAGGGCCCCAGCTCCTTGGCAAGAGCCATGGTCAATCCCCGCAGGCCGGCCTTGGCCGTGGAATAATGTACCTCGCAGGAGGCTCCGGTCTTGCCCCACATGGAGCCAACGTTCACGATTCTTCCCCCTTGTTGGGCAATCATGTGTCTTGCCACGGCACGGGTGACGTAAAAGGCACCGTCCAGGTGCGTTCCCAGCATACGGCTCCAATCCTCGTTGCTCAAATCGGTAAACAGCTTGATCTGGGAGATCCCCGCGTTATTTACCAGCACGTCGATGGAGCCAAGATGCCGGCAAGCTGCCTCCACCGCGGCCTCTACCGCCAAAGGATCGGTTACGTCAGCCTGCAGAGCCTTGGCACCTACCTCGGTTGCCAGAGCCTGCGCATCCTCGGTTCGGGTTCGATACAAAAACACCACCCGATCTCCACGGGCGCAAAAGGCACGGACGCAGGCGGCACCAATGCCGCGGGATCCTCCGGTGATCAATACGTTTGCCATGGTTGGTTCTCCTTCTCAATAGGTTCTTGCCTGTCGGATCGTTTTGCCGTCGGTCTCCAGAAGGATCTCGCCTTCCAGATCGGTGCGCAAAACCGTGATTCCCAGCTGCTCCAGGCGAAGCAGCACTTCCCCGTGGGGATGACCAAAGGAATTGCCCCGTCCGCAGCTGATCACCGCGTAATCGGGGGTCATGCTCTGTAAAAACTCCAATCCGGTAGAGGTATTGGAGCCGTGATGCCCGACTTTGTAGATATCACAATCCAAATGGGCACGGCCGTAAAAGGAAAGCAGAGCCTGTTCGGTAGAAAGGTCTGCGTCCCCCGAAAAAAGAGCGCTGATCTCGCCGCAGGTGACCTTTAGGACGATACTGTCGGCGTTGCCGCCCTCGCTGACCTCGGAAAAAGGACTCATCACGTAGAAGGACACCTCTCCAATGTTGCGGGAGCATCCTGCCGCAACAGAACGGCCGGGAATGCCTTGGGCCTCCAACGCCGCGGTCAGCGCGGCAACGCAGGCCTCCTCGCTCGGCCCCAAATTGACCCAGACCTCATGGACCGAGAAATTCGTCAGAACTCCATCGGCACCGCCAATGTGGTCCTCGTCCAGGTGGGTAAAGATGGCCAGAGCGATCTCCTCAACGCCCAATTGCTTCAGGCGAAGACAGAGCGTCTCTTGAGAGGCCTCGGTCCCGGCATCAATGAGGACGTCTCCCTTTAAGGTGCGGAGCAGAATACAGTCCCCCTGCCCCACGTCCAGAACGTAGATCTGCAATTTGGGCAAAAAATCATCCTTGACAGATCCACAAGAAAGAAAAGAGATACAAAGCATTAGAAGCAAGATCCGACATAAGCACTTCATTTTTGCCATCCCCTTCCTTTTTGATGGTTTTATTATATCAGTTTCCTGCCGTTTTTTCAATATCAAATCGGGAAATTATCGAAAAATCGAAATATAATAAAATATATTGAAAATTTTTGAAACAAAAAAGAAAAAAGCTCTTGACAAATCCTTGGAAATATGGTAGAATACTGTCTTGATACGGGCAAATGCCCGTCTCTCTACCGCGCAAATTCGTATGCGGCGCGGTCGAACAGTCCATAGGGAGGTGTAAAACATGGAAAAAGTAATCAACTCTTATGAAAGCATGTACATTGTTAGCCTTGCAAACGGCGAAGAAGCCGCTAAGGTTACAGTGAACAAGTTCAACGATCTGATCGCTGCAAATGCAGAAGTAATTAAGATCGATGAGTGGGGCAAGCGTCGTTTTGCTTATCCGATCGAGGATATGAACGAAGGCTACTACACGGTTGCAACCTTTAAGTGCGACGGTGCATTCCCCGCAGAGCTCCAGCGTTTGATGAACATTGACGAGTCTGTTCTTCGTGTAATGGTTATCCGTCTGGATGATGCTGTAGCCGCTAAGGCTGCAGAGGCTCCTGCAGAAGAAGCTGTTGCTGAAGAGGCTCCTGTTGAAGTTGCAGAAGCAACCGATGCTGAGTAATTCAACTCGAAAAAAGCAAAAGGAGGCGTAAAGATGTCCAGTTTGAATCTTAACAAAGTTGTTCTTTGCGGCAGACTGACTGCAGACCCCGAATTGAAGCAGACCACCAGCGGCATTGCGGTTGTTTCCTTTACTTTGGCGGTAAATCGCCGTTTTCAGTCCAAGTCGGCGGACGGCGCACAGGCACAGCAGGCGGATTTTATCAGCGTGGTAGCCTGGCGGCAGACCGCAGAGTTTATTTCCCGTTATTTCCGCAAGGGCTCTGCCCTTTGCATCACCGGATCTATTCAGACGAGAAGCTGGCAAGATCAACAAGGGCAAAAGCGTTACGTCACCGAAGTGGTTGCCGACGAAGCAATGTTCGTTGACAGCAAAAACGAAGGCGGCGCCGCAGGCGGTTCTTATACCGACACCTACAACGCGCCCTCTTACTCCTCGAGCCCCGCGCAAGCGCCCAAGTTTGAGGAACTCAAAACCGACGATGACCTGCCGTTTTGATTGCGGCACTGATTTTTGAACAAGGAGGATTTCATAAGATGGATAACAAGACCGAAAACGTTGTTGTTCGCCCCGCTCGTCCCGCGGCAAACAACCGTAGAAGAAGAAAGGTTTGCATTTTCTGCGCAGATAAGATTGCGTTTATCGATTACAAGGACAGCGCTAAGCTGAGAAAGTTCATCAGCGAGAGAGGTAAGATTCTTCCCAGAAGAATCTCCGGCACCTGCGCCGTTCACCAGAGAGAGCTGAACACCGCTATTAAGCGTGCTCGTAACGTAGCTCTGCTCCCCTTCGTAACCGACTAATCAATTCAAAAAAAAGGCTTTCACCAAAAGGTGAAAGCCATTTTTTTTCGTTCAGTTGACGTCCATGGCATCCTGTACCTTGAGGAATGCCATGCATCTGGCAACCTCCTCGGGGCCCGTGGGAAAAAGATCTCCGCTCTCTACAATGATGGGGAGTCCCATTTCCATGGCCTTTTTGCGCACCGCAACCACGGGAGCCTCGCCCTCGCCCAGAGCCTTTCCCTTGGCAACGCTCTCGGGATTGGAGAGATCTCTCACCAACCCATCCTTGAGGTGAATGTAACGCAAGCGATCTCTGTACTTTTCCATGGTTTCCAAAGGATCCCAGCCGGCATTGTAGACCCAAAAGGTATCCAGCTCCAGGTTGAGATCGGTTCGCTTGCAAAGCTCCTCAAAAAAGATCTGACCGTCCTCATTGGGCAAGAATTCGGTGCTATGGTTATGGAACAGAAGATTCAATCCTTCCTTTTCCAGCCGAGCCCGAAAATCCAGTGCCGTTTGAATGGTTTGATCCAGCTGCGCTGCGGTCTTGAATTTGGAGGTGGAAAAGATCAGGTCACGACATCCGATGGCCTTGTGACGGGCAACGACGCCGTCAAAATCCTCGGTCAGCTCGCGCAATCCCGTGTGGGTGCTGGGAATGGTCAGGCCGTACCGCGCAAGCATGGCGGCAACGGCTTCCCCACTTTGCCCAAAGAACCCCGCCGGCTCCACCGACGCAAAGCCAAGCTCGGAGGCTACGCGAAGGGCTTCTTCAAAATCTTTTTCCGCAACGTCGCGCACGCTGAACAGCTGTAATCCGTAGTTCATTCAAAAACGCCTTCCCTCTCTTTAAGCATCCAAAGCGTCCTGGGCCTTGAGGAACGCCATACATCTTGCCACTTCCTCGGGGCCCGAGGGAGAAAGATCCTCGCTCTCAACCACAATGGTGAGCCCCATTTCGATGGCCTTTTTGCGAACCGCCGCCACGGGAGCTTTGCCCGAACCCAGAGACTTACCCTCGATCTTGCTTTCGGGATTGGTACGATCCTGGGGGATACCGTCCTTGAGGTGAATGAAGTACATACGGTCCTTGTAGGTCTCCATCATTTCCAGGGGATCCAGTCCCGCGTTGAAGAGCCAGAAGGTATCAAACTCAAAAAGGATGTTGGTGCGATCGCGGAGCATCTCAAAGAAGATCTGTCCGTCCTCGTTGGGCCAGAACTCCTTGGAATGGTTATGGTAATGCAACCGCATTCCCGCGGCCTCTACCTTGGGCTGAAGCTCGTTGATGGTTTGGATGGTCTCCTCTGCCTGTTCCGCGGTCTTGAACTTTGAGGAAGGAATGATAATATCCTTGCAGCCGATGGCCTTGTGCATAGCGATGACAGCGTCCACGTCTGCAGCCAGTTCCTTGATGCTCGTGTGGGTACTGCAGGCGGTGAGTCCGTACTTTTTGAGCATCTCTGCCACGTCCTCGGGAGCATTTTCAAACAATCCGGCGGTTTCAACCAAAGAATATCCGATCTCGGCAACCTGCTTCAATGCCTCTTCATAATTTGCCTGAGCAACGTCGCGCACGCTGTAAAGCTGTAATCCGTATTTCATAATCTTATCCTTTCTTAGATGAGATGTGTTCCCCTACATTTTACCACAAAATTAAAAAAATGCAATAGTTAACAAAAAAATTGGAAAAGTTTCTTCTTCATTGCTTGACTTCTTCAACAAAATGCAATATAATGAAGGTAACCGTTTTGGAAAGGATGGATCGCTATGAACTTTTTATATCTTTTGGAAGGACTCCGAACCCCATTTTGGGATAGCTTCTTTTCAACGATTACGCATTTTGGCTCCGAGACCCTGTTTATGGTCATTGCCCTGATCTTTTTCTGGTGTTTGGACAAGAAACGCGGTTATTATTTGCTGTTCGTTGGCTTTACCGGCGTGATCTGCACGCAACTGCTGAAGATGAGCTTCCGCATTTCCCGTCCCTGGGTTCTGGATCCCGATTTTACCATTGTGGAAAGTGCCCGCGCCGATGCTACCGGCTACTCCTTCCCCAGCGGTCACACCCAATGCGCCACGACCCTGTACGGCGGGCTGGCCAGAAGTGACCGTCGCCGTTGGGTACAGATCGGGAGCGTGATCCTGCTGCTTGCCGTTGCCTTTTCCCGGATGTATCTTGGTGTGCATACCCCCAAGGACGTTCTGGTCTCCCTGGGAGTTGGCACGCTGTTGGTGTTCCTCTTCTATCCTCTGATGCAAAAAGCCTTTAAAGATCCCAAGTGGATGTATGGAATCCTTGGCGGCATGAGTATCATTGCCCTGGCCAATCTGCTCTTTACCCTGCTTTATTGTCCCACCTTGGCCAACGTGGAGGCCGACAATCTGAACAACGCCGTAAAGGTGGCGTGGCAGCTGCTGTTTGTTACCCTGGCAATGTTTATCATTTACCCGGTGGATCAAAAATGGATTCGCTTTGAAACCGATGCCGTATGGTGGGCACAGCTGATCAAGCTGATTGGCGGTCTTGCCCTGGTGATTGGAGTTCGCGTTCTCCTCAAGTCTCCCCTGAACGCACTGTTTGGCGAGGGATTGGGAAGCGGCATCCGCTATTTTATCATGGTTTTGGTGGCCGGTCTGCTTTGGCCAATGGTCTTCCGCTTCTTCCCCAAATCCAAGAACAACAACTAAAAAAGAATGGCTCCCGAAGCAAATGCGTTCAGGAGCCGTATTTTTTGAATTTATTCGGGAAGAGTCAGGTCACCGGGCTTGATCCATTTGATCTTGTAAAGAATCTCGGAAAACAGAAGCGTAAGGGTTGCGGGAAGCACAAAGCAGATCAGAGCCAGACCGATCCAATCCTTGGCTCCTACCGCAACGGGATAGGCGGGATCAAACCATCCGAGAATGATGCCGATGGGGCCCAAAAGGCCGCAGGTTCCCATGCCGGAATTGATGGCCGCGCCGTACATTTGCATTCCGAAAACGCAGGTGGCCAAAGGACCGGTAATGGCCGAGGTAAGAATGGTGGGGATCCAAATGCGGGGATTATGAATGATATTGGGCATTTGCAGCATACTGGTTCCAATACCTTGGGAAACCAATCCGCCCCACTTGTTTTCCTTAAAGCTCATAACGGCAAAGCCCACCATCTGGGCACAGCAGCCGGCCACCGCCGCACCGCCGGCCATGGCAAGACCGGGAGCCAGAGAGGGATCGGCCAGGGCGGCCGCCGAAAGTCCCGAAAGTCCCAAGGCCGCACAAATGGCGGCACTGCTGATGGGAAGCGTGAGGGCGATGCCCACCACTACCGACACCAAAACGCCCATGATCAGGGGCTGCTGGGTCATGGCAAAGGCGATGATATCGCTAACCACGCCCACGGCCTGTCCGATATAGGGCGCAAACCAAACGCTGAGCAAACCGCCTACCAGGAGGGTGACGAAGGGAGTGACCAGAATATCGATCTTGGTCTTTTTGGAAACCAGCATACCAACCTCGGCCGCGATGATCGCAATGATCAGCACCGCCAAGGGGCCGCCCGCACCACCGTTGCTATTGGCCAGGGCTCCCACCGCCGCGCAGGAATAGACCACCAGAGGAGAAGCCTTGAGCGCAACGGCAATGGCTACCGCCATGGCAGGGCCTGCCACGCTCTGTGCGCCCTTACCGATGGTGGTTAAAATTGAAAGTCCGGGAATCATTCCCAAAGCACTGAAGATGGTTCCAATCAGCAGAGACGCGAACAATCCCAGAGCCATGGCTCCCATCGCGTCGATAAAATAGCGTTTTGCGTAACGCTTCAAAACGTCCTTCATAAACAATCCTCCTCTTTTTGCATTGCTTTGACGATTTATTGAAATAAGTATAGCACTTTTTATTTTCCAAAACAAGGAAAAAACATGACAAAGATTGATGGCTTTCTTTGTGCAAAACGAAAAAATTGCACAAAAAAGAGTTTTTTCTTGACATTTTCCCTTTTATCGAATATAATCAAAGCAAGAAAAGAAAACGGAGGAATCCACATGAAGCTTTCCCTTCCCCAAAAAACAAACATGATTCAAGAAGCGCAACGCACCGGACGGGGACACCGTTGGGGACTTGAGATCCTGATCTTTTTGCTGGTATTTTTCATTTCTCAGGTCTTGATCTCCATTCCCGTTAGTGTGGCAACCGTAATTTGGATGTTCACGCTCGACGATATCTCGTCCTTCCTTTCCTCGGTCCCGGATATGCCTGATTGGCTGATGTTGGTTCAGCTCTTTGCCACGGCACTGACCACGGTTTGTGCCATTCTGTTTTGCCGCTGGATCGAGAAGCGCAGTGCCGCCTCCATGGGCTTGCGCAAAAAACGGATTGGTCGGGAATATCTGATCGGTACCGGTGTGGGGATCCTGATGATCTCAGCCACCGTTCTCCTTTGCACGCTGGGCGGATCGCTGACCTGGAGCACGGGATCCTTCTCTTTGGCGGTATGGCTCCTCTATCTTCTCGGCTTTCTGATTCAGGGAATGAGCGAGGAGGTTCTGTGCCGTGGATACCTGATGGTTTCCGTGGCTCGCAAAAACGCCATGGTTCTGGCGGTAGCCGCCAATTCGGTGCTCTTTGCCCTGCTCCATATTCTCAACCCCGGAATTGGGATCCTGCCCCTGGTCAACATTGCCCTTTTTGGGGCCTTTGAATCGGTCTACGTGCTTAAGCGCGGGGATCTTTGGGGGGCCTGCGCCATTCACAGCCTTTGGAATTTCTTCCAAGGAAACGTATTTGGTGTGAGTGTGAGTGGCACAGGAAGCGGAACCTCGATCCTGCAAGCCACGGCGGTAGAAGGCAAGGAATGGCTGAACGGCGGTCTCTTTGGTGTGGAGGGCGGCGTTGCCGTAACGTTGGTAACAACGGTCGCTCTGCTGATTATTCTTTTCCTGGTTCCTACGAGAAAGGATGAAATTGCCACGGCGGAGGAAGGACTCCCGGCTGAACCGTCCATAAAATAAACCGTTGAATTATCCGTTAAAAAGAACTCTCTACGGAGCAGATCCGTAGAGAGTTCTTTTTGAAAAAATTATTCCACCGCCACACGGGCGTCCTTATCCATCATGTATTCCCGATCATTGCAAAGCAACAGCTTGGCAAAGCTTCCGTCATCGTTGAATTCGGCAACGGTAATCGAAGCGCCGAAGAATCCACGGGGAGCTTTGTCCGCAAGGATCTGTGCCGCATCCGCATCCTGCTCGGCCCAAAGGGTGGAAAAGGCGCGCATCATGCGACCGTGACAAAAGACGGCAACACAGCTACCGCGATGATCTGCAACGATCTCCTTCACTGCCGCTCCAACGCGCTCCCAGACCTCCTCCATACATTCCGAGCCCCTGGGACGCCGATCGGAACGGCGCATACGCATACTCAACCAAGAGTTGCTCAGCTCGGGATCCTGCTCCTCCACCGCCTTCCAGGTTTGTCCCTCCCATTCTCCAAGGCAAACCTCACAAAAGCGAGGATCCATCTGCACCTCCAGGCCAAAAGCCTCGGCGGTGGGCTGTGCCGTTTGAATTGTGCGAATCAGATTGCTGGCATAAATCGCGTCGATGGGATAGGTTGCGCGCAGATGCTCGGCCAACCGCTTGGCCTGCGCGTGCCCCTTTTCTACCAAGGGATAATCCATGTGTCCACTACAAAATCCCATCTGATTGCCCAGGCTATGCGCGTGACGGATAAAAATAAAGGTTGTCATTGTGTTCTCCGGAACGCACAAGAAGCATGGTATCCTGCACGTTTCCTTTCTCTTTGTTTTAGAATCGGTGTTTCCCTGTGGACGTGATCTCGCCTTCCAGATGTTGGTTATAGCCCATGGCCACCACCCGTTGGCAAACGGCGTCGTCATCGTATTCGGCAATCGAGATCGAGGCATTGCAATATTCCCCCACCAGGAAGGTCTCCCGAAACTCGGGTCTGGCTTCTACCCAGGAAAGCACGGCACGGTGCAAGGGCCCCCAATGGGTAAAAACGGCAACGCATTTGCCCCGACTCTCGGCCAGCATACGCTCCAGAAAGGCGTTGACGCGAAGCTTTACCTGATCATTGGACTCGCCCCCTTCGGGAACCGCGTCCTCTCCGTTCGTTACGGCCAGATAGGTCTCCTTGAACTGAGAGCTCACCTGTTTTACCAACAGTCCCTCCCAAACGCCAACCGAGCGTTCACGCAAGGCGGGATCGGTTTGAATGGGAAGTCCAAAGGCCTTTGCCGTTGGCTCTGCGGTCTGAACGGCGCGCAGAAGGTCACTGGAGTAGATCTGATCAATGGAATAGTGCTGTTTTAGGTAGTCCGCCGTTTTTTGCGCCTGGAAAAATCCAAGCTTCGACAAGGGATAATCCTTCTGTCCGCAATAAAGCCCCAAACGATTCCCCTCACTCTGTCCGTGTCGAACAACGATCAACGTAATCATGGTGCTCCCCTTTCCCCGTTCTTTAAATCTGGTACTTCCCCGTGGAGGTGATCATGCCCCCCAGGTGATCGGCATATCCTACGCAACGGATGCGCGCAAGGGTACCGTTGTCATGGTATTCGGCCACCGTAACCGAGGAATTGCAGAACGGCACCTTCTCGTAGGTCTCCTTCAGCTCGGGCTTTTCGGTCCACCAACGCTGGATGATCTTTTGAATAACGCCCCAATGGGTAAAGAGCGCCACACATTTGCCGGGATTCTCCGCAAGAATACGGTCGACCTCCGCGTTGACCCGCGCCCGCATATGACGGTGCGTTTCCCCCCCCTCGGGGGCAACCGCTCCGTCGTTCATCCAAGCCTGGAACAGGTCCATGTCAATAGGAGCGGAACGCGAAATTCCCTCCCAGATCCCCGCATTGATCTCGCGCAGCTCTTTATCGGGACGAATCTCCAACCCCAAGGCACGCGCCGTGGGAGCCGCGGTTGCCATGGTGCGGCTCAGATCGCTGGCGTAGATCACGTCAATCGGATAGGTATCCTTTAAATAGTCGGCAGTCATGTCGGCCTGCCGATAGCCCAATTCCGAAAGCGCAAAATCGGTCTGTCCCGATCGCAGCAGCTGTAGATTGGCGATACTTTCTCCATGGCGAACAAGGATAAGCGTAATCATGATTGAGAACTCCTTTTCAGTAGATCTTTTTTTGCAGTAACAATAACAACGATATTCAAAATTGGGAAGATCAGAGCCACGCAGAAGGCGTAACGGAGATCTCCGGAGAACCAGCCCGCCACCGTGCCGGCAACCGAGGGGCCAACCAGACACCCCGCATCCCCCGCCACCGCCAAAAGGGCAAACATGGCAAGACCGCCGCGGGGCATCCGCTCGGCGGCATAGCTCAGGGTTCCCGGCCAGAAAATGCCAACCCCAATGCCGCAGAGGGCACAGCCTGCCAGGGCAACGGCAGGAATGGGCGCAAAGGCGGCCAAAAGATAAGCAACGATGCAAACGGTACAGCTGGCAAGCATTGCCTTTTCCAAGCGAAGACGTTGATTGTATTTTCCGTAAAGGGCGCGACAAAGTCCCATCATCAAAGCAAACATACAGGGACCCAGCAGGTCACCCAAGCTTTTTTCTACCCCCAGGGTAGCCTCCACAAAGCTGGAAGCCCATTGGCTCATGATCAGCTCGGAGGCACCTGCGCAGAGCATCATCAGCAAGAAGCTCCAAAAAACAGGGGTTTTAAAGAGATCCAAAGCACCGCTCCCCTTGCCCTTTTCTTTATCCGAAGGCAAACGGTAGATGGGCACCACGCAAAAGGCAATGGCCCCAAGCAAAGGAATGATGGCCCAAAAGAGCGGGAGAAACTGCCAGTATTCCTCAATCGGAAAGAAAGAAAAGTAGATTCCGGAGAACAGGACCACACCGGCCTGTCCCCAGCAGTAAAAGGAATGTAACAGGCTCATGTTCCCCGATTTTCCTTCGGTGGGACAAGCCTCCATCAGGGGGCTGATGACCACCTCGGTAAAGCCGCCGCCAATGCCAAGGAGCCCCTCGGCCAAAAGCAATCCGAAAAAAGGGGGAAGACACGCGGGAAAGACGGCAAGTCCAATCAATCCCACCACGGTGGCGAGATGGGCAAACACGAGAGAAACGCGCAGATTGAGACTTTTGGAGAAGAGAGACGCTACAAGATCCACCGAAAGCTGTACCAAAAAATTAACGGCGATCAATGCGCTGATCTGCCCCACCGTCAGCCCATAGGAGCGCTGAAAGGTCAAATATAGAAGGGGGGCCAGGTTGATACAAATTGCCTGGGTAATATAGCCGTTATAGCAGGCCAACATGGTGGAACGATGGGTCAATTTCATAACTCGGGTACCTCTGTGTTACAATCCTTTTGGGTTCCACCTATTATAACACACCTTTTTCCCTTTGTAAAGGAAAAACGGGAAAAACTTTTCTTTTTTTATAAAATAAAAAATAGGTATAGACATTTGTGTTTTTTTTTGGTATACTTTTAATATATCCCACGGAAAGGAGGAACGCAATGAAGAAAAAAGCCCTGTTGCCTGCAGCATGGAAGGCCGCCGACACCTGGATCCTGCTCTTTGCATGGCTCTTTCTTTCCTTCTTTCTCTATGCCGAGCTATTGGACTACGTAAGAATAGGACCGGTGTTCCGCGTACTGTTGCTCCTTGTGATCGGTCTGCTTTGCTATTTAGGGGGCGTGCTCCGCGTAATGCGCACCGGAGATCCCTCCTTTATGCGCCGACTGATCTTCGTCTTTTTTGTCCTCTACCTCTACCTGCTCCTTTCTCTGACTCTGCTGGATGCCACCCTCCGCCAAGGAAGCGACTCGATCTACGGAACGGTGGATAACGAGCGGCAGGTCTATCTTTCCCGCTTTTTCAATCCCATTCCCCTGCGCAGCATCTACCACGTCTATCTCCGTGGCTTTGTAAAGGGCTACGTCAGCTTTTACAACACCGCCGTCAATTTGGTGGGAAACCTGTGTGTTCTCATCCCCTTTTCCTTTTTCCTTCCCCACTTTTTCCCAAAACAACGGCGCTGGTATTGGTTCCTGCTCTCGATCCTTGCCATTGCCCTTTTCATTGAGCTTTTGCAATTTCTTTTTATGGTTGGCTCCTGTGACGTGGACGACCTGATCCTGAACACCCTGGGAGCGTTCCTCGGCTACGGGCTTTTGAAGCTCCCACCCCTGCGCCGCCTGGTGAAGAAAGCCACCTTTGGAACCGCAAAAAAAATGCCTGGCAAAGAAGCGTAATCCGCTCCTTGTCAGGCATTTTTATATCATTCTCCGAATACCGCCTTATGGGCCGCCTCTTGCAGGATCTGCGCCTGCGCGTCATTCTCTACCCCAAAGTGATACTTTACGCCGATGGGCGAGGTACGGTAGAGGGTTGCATAATGGCAAAGAGCCGCCAGATAGGTCCCCGCCGGCGAGGGGTGGGTCTTATCCTCGTGATAGAGGTTGATCTCGGGATGGTTCTTGTAAACGTCGAGGAACGCGTCACCCACGGGAGATACGGTGGCCTTGGTCTCCTCACCGATGGCGCGGTAGGATTCGGCCAGTGCGAGGCTCATGCCCTCGGGGGTCCAGCCGAAGGTTTCCAGATCCTGATTCCCGTCCTTGCGCCCCCAGGTTTGGTAAAAGATGGGGCGAGCACCGATGGCGCGAATCTTTTCGCAAAGGCTGCGGGAGGCTGCGAAGAATGCCTCCTGATTGCTCACGGGAGTGTGGCTCTGCTCCTGCAAGAAAACCACGTCATAAGCATCGGGCTTCAATTTTTCGGCAACAACGGCTCCCTTTTCGTTCTCGGGGTCATTCATCTGCGATAGTCGATAGCCCCCCTTGGTCACCTGATCCACGGTCAAGCGGTAGCCTTCGCCTCGGGCCACATCGGCGAACACGTTCCACAGCTCGTTGACGTAGGTGTAGCTGTTGCCGATGAACAGGATCCGCAGATCCTGATTGCACTCGCGACGGGTATAATTCTCTCCCAAAAGAACCTCCTTATTGGTTCCGTAGAAGATATCATCGTGCCCCGAGATCAGCTTGCAGAATTCCTCCATCTTATCCCAGGAGTTATCGATATCAAACTCATAGGCGTGTCCCCAAACATAGAAAATCTGGGGCGTTTCGGGCTTCATTTCGATGAATTCCTTTGCCATGGCAAAGAGCTTATCCCAGTTGCAATGGTGGACGTTTGCCTTAAAGCGCAGAAGATCGGTTTGCGGTTCAAAGGAATCGGTATGCTTTGTGGTACGGGCATAGGCGGCGGTGGTGTGATTCTTCATAATATTGATCACACGGTCATCGAAATCGCCGCAGGGGAAAACGGTTCCCACCACCTCGTAGCCCACCAGCTCCGACAGCTTTTGCATATCGTCCTCCACCTGGCGGATCACCTCATGATCCGAAACCCGAGGCAGGTGGGCGTGGGTCAGGGTATGCCCTGCTACCTCGTGACCTGCGTAAATTCCCGGCACCTCACAGGGCTGGGGCTTGCAATGGGCAACCGTAACCCCCTCTCGAATGAGGGCTCGGGCAACGCCCAGCTTGTCATAATTGATGTTGAAGGTACACTTCAATCCGTATTTGTTGAACAGGTGGATCAATCTCTGATCCTGGGTCACCGCATCGTCATAGCTGAAGGTGACCGCCTTCATTTTTCCTTGAAACATGAGGTTCTCCTTATTGAAAGGTTATTTTTTCTTATACAGACGGAACATATCCATATGCTCCTCGGCCTGGATCCCCAGCGTCAACAAAAACGCAAGGGTACTCATCAGCGTCAAAATGCCGGCCATGGCGACATCGGGCAAAAAGAAGAAGCAGGCCCGCACATCCAAGCCAAAATACGCCTTGTAGAGATACGACAGCAGATGGGGTAAGCAGGCGGGAACCAGAGGAAAGAGCCCGACCACCACGTAGCAGATCCTGCCGGGACAAAAGAACTGCAGCCACCGCTTGCTCCGATTGGCCATTCGGTCCGTGGGCGGATAGGAAAATGCACGGCACGAGAACACAGCACTTGCAACGGCCACTGCGGCGTGTACCAAAAGCAACAGCATTGACAACACCGCAAAGGTCAGAAGCACGTAGGAAAAGAACACCGCCTCTTGCGTGGCATTCTCGGCCTTCAAAAGGGCTCTGCACTCGCTCCAGGTGTTGCCAAAAAGCTCCCAGGAGCTGACGGTTTCGTGCACTTCACCGTTATAAATGAAATAAATATGGGGCAGGCAGGCGTAGATCAGCAAAAGAGTGCCGACAAGGATGGGAAAGAGATAAGCCAGGCGGATCCAACCGCGTTTTTGCGCCGACGGCATAATTATTTCAGCTCCCCGGCCAGTTTTCCTTCCATGAGGAAGGCAGCCTCCATATCGGCACAGCAAACGGCATAGGCCAAGGGGAACATCTCCAGGGCGCGACCTACGTTGTTGGTATCCTCGGTGCCCGAAAAGCCCATGTGGTAGCGAATGGCAAAGGCCTCGTCACGGGTCAGACGCATAAAGCCGGACACGATGTACACCGACTTCTCTCCGTGACCGTAAGGAAGATTGTCCTCGATGGTATAATAGGGAGCGCTCACCCATTTTCCGGTCTCGTCCTTGACGTTACGGAAGGAGGTCTTATAAAAGTTCACCTTGCAGATATCGTGCAAAAGTCCCGCGATGGCAATGCTCTCGTCGCTGTACTCTATGCCGTAAAGCTCCTTCATGCGGGGACGGTTCAGGATATCCACCAGGCAATCGTAAACGTTCAGGCTGTGCTGCAGCAGGCCTCCCTCGTGGGCACCGTGGTAGCGGGTAGACGCGGGCGCGGTGAAAAAGTCACTCTTTTGCAGGAACTCCAGCAGCTTATCCGAGCCCTCACGGGTGATCTTCTCTTGAAAAATTTGCATAAAGCGTTCTTGGTTGGTCATAGGTTCTTCCTTCCCAAAATCATTCGTATTTGTTTTCTTATATTTTATCATGTATTCGGGGAAAAGTAAAGTGAATTTTCAAAAAAAGAATTGCGGGAAGAAGAATTTCTTTTTCCCGCAATTCTTTTTACCCAAACACCTCCGCGGCGGCGACAAGGCGGAGCATATCCTCCTCCACGCGGTCACGCCCGTAGGCGTCGAAAAAGCGCTCCCGATAGGCGTCGGTCTTCAGGTTAAAGTTCAGCGTCCATGCCCCCCAAAACAGATCCACGTGGCGGTCGCCCACGCCTCCGTTTCCAAGGTCGATAAATCCGCTGAACGCCCAATCCTTCAGCATAATATTGGGCAGACAGTAATCCCCGTGAAGCAGGGTGTCGTTTTGGAAAAGATGTCCGTTTTTCGCAACTACGTCCCAAGCCTCCTGGGCTGAGGCGTAGCCCCAGTTGTCGGGAAACAGGGAGGAATCGTAGTTCCCTTCCCGATAATTCCGCTCCGCCGTGGCGAGATAGGTCTCCATGCGGTCACGAACGGGACAGTCGGAGGGATCCAGCTCATGGAGCGCGCGCAACCGCTCCGCCAAAAGATCGCACAGGCGTTTCGGGTCCTCCAGATACGTGGCGTGGGTGCAATCCTCGCCCTCCACACGGGCAGTCAGGAGCCAATCCTTCTCTCCCGAAAGATACTCCAGCACCTCCGCGCCCAAGCCCTTCCCGTGGAAGTAACGATCCAGTTGCGCTTCCCTTTCCAAGGTGCCCTTTGGCGCGGATTTGAGATAATATCCCCCCTCGCGGTCAATGAAGATCACACGCGCCTCGGGAGAGCAGCTGCTATCGTAAACGGGCGCTCCCTCCATTAAGGGATGAAAGGATGCGGGATATTCGGAAAGTGTGGGGGTGATCAGGGTTCGTTTCATAATTTTCTCCTGTAAAAAGTCGTTTGAATCATATGGTGATGGGGGTAATGGCAAAGGGCGTTTCAATGGCGGCGTTGGCGGCGGCAACGGAAAGCTGCTTTTCCCCCTCACTCACGCCCTCGGGAGCCCATTTTATGCCATCGATGGAGATTCCCGTCAGGGCCTTTAAAAAGGTGAGCGAAGCGATGTATCTGCCGTGGATATAGCTCAAATGAAAACCGTCACGGCTGAGCTTGTCCACAAGCTGGGTGGTACGGGCGTTCTGGATCGCCGTTCCCGTGGGTGAAAGGACATCCAACCCCTTGGCGGGAAGCACTGCCGCCTGCGTGGTCTCCAAAAGGCTTTGATACATCAGCATCTGGTCACCATTGTAAGAGGTAATCTCGTGATGATGACTGTAGGGCTCGGCTACCCAAGCCATGTTGAAGGCAATTTTTGCCCCCGACCAAGCCAAGCCCTTGACGTATTCGATGAGCGCGGGAAGCTTTTCGTAGGACTCTACCGATGTATAGCGGCTTTTGTCCTTGGTTCCGTGCTGGATCGAGATCCAGTCCCAGTCACATTCCTTCAGCGCGTCGCTGATCTTGTGCTCGGGCGTTTCCCTCCAGCCGTCCCCCGTATTTTGAAAATAGCGGTAAGCCGCCAGATCGTTCTCGGCGTTGTAAAAATGCTTGTTCAGAGAGCATCCGCCAATATACAGGTTGCCAAGCTTGACCGATTGGTAGCCAAGAGACAGAGCAACGTTGGCAAGATGCTCCATGGTATCCATGGAAAAGCTGTTCCCTATGGAAAGGATCTTTAAGGACTTCAAATTCTGATTGTTCATCACAATCTCATTCTCCTTTTTGGAAGATGGTGGAAAGCCCCTCGTACGCCTTGGCGTAGCGGAGACCGAACTCGCGCAGGGAGACCGAATCAAAATGGATGCCGTCTGCCTTGAGGGTCAGCCCCTTCGAGGACACCACCGAGCACAGGGGAAGCTCCTTGGCAATGGCATGGAAATTTTCGTTCATCTGAGGGATGCGCACACCCCTCCCGTAATGCTCGGGGTCAATCAGCTCGGAAAGCTCCCCAATGATCACGGGAACCGCCTCGGCACCAAGATCGCGGCGCAGGGATGTAATCATGGTCAGAAAGCGATCCTTATAGCTGTCTACCAGCTCTTGATTATTGCAATCGCTCTCCCCCTGATGCCAGAGAATACCCGCCAGCTTGGAGGTGCGCAGAGCCAGCTTTGTCATCATCACGGCATGATCGTAAAGGATCTCTCCAGGCATCCATTGGTTGAGCCTGGTACCGCCATCGGCGCAAGGAATTAAGCCCACCTTGCAAGCATTCGCCTTGGCAACGGCATCGGCAAAGGAGGCGGCAAGGCAAACGCCGCTGTGATAGAGCCCCGACAAAATGGCGCGGTCGGGGTTGATGGGCTCGCTCATGGTCTGCCAGCGCCCCATGCGGAGCATACGGCAGTTCTTGTTCTTAATCGGCTCCACGTCGGTGAATTCCCCCCGCCCCGCCATATTGGATTGACCGATGAGCAAAAAGGAGTAGATCGGCTCCTCCTGCTCACGCAATCCGTCCTTGATCAGATCGTTCATATCAAATCTCCAGGGTCAAGCCGTCGTAGGAGACATTGAAGCCGATCTTGGCGGCAGACTCGGAAAGCTCGTCATGCAAAGGATTGCCGTTGTGAGAGAAGTGGTTGACGTAACAAACCGTCTTTTCGTCCACCGCCCCCATCTCGCGCAGTTTTTCCAACACCTCGGCATTGTGGTTCAGACCCATGTGCGATCCCGTGGGCTTGGAAAGCAGATGGGCGTTGGTGCAATCCAGGGAGACCATATCAAAGTAAAGCCCCTTCTCTTTGATGTAATCAAACACCTCTTCAAAGAAGAAGCCGGTATCGTGAGCGTAAAGGATGGTCTTTCCTTGATATTTCAGGGCGTAGAAGAGAGCCAGCTTGCCCTCGCTATCCCCCGAGTGACGCGCGGGGAACGGGATCAGCTCATATTCTCCAAGGGTCATGGACTCAAAGGGCTTGGCAACGTGATATTCCAAAATTACGTCCTTTTTGGCTCCCGCCAGATCCTTTTGCATCCGCTCCCAAAGCTGCTCGGAGCAAACGATCCCGAGCGTTTCCTCCGCCATGTTATGGGCGTAGCATCCGCCATGGCGAAGCAGATCGGTGGCATAGTAATGATCGGAATGGCTGTGGGTAAAAACAATGTACTTAATCTTATCGCCGCGAATGCCGTGCATATGGAAGTGCATCATGCTATCGGGGGGGAAATCCATCAAAAGCTCGTCGTTGATGATGGATTGGGAACGGGTACGGAAATTCTTTCCGCCTCTCTCCCTTGCTGTTGCGCAAACCTCACAGTTGCAAAACACCGCGGGCATCCCTTCTGCCGCCGCAGTTCCCAAATATTGAAATTTCATAGTTGATTCCTCTCCTTTTGATATGTATTTTCTTGTTTAAATTACAAACTTGTCGCTCTCTTGCAAATCCAAAATATCAATGGTGCGAGCGGTGATCCGCTGAACCTCCTCAAAATCTGTAAGAAAATGGGCGTCACTGCCGAAATAAAATTTACATCCGGCCTTCTTTGCAATGCGGAACATCCGATAAATACAATCCACCTCTTCCTTGGCGCAATCCATTTCGGAAAGGTTCAACTCAATGCCCACGCCCACCTCGGCGGCCCTGGCAAAGAGTCGCTCCATCTCCTCGCTCGGGATCAGGTCCAGGGAATGGAGATAGTCCTCTCTCGGTCTCTTGTGAAGCATCAGACAGCAATTCAGATGAGCAACGCCCATTTTATGATAAGGCAGGTCCTTGTGCAAAAACGCATCCAAACGCTCCACCCAAAGCTTGGCGCGGGATTCGGGCGTTTTGGGATCGTCCTCGGGAAGTGCCAAAGCCATGTGCAGATGGGTTGTGGGAATGATGATAAAATCAAAATCATCAAAACGCTCGGGAGGAAGTCCCAGCCTCATGTGGCGATCCATCTCACACTCGCAGCCAAACAGAAAGCGTACTCCCTCTACCTTGGGCAAAGGCTTGATCTGACTGATGTGCTCAAAGTTCTGCGTTTCGTACCAAGGGCTGGCACCGGGAACGGCGCTATCCCAATAGTGGTCGGTGATGCAAATGGTGGAAAGATGATTCTTTAACGCATACTGCAGGATATTCTCCTTGGTCTGCTCGGGGTCCTTGGAGCACCGTGACAGATTGGAGTGAATGTGCAGGTCGTGGTCAAAGGTGAATTTCATGTTGTTACCTCTTTTTTTAGTTTGCATTAAAAAGACGTTAAAGCTCGAAAATGGTTTCCCGACGGGGACGGATCTCCGAATGAAAGGGGGCGGGAGCCGCATCCTCGGCAGGATAGCCCATGGGCATGAGGGCGGTCACGGTGACCGACGGAGGCAATCCCAGGGCGGCCTTGACCTCCTCCGAGTTGAATACGCCAACCCAGCAGGAGCCGATGCCCTCCTCCCGGGCGGCAAGCATCATGTGCGTAGTAACAATGGCGGCATCGGTCTCCCCCGAGGGATGGCCGTCCATGCGTTTGTTCTTCCAGCAGAGCTCCCGATCATAGCCAATGACCAGGATCGTGGGAGCACCGAAGGTGAAGCGGCAGATCTCTGCCAGCTTTTTTCGATTCTCCTCGCTCGTAACCACGTAGATTTTTTGCGGTTGGAAATTGCAGGCCGTAGGGGCTACCCTTCCGGCCTCCAGGATCCGTTCCATTTTTTCGCGCTCAATGGGCTTGGATTGATAGGAGCGCACCGAATACCGCTCCTTGGCAAGCTCTAAAAATGACATAAGCTCCTCCTTACTGTGGAATATAAAAGGTTTGCTCGGGACCGGTATCACGCATCAGGGTTTTGGGATCCCGATAACGGAACAGGAACAGGAGCGTAACGTAAAGGTCGCCGCTGCATCCGCCAATATGGAGCCCCAGCAAAAGCAGTGCGCCAAAATAGTAGAGTGGATTGGCGAAATACAACAAAATGGCTCCCAGAACAAAGACTACGTCAAAGACCAAAAAGGGTGCCAACAGAGCCACCAGAGCGGTCTTGCGATAGGTATAGATCCCGGGAACGCCACAAAAAGCACAGCTCCAACTGATACCAAAGGTCAGCTTTTCTCCCGTCAACGCCTTGTACGCAATGCCGTGCACCAGCTCGTGAAGCACGATGTAGATCAACATGGACACCATGAGAAGCAGGGGGAACAGCAGGGTGGCAAGATCCTGCGTTGCCGTATAGGTAAATCCGTCCTTGAGCAGAGGGATCAATCCCACGCCAACCGTGAGCACCATAATTACCAGGGCAATCAGATTGAAAATGATTCCCACCTTTTTATCTTTGGCGTTGATCGAAAACACCGGGGCGTAGCTCGCGGGCAATTCTTTTTCAAAGGTTTTGGTTTTCATTTGGGTCCCTTCCCTTCTTTTATCTCTTTCTTTTTTGTTTTCTTCCATTGCTTTTTGCTGTCTTTTACAACTGCAGACAGGGTGGCAAGTTGCTTGGCACTGTAAAGATGGAACATCAAAAGACGCAAATAGGTGGACGGATGATACTCCCCTTGATTGTCAGGATACCCCAGCAAAATGCTTCGCACGTCATTCTCGGAGCATTCCCGGAACTCGGTTGTGTTTTCGTTGGCGTCAATATTCAACTCTTTGGTCTTTTTCAAGGTTTCGGCGGTAATCTTCAATTTCAAAAGACAAGTCAAAGCCACGTTATAAATATCTCCTTCGAAATCCACGCTCAAAACACGTAACGAGTCCATATCTACGTATTCCTCCAATTCGGAGATGCCCTGCTCGGTCAGCGTGTCCTCGTCAATATCGAATTCCTCTTTCAGCGCACGCTTGACCCAACGCGTTACAAAATTGGGATAGGCTTCGCCCTTTGCATCATTTAGAAAATCTTCTCTTTCAATCTGCTCTCCCAGCGTGGCAGCCCACGTGGAGGGGTAATCGTTTGATTTTACAGGGCTGATCTTAGACAAAATCACGTTGCCTTTGCTTGAAACCAGGATCAAATGCAAGCAAAAGCTGTTGATCAACGTATCCTCCGTACGGTCTAACGTTTGGAGAAACATCTGACGAATCGCATCCTCCTGGGGTTTGGGCTCCACCGGTCGGTTTTGGTTGTCCAATCTGCGGAGATAATCCCAGGAAAACTGCAATTGGGACCACTTTGTTTTTTGCAAGCGAATCTCCACCTTGTTCCCTTTCATACTCCGCTCCACGTGCCGCACCGCATACCGATCCCGATCATCCCCACGGCGACGAATGGTGTCGATCTTACGGCTATTCCGGCAGTATTCTTCATAGGCGGCATCATCGTATCCGATCAGATTGGCCTTGCCATCGGAAAAGGAATAGGCGCCGTCGACCCTGCTGTTTCGCAGATCGATGTAAATATCCTCAGGCATCCAGCCTCCCGGATTTTTGGGAATACAAATCGTCTTGTTATATCCCCAGGAATAGGCACTCATTTTGGATTGATTCAAAAGCGGATCGGTGTGATCCTCCATGATCTTCAAAAAGGAATTCTCAATCTTTTTGGACACCCGGACACGATCAAATACCACGTTGAAAATCCAGAGAAACGCCACAACCGCCGCTCCGATCCACAAAAGGACAATGGAAAGCTTGGAGAAATTAAATACGCCGTAAGCTACCTCCACAAGAGAGGAAGAATCGGAAATATGCTCCACAACGATCCCCGCCAGATAGGAGAGCCAAATACTTAAAAACTTATTTTTAACAATTTCAGAAATCTTATAGATCCTCAATACAAGACTCATCGTCCATACCTCTCGTAACGGTTATACCGTAACACAAAGCCCATCGTAAGCAACGTGAGCACCGAAGGCACGTACAATCTCCTCGGTCTCATGATGAGGCTTATGCAATGACGGCGCCAAGTGGGAAAGATAGATTGCCGTTTGGTCATTGATGATCTTTACCGTCCGCAACGACGGGAGCATCAAACGGATCATGGGAATGCTGTTGTGCTCGGCAAAACGCAGATCCCCCTCGTAATCCCCCACCGTACAGTCAAAGACGGCAAGATCCAGCTTGGCTCCGCGAAGGAAGCGATAGGTAGGATGCAGGAACCAGGCACCGTCACACCCGTAAAAAATCTTTTTACCGTCTTTTTCCAGCAAAAGATGCTGGGGGAAGGCCTCGGGTGCATGGTTGGCAGGCAATCCGGTAAGCTTGGTACCGTCGGCCATGCAGTAGGTTTCCAGCGGTGCCATGGGCATTAGCCGAACATTCTCCATGGCCTCCACCGAGGCATCCCGATGGATCCAAAGGCGCAGAGGCGAGGAGCACTCCCGCGCAATGGCGGCAATGTGCGCCGCTTGAAAATGGTCTCCGTGGAGATGGGTCACGATCACGTCGGTGATCTGTCCCGAAGGAATCCCCAGGATCCGCAGGGACTCCGGGGTATGAACGCCGCAATCCACCAGCACAGACTCATTGATCAGCATAGCCGAGGAACGGCGGGCATCCTTATCGAAGCAATTCTTGTAATCGGTTTGCAGGCGTTTGGAAAAATCCGCGGCACAGGTGCCGAGAAACTGCAAGCAAAACGTGGTTTCACTCGTGTTACACATATCTTTCTCCTTTGAATCATTCAATCCGGCTCCAGCGTCATGGTTACGTGAGGGATGCCCTCCTCCAAAAAGACGGGCGAGGCCTCCACAAATCCAAGACGCCGATAGAAACCGCAGGCGTGCTGTTGAGAATGCAAAACGAAAGTACGGCAAGGCATGCGCCGACGGATTGCGGGAATGGCCTCCTGCATGAGGCGGGTGCCGTATCCCTTGCCGTGGGGAATGGAGAGAACTCTGCCGATCTGAACCGCGTCCTCCTCGGTACGGTACGCGCGCAGATAGGCCAGAATCCTGCCGTCCTGCTCCAGGAAACAATGCAAGCTATCGTAATCCACGCCGTCAAAGTCCCGGCAGACGATGTGCTGCTCCATCAAAAAGACTTCGGTTCTAGCCCGCACGATCTCATAGAGCTCTTTGGTAGTCAATTCGTCAAAAAATTTAATCTTCAGAGTTCCTTCCAACACAGACACTCCTTTCGATAGCGGGTTTTATCCACCCGTGACCGCATTGATCGCGTTGATAACGGTTGCGCGCTCCTGCTCGGTCACCGGCTCGTCGAACTCATCAAAGGTATTATTGGAAACGTCCTTCCCTGTAAGGGTCTTGAACCAACAAAGGGCCAACAGATAACGCCCTGCCCCCCGCGAGGCGTGGTAGGTATCCCGATGCACCTTCTCTATGCCGCTTTGAGAGGCGAGAAGCATGGCCTTGCCGCAAGGAATGATGGCATCGGCTTCGATGGCCTTAGCCGCGCGCTCGTAGCACTCCTGCGCCCGCGCAAACATCTCCTCGGGGGTACGGTAGCCCATTTTTTCCAGCAGACGCTTGCTGTCCTTTTCGTATGCCCAGGTCTGATGGATCAGGATCTTGGCATGGGGACAGTATTTTCGGACATACGCAGCCAGGGCCTCGACGTAGGGAGAATAGGTTTGATATTGGTCGCTGTAATGGCTGGCCTGCTGAAGGGTAACGTAGTCCCAATCGTCGCTAACCAACGCCTGACGAATGGACACCTTGATGCCGGTCTTTTCACCGTTGAACTCAAAATCGTATGCGGCGTTGTCATCCAGCATATTAAGATAATGACTGCGCAAGGAGCAGCCGCCAATGTAGAGATTGACGGCTTTGAGTGCCACTCCGTCATGCTTGGCGATATCATGCAGATACCGATGGGCATCCTGGGAAAAGCTGTTGCCAATGGATAAAATCTTCATAACGCACCTCTAATACAAGAATCGATGAATGATACAAATTTACGATTGACAGGCGATGATAAAATCACCGAAGAGCGATCGATTGCAGGCGTCGATCTCAAACAGGCGCTCGGGGTGCCATTGGTAGGCCCGCAGATAGCGCGCCCCGCGCAAGCAGAAGGCCTCCACAACCCCGTCATCGGCCAGCGCCATGGGTTCAAGATCGGCTCCCAATGCCTTGACCGCCTGATGATGAAAGCTGTTTGCCGTCATGCGCTTGGAGGAGATCAGAGCGTACAAGGGGGTATTTTCCAGGATCTGCACCTCATGGGACGGTGCAAACCGCGGCTCGGTTTGCTTGTGTGAGATCGGCCCCGGACGCTCGCTGGGCAGGTCCTGATAGAGGGTTCCTCCCAGGGCCACGTTGACCAGCTGAGCACCGCGACAAATGGCCATGATCGGCTTGCCTGTAGGAAGCACCCGCTCCAAAACACCAAACTCCAGCTCGTCACGTAAGGGTTGGATCGCTCCGCAGGTTGCCTTGGGTGTCTCTCCATAATACTTTGGATCGATATCTTCCCCACCCGTGAACAAAAAGCCATCGCAAAGCTCGACAAAGCGATCCCGTGTGGACGCCTCGGTAACGTAGGGCAACAAAAGCGGAAAGCCCCCCGAGCACTCAATGGCGTTCACGTAGGAAATTAAAATTCTCGTGCTTTTCTCGGAATCGATCTCTCCGAGAATTCCAATGATAGGTTTCATAAGGATTGCCTTTCTACTGAATACTCAGCACCCAATATTATCGGCAGAATACTTTTCCAGCTCAAAGCCTTCCACCTTGATCTCGGCGGCCGAAATTCCCAGCTCACCGCAGATCACCGAGAGCACCTTGCCACCCATGTAGGCCGCGCCCGCGGGGGTGTTGTAGTGTGTCATGTCCGAGCAACATTCAGCGGGGGCGTTTTTGGTATGGGCATAGAGATCGTTGATCAGGGTATCGGTTCCCTTCAAAGTCTCCAGAGCCACGGCGTTGTAGCGTTCAATGATGGCATTGTGACGGTGGAAGATGGGACTTTTGTAGCCTTCCTCACGCACAGCAGTGGAGGTAGCAAAGACCACCTTTGCCTTTGGGAAAAGAACCCCGATCCGCCGCCGGATGCGTCGAAGCATCTCGGCGTAATGCTCGGGAGAGGAGATGGGCTCGTCGTCATAGAGCTCGACCACATCCCAAAGGCCCGAATTCCAATGCACCAGATCCACGTCATCGGGCCATTCGCCCTTTTTCTTCCAATCGTGGAGATAGCGCAGAGTGTATTGCGAAAACTTGCAGTTCTCCGAAGGATAATAAACCTCGGCCACGCCGTCCAAGGCCTCTTTTACATACTTGTCGTACCCCATGCGGATGGAGTCACCGATCAGAACGATTTTTTTCATGTTGTTGCTCCTTTTAATATGTTGGATGTGATTGTATGTTTTTCCTCGTTTCAAAATCAGGGCGTTTTTGATTTTAAACACTGTACTCGTAGGGGCGAACTGTGTTCGCCCGCATAATTGGGTAAAATTTTCTTCTTTTCGGGCGAACGCAGTTCGCCCCTACGGGGTTTACGGTGATTTCTCGTCAGACACACGACACTCTCAATATGAGGCAAGACTCCAAAAGGCATCAAAATGTGGACTGTTGTTTCAAAAGTCCTAATTTTTACAGGTGTTCTTCGAAAAACGTACTCATGAACCCGTTTTGGGTCAGGAAATCGAATGTTGCGCTCAATTTTTTTTCAAAATTCGGTTGATAACGGGGATAATCCGGGTAAAAATACTGCTCATGAATCATCACCTTGATAAAGTCACGGGATTTTAGCTCGTTTAGCCGAGATAATATTTCTTCTGTTGCGTGAAGATTCAAAATAATATCAATCCCCGCGTAAGAGACGCCATTTTGTGAAACGATCTCTCCACGTCGTATCAAACCGCACTCTTGGGCGGTATTTTGATACGATGCGCGCGGCGAATCCTCAGTTCCGTATAATCCAAGCAGCCCTTCAACACCGTTATCCTTTAACGCCCCAAGCCCCTGATGGGTGGCAAGACAGTAATGAAGTGTGGTGGTTCTGCCAAGCGCGAGGGGTGAGGCGAAACGGACGATTTCACGATGAACGTTTTGACAGTCGCCGGATACCTCATCATATCCCGCATGCTCGTAGGGCTTTACGTTCTCGATTCTTGCGTGGAAAGAGAGCTTTAACCAATCGCTATTATCCTGCCATTCATCCTTATATCGATCAGTCATATGGGATAGATCAAAGCCCTCGACCTCATAAAAGAGATTGAGTTGCACCTTCACTCCGTATTTTTGATGTAACCGCTTATACATGTTGAAGTACGGATGTTCAAAAATACTCCCGTAAGTACCGTGGGTGAGTTCCTTGAAGCAACGAATATTATCGTCAACGGTAAAACAAAAGCTTTTCATTTTTTCTCCTTGTGAGACAGAGGGCACTTTCGATGTGGGGCAAGAGTTCAAAAGGTATATTTTATAATCTGCGGTCAAGCCAACTCAAGATCAACAAATTCCTTTTTCGCATCAACAAATTTCAACGAAAGCCAATCAAATCCAATGGATTTTGCTTGCTCCCAATCCAAAGTTCCATACATCAATATGACCTCGCCGTTTTCGTTGAATTCATATTCTTCTCGTTCATCTTCGTAATCAATTGAGTATCCAAGCGCAATTTGCACTTTCCCGCTATAATACTCATAATGTTTTAATTCTCTTGTAGCGTCATCGCATGGTTCATTGCAAAACATTGCATCATATCCGTGCTTCATTCCGTCAAAAATAGTGAACTCTTCGTTTGTTTCAGGATCTTTCGCAACAATCAAGCATGGAAATTCGGCATCGACAATATATGGTATTTTTTTAATTTTCACAGTATCTCCGTAAAAATATATTTCTAAATTTGTGTTGCCTGTGGAAGAAGCAAGTATTCCAACAGTAGAATCTTTTTTCTCTTTTACATCTGTTATGTATTTTTCTAAATAATAAGGTATCATTTCTTTTCCCCTCTCGATATGTGAACCATTACTGCTGTAAATGAGAGTTTCGAGTTTTGCTCAAAAGTAACATTTTTCCTATGCAAAATTGGGACGTTTTTGATTTTGAGCACGAGATTCTTTGTAGGGGCGGGCATTGCCCGTCCGTTTTTATTTATCGCTTATTTTTCGTTTTCTGACGACCAAACACCACGCAAGCGTGGCAGTCGCCCCTACGGGCTTTGCGGTCATTTTCGCGTCAGACAAACGACACTTTCGACGTGCCCCGTCCTCGGAAACATATCAACCGGCGTAACCTCACCGATTTCGTATCCGAGTTCCTTGAAAAGAACACAATCCCTCGCCAACGTATCGGGATTACAAGAAACATAGACGATATGATTAAAATTCCGTTTAGCAAGATAGGAAATCAACTCGGGCGTGCTGCCCTTTCGGGGCGGGTCGAGGATCACCGTGGCGTTTTCGATCCTGCCGTGGGAATTCTCGGCGTTCTCCAAAAGCCTTTCGGCGTCTGACGCGTCGCCGCAGTAGAAAAAGGCGTTCTTGATATTATTTCTTTCGGCGTTCTCGGCGGCGCACTTTGCGGCTTCGTCCACGATCTCAATGCCGATCACTTCCTTGGCTTTGTCCGCCATAGAAAGCCCGATGGTGCCGATGCCGCAGTAGAGATCCAACAGGGTCTCGTTTCCCGTCAGCTCTGCCTTCTCCTTGGCAATGCCGTAGAGCATCTCGCAGGCGTTTCGGTTGACCTGATAGAAGGAGCCCGCCGAAATATTGAATTTCAAACCGCAGAGCTCGTCCTCGATCCAAGCCCTTCCCGAAAGGAGGCGGTACTCCTTTCCCAGCACCACGTTGGTGCTTTGGGTATTGGTATTGAGCAGAATACTCTTGACCTGCGGGAATTCTTTTTCCAAGCCCTCGCAGAGCTCCTTTTCATGGGGCAAGCCCTTGCCATTGACCACAAGGCAGACCATGATCTCCCCGGTTTTGGCTCCCGTGCGGAGGTAGATATGGCGCAACAGCCCCTTGCCGCTTTCCTCGTCGTAGGCCTTGATATGATTGCGATTGCAAAAATCGCAGATGTAGGCCGTCAGCGCGGCAAAAACGGGGGGCTGGAGCTTACAATCGTCGGCGGGTACCAGACGATGGGTACCCGTGGCGAAAAAGCCCACCTCCACGCCGTTTTTGCCGTTTCGGACGGGATATTGGGCCTTATTTCGGTAGCCCGTCAGCTCTCCCGTGTGGACCACGGGGGCGATCTCCACGTTGGTCAGTCCTGCCTTGCGGAAGGAATTCTTGACGTATTCCCGCTTCATTTCCAATTCGTGCTCGTAAGACAGATGACGGTAGACGCATCCGCCGCACCCTTTTGCCTTACAATCGGCCTCGCAACGCCAAGGGGAGGGCTCGATCAGCCGCTCAATCCTTGCCACCAGGTAATTTTTGGTCACCTTGATCACGCGGGCATCCAACCGGTCTCCTGTGACGGCATCCCGTACGAAGACCACCTGTCCGCGGTTGTTTTCACCATCCCGCAGATGCCCCACGCCGCAACCAAGGTTATTGATCTCCTCTATGGTGAGGGTAATAATGTCATTCTTTTGCATCAGGCGTAAAACTCCTTGCCGTTATCAAGGCACAGGCATCCCAATTTACCTCCCTCGGATGCGCCGCAATCCAGGAAGATACTGCCCTCGCCCCGCTCGATTTTTCCGCTTCCCGTGGGAACGTGACCCACAATTATCGTGGCATTCTCCAGCAATGCATAGGAAGGATCCAGAGGCTCGGAGAAAAAGTCCTCGGGCAGGTAGTCCTCAAGATCGGAGTCGGGCTCGTAATCGGCAATGCCCGCGTGAACCAGCACGTAACGCTTGCCGCCGACCCGAAGATCCTCAAACAGGGTCAGATCCTCCAGATACTCCAGCACACCCTCGCGGGCATCATTATCCAGGGCACGGAAGGCCTCCAGGGTCACCTGGCCGCCGTCCTGCACCCAAGCCGTCATGTCGGCAATATATTCGGGATCGGGCGAGGCTCCGCTCTTGAGCATCTTGTCAAAGCCTGCCAGCATCCGTGCCGCCAGGTAGTCGTGCTCGCCGGCAATGCAGTAAACGTTGAGGCGCACCGAGAGATCCTCGATCAGCTCCATGCACTCCTCACCGTAGTCTAACAGATCTCCGAGAATATACAGAACGTCCTCCTCCTTGAATTGGATCTGGGAGAGGATGGACAAAAATTTTTGATAGCTTCCGTGAATATCGGACATTACGTAGGTCATAACGTTGCTCCTTTTTTAAATGCATTTTACGGGATTGCTGTTGGTAACGATAACGGTTGCATCGGGAATCGCCTCCAGAACCAGCTCCCGAATCCGCTCGCAAACGGCGTTCTCGGTATGAAAATGCCCGGCGGCAATGAGATTCATTCCACGCTCGGGGGCATCCGTGAGCTGATTGTGCTTTAGTTCCCCCGTAACGTAGGTATCGGCACCGGCCTTGGCGGCGGCGTTCACGTCACTCGATCCGCTCCCGCCCAACAGCGCAACCCGACAGACCTCCCGTCCCGCATCGGAATACTGCAGACCGTTGGCCCCGGTGATCTCCTTGACAAAATGTGCAAAGGCGTCCAAAGTCATGGGAGACGGGAGGGTGCCAATGCGTCCGATGGTCTCTCCGTTCTCCCCAAAGGGCACCACGTCACGCAGGCCGAGAGCGTTGGCGAAGACGTCGTTTACGCCGCCCTCCACTGCGTCCAGGCGCGTATGGAAGCTCATGGCGGTGATCCCCGCCGACAGCAGAGTGATCACTTTTTTAGCCACGGGATCCCCCGGATGCAGGGCCCGCAAAGGCGAGAAGATGAGGGGATGATGGGAAACGATCAGATCGTAGCCCCCTTGTACGGCCTCGTCGATCACGGCGGCTGTAATATCCAACGCGATCAGAACCTTTTTTACCTCAACCTGCGGGTTGGCACAGCACATCAGGCCGTCGTTGTCCCAGTCACAGGAGAGCGCGGGCGGAATCTTCTCATTCAAAAATGCGTAAAGCTGTTGCACGTTCATGATTCTAATTTCTCCAATCGTTGGGTTAATACTTGAAGCATTCGTTGCTCCTCGGCGGTGTCCGCCGTTTGGGACCGCGCCTTCCCCTGCAAAACCTTTTCCAGCACCGTGCGCTCGTGACGCACGAAGTCGGCAAACAGGGGCGGGTTGGTTTCTATATTCCATCTGCCCAAAAGCAGTTCTTCTTCATTGTACGCCGTGTTTTTTCCACAATAAACGGCGTGGACGGTTTGGTAGATCTTTCCGCTCCGACTCAAGCCCTCCCCAAGGATGGCAAAGCCGTGACTCACCAGATACTGCCGCAGGATCGCGGCGCGGGACATGGGCTGAAGAATCAGACCGATCCCCGGATTCCTGACCCAAGGCGCCTCATCCAGGATCTTGACGATCAGCTCACCACCCATGCCAAAGATCATAACGTCGTCGGGAGCGAACTCCTCAACACCGTGCAAGCCGTCGGTCAATCGGGTGCCAATGGCGCCCTCCAATCCGGCGGCGGCAATGTGCTCTCTGGCACTCTGCAAGGGACCTTGATTAATGTCACAGGCAAGGGCCGCGGAGCAGATCCCGCGGTGGACAAGATAGATGGGAAGATAGGCGTGGTCGGTGCCAACGTCAACGCAACGGCCTCCCGGTTTGAGAAAGGGGACCGCGCTGAGTAAGCGGGCGTCGGGCTGAATGATGGTGGTCACGGAAGATTCTCCTTTTCGTAAGCGATCAAAATAGTGGGAAATAGAAACAAAGGCAGACTTTCGCCTGCCTGTGTATCTTTTTTACTTTTTGGATGCCAGGAAGCTGTTGATCTGCTCGATCAGCGCATCGGCGTCGGTACCGTGAACGGCGCAAGCGTCCTCAATGGACTCACCGCGAGAGGCGGGGCATCCAAGGCAGTGCATGCCAATGGCGAAGAAAAATTGCGCGGTTTCGGGATCAAAATCCAAAACGTCGCCAATGATGGTCTTTTTGGTAACGGTCATTTGTTCTTTGTCCTTTCTATACATATTTGGCCGAGGGATCGGCACTCTACCGATATTATACCCCAAAACCCTTCCTCTGTCAATGCGTAAAAGCATTTTTTTCATGAAATTCCAAAGAAAAAAGGACGGGAAATCTATTGGGTTTCTCTTGACAATTCCCGTGGAACCTGCTATAATTAAAGTGGTATTAAATTGCCATAGAACGGCAGAAAGGGGCTACGAGTGAAACAGGCGTTTACCGACGTGATCGGCAACCGGGCGTTGCGACAAAAGCTTTTTACCGATATTACCCAAAGCAAGCTCTCCCACGCCTACATTCTGGAGGGTGCCGCCGGCACCGGAAAGCATATGCTCGCCCTGCGGATTGCCGCCGCTCTTGCCTGTGAAAACTCTACCCGCGACGAGATTCCCCTGCCCTGTATGCAATGCCCCTCTTGCCGCAAGATCCTCTCGGGGAACTCCCCCGACGTGATCTTTATCAACCGCAAGGAAAAGGCAACCCTGGGTGTGGAAGTGATCCGCGAGTTGAAGAACGACGTTTTTATTGCCCCCAACGATCTGGACACCAAGATCTATCTTTTGGAGGACGCGCACCTGATGACCACGCAGGCGCAGAACGCGTTTCTTCTGACCCTGGAGGAGCCCCCGGCCTACGTTCTCTTTCTCCTGCTTTGCGAAAGTGCCACGCCGCTGCTGGAAACCATTCGCAGTCGCGCTCCGGTGCTTCGCACCGAGCCCTTACCTACGGAGGAGATGCGGATGCACCTCTGCCGCACCCGGGAGGACGCCGCCGCTCTGGCCAAGGCCAATCCTCGGGAGCTGGACGAGATCCTGGTTTCGGCCAACGGCTCCATGGGCCGTGCCATTACCCTGCTTCACGCCACGGCGAGAAAGCCGATTCTGGCGCGCCGAGAGCAAGCGCGGGAATTTATTTCCCTGCTTTCCGGCAGTCGCAACAGTCAACGGCTGATGCGCTTTTTGACTCACGCAACCCAGCAAAAGCGAGAGGAGTTGGTGGGACTGATGGGCGTTTTGCTCCTTTGTTTGCGCGACCTTCTGCTCTCCAAGCAGACCGAGCAGGCTCCCCTTTGCTTCTTTGCCGATCGGGAGGAAGCCCTCAACCTTGCCTATACCTTTACCACGCCGGAGCTGCTTCGGCTATGTGATCTGGTCACCGAAGCCTGTGACCGTCTTCAAAAAAATGCCAACGTCCGCCTGACCCTCCTCTCCTTAGCGGCAGGGGCCGGCTTGTTACAATAACACCCGCAACACGCGGAGACAGAAAGGATTTCCCGGTTCAATATGGAAAACAACCAAAACAATCACTCCAGCGGCGAGCAACAAAAAAAGCATCCCGCAAATGAGGGCGGCAACCACCGCAACCGCCGCCGTCATTCCCATAACCGCCATCACCGTCCCAAGACCAACGACGGCGAAAAAGCGGCAAGCTCCTCCGGCGGTACCATGGACAAGTCCTTCTTTACCCCGGGAGAAGCCAAAACGGCACCCCAGGAGGCACCTCACGGAGAAAAGAAGCAAAATACCAACCAAGGTCAAAATCAGAACAATCAAAATAATAATCAAAGCAAAAAGAACAAGCCCAACAACAACGAAAAGCCAAAGGAGAGCAAGGACAAGAACCGCAACCATTCGCGGAACCGCGGCCGTCATCACCGCGCTCCCGAGCACTCTCCCTACAATCCCTACGAGGAGGTACGCCCCGAGGAGCTTTCCCTGGAGGAGCTGCGCGCTCGCATCGTGGTGAAATCTGCGGGGGAGGACAGCGCAAAGCCAGCACCGGAGCCCCTTTCCCCGGTCCTCATCACCGATCTTCCCACCGAGGAAACCGACGCCGAGCCGCTGAACGTGGATCACATTTTGAACCCCACCGCCACCGAGGAGGAGCCGGTTACCAAAACGGAGGTGGTTGGTATTCGCTTCCGCACCAGCGGAAAGATGTACTATTTTGACCCCCGTGGTCTGCAGATCAAAAAGGGCGAGCAAGCCATTGTGGAAACGGCAAGAGGCGCTGAGTTTGGAGACGTTTGTATGGGCAATACCATGATCAACGCCGCCAAGATCGTGTCTCCTCTGCGCCCCGTGCTTCGCGTAGCCACCCCCGAGGATATTCGACACGATGCCGAAAACCGGGAAAAGGAAAAGCAGGCGCTGGCCACTTGCCAGGAGCGCATCCATGCGCACAAGCTGGAAATGAAGCTGATCGACGTGCAGTACGCCTTTGACAATTCCAAGCTCCTGTTCTACTTTACCGCGGACGGAAGAATCGACTTCCGCGATCTGGTTAAGGATCTGGCATCGGTCTTCCGTACCCGTATTGAGCTGCGACAGATCGGTATTCGTGACGAGGCAAAGATCCTTGGTGGTCTGGGTGCCTGCGGACGTCCGCTGTGCTGCTCCACCTTCCTGCCGGACTTTGCCCAGGTTTCCATTAAAATGGCAAAGGATCAAAACCTATCTCTCAATTCCGCAAAAATTTCCGGCGTGTGCGGCAGACTGATGTGCTGTCTGCGCTATGAATCCGAGGTCTATGCCGAGGAGATCCGTTTGACTCCCGGTCACGACACCGTGGTAAAAACCGAGGACGGCATTGGCACGGTGATCTCCTCCAATCCCTTGGCCGGCACCATCCGCGTGATCCTGAAGGACTCTCCCGATACCCCCGCAAAGCAGTATCACCGCTCGGCGGTCACCGTAATTGGAAAGAATAGCCGGGAAAATCACGGCGGAAAATCGGATTCCAAGGAACAAACCGAAAAAAAATAAGACATTTACGATAAATTTTCAATTTTTTTCGAAAAAACAGTTGCAAAAATCGAAAAATATGATACAATATAGGTATCACAAAAATAGGAGGTATAAGACGATGGCATATAAGATTACTGATGATTGCGTATCCTGCGGTGCTTGCGTTGATGCTTGCCCTCTGGAAGCCATTTCCGAAGGTGATGGAAAGTATGTGATTGATCCCGACAAGTGTGCCGGCTGCGGCGCTTGTGCTGACGCTTGCCCTGTGGGTGCTCCCGTAGAGGCATAATTACATCTCCATCCAAAACAAGGGCGAAGCAGGCGACCGTATGATCACTCGCTTCGCCCTGCCTTTATTCAAGAAAGGACGCTTGGTTTCATGTCTCTCCCCCATCTTCTTCCCGACGAGCGGATCGACCGCGTGAATGAGGATCTTTCCCTGATCCAAAAAAAGCAGGGATTGACCTATGGCACCGATGCCTTCCTGCTCGCCGCCTACATCCGTCCCCAACCGCGCGGCATTGCCGTGGAGCTTGGCAGCGGCACCGGAATCGTCTCCTTTTTGATGGCGTCCAAAAACAAAGCCGCCGGGGTGTATGCGGTGGAGATCCAGGAGTCCTTTGCTGAGCTGATCGCACGGAATGCGGAAATCAACGGTCTTAACGAGCGGGTGACTCCCCTTTGTGCCGATCTGCGCGAGCTTTCTCCTGCGCAATTTGGCAAGGAGGTGGATCTGGTCTTTTCCAATCCCCCATATATGAAATGCGACACGGGAAAGCGAAATCTTCACGATGAAAAATTCATCGCCCGTCACGAGGTGTTTGGCGGCATTGCCGACTTTTGCGCCTGCGCGGGACGGTTGCTCCGCTTTGGAGGTCGCTTCGTATGCGTTTGGCGTCCCGATCGACTGACCGAGCTCCTGGCCGCCATGCGTGACGCCGCTCTGGAGCCCAAGCGAATGACACTGGTCCACGCCGACGCCCAAAGTGAACCCTGCGCGGTCCTGATCGAAGCCGTCAAAGGCGGCATTCCCTCTCTGCGCGTGACTCCGCCCTTATTGCTCTACCAACCTCGGGAGGTCGGGCAAAGCTCCCGCGTCCTCACCCCACAGGCGCAAGATATTTATCAGCATTGCATATTTTCGGGCATCTTTGATCCCGATGAAAATAGAAAACCAGTAAGAAAGGAACCCTAAACTATGAAAAAAAGTGTAAAAATTGCTCTTGGTGTCAGCACCGCCATTCTCGCAACCGCTGCCGTTGCCGAAATCGTTTATCAGCTGAAGTCCATTAAGAAGATCCTGGCCAACGCCGAGGTAGACGAAGTAGAGCTGGATGACCTCTTTGATGAAGAAATTGCCGCGGAAGAAGCCTTTGCGGAGCTTTCGGACGCAGAATAATCCAAAGGAACTGCCATTGGCAGAGAACGTATGGAACACATCAAACGTATTTTAAGCTTTACAAGACGGGCGCTTGACGACTACGGTATGATAGCGCCCGGAGATAAGATTGCCGTCGGGGTCTCCGCTGGAAAGGATTCCCTGACGCTTCTTTGCGCTATGGCCGAGCTGCGCCGTTTTTATCCGATCCCCTTTGAACTGATCGCCATTACCATTGACATGGGCTTTGAGGGGGCTGATTTCTCTCCCATTGCAAAACTGTGCGAGGAGCTGGACGTTCCCTATCACGTCATTCCCACCGAGATCTCCAAGATCATTTTTGACGTGCGGAAGGAAAAAAATCCCTGCTCTCTTTGCGCAAAGATGCGCCGCGGTGCGCTGCACAACGCCGCAAAAGAACTGGGATGCAACACGGTAGCCCTGGGTCACCATTTTGATGACGCGGTGGAAACCTTTATGCTCAATCTCTTTTTTGAAGGTCGCATTGGATGCTTCTCCCCCGTCACCTATCTGTCCCGTGTGGGGATCAAGCTGATCCGCCCCATGCTCTACATGCCCGAAAAGGACGTGCGCTACTTTGCCAACAAGGTGGAGCTCCCGGTGGTAAAATCCTCCTGCCCCGCCGACGGCAACACCCAGCGGGAGGAAATGAAGCAGCTTCTTGCCACGCTGGAAAAAAAGCACGACGGTCTACGCTATCGCATCTTTGGTGCCATGCAACGGGGAGAGATCGACGGATTTCGCGAGATCTCGCCCATGAAAGGATTCAAGGCGTACAAGGAAGAGGAAGAGTAAATTCATCTTATGGATCGCCGATTGGATCGTGCGGATTCCTTATCCACTTTTCTTTTTGACACCAAAGGCGCAAAAAGAAAAGTTCACAAAAGAAAAACGCCGTAAGGGATTTTCGCCCTCTGCGGAGGGCGAGGAGGGCTACGCGCCCTCCACCGCGCCACCTTTTGAAAAAGGTGGACGAAAACTTTCACATAGGGTTTGTGCCAATTTTTTAGTTTGACGAAAACTTTCACAGCAATTAGCGTTATTACTTACAAGGAGCAATTATGGAAGCAACGGGATTTTTGCCCCTGTGCCGCGCTGACATGGAGGCGCGGGGCTGGGATGCACCGGATTTTGTATACGTAACGGGAGATGCCTACGTGGATCACCCGTCCTTTGGCGTTTCCATCATCTCCCGAGTTCTGGAGGATGCCGGCTTCCGCGTTGCCATCCTCTCCCAGCCCGATTACAAAAGTGCCGACGCCTTCAAGGAATACGGCAGGCCCCGTCTGGGCTTTCTTGTTACCTCGGGCAACATCGACAGCATGGTAGCCCACTACACCGCCGCCAAAAAGAAGAGAAGCTTTGACTACTACTCCCCCGGCGGAAAAATGGGCAACCGCCCCGACCGCGCCGTGATCGTCTACTGCAACCGCATCCGCGAGGCCTTTGGCGACGTTCCCATCATTTTGGGAGGCTTGGAGGCATCCCTGCGCCGCTTTGCCCATTACGATTATTGGGACGACAAGGTGCGCCGCTCGGTGCTGGTGGACAGCCGTGCTGACCTGTTGACCTACGGCATGGGAGAAAAGATCCTGGTTCGCATTGCCCAGCTTTTGGACAAGGGAGTTCCCATCCGAAAGATCCGTGACGTGCGTGGAACCGTTTATCTCTGCAAGCCCGACGAGCCGATCCACTACGATGTAGCCGCAACCTTTGATTACAACGAGCTGAAAGAAGACAAGCGCAAGTACGCCGAGGCCTTTGGTGTCCAGTACAAGAATCAGGATTCCATCAACGGCCGTGCCATCTGCGAGCTCTACGACAATAAATTATTAGTACAGAATCCCCCCATGCCTCCCCTGGAGCGGGATGAGCTGGATCACGTCTATTCCCTCCCCTATATGCGCGCCTACCATCCATCCTATGAGGCGGCGGGAGGAGTTCCGGGAATTGAAGAAGTCCAATTTTCCATCACCCACAACCGCGGCTGCTTTGGCGGCTGTAACTTCTGCGCCCTGGCCTTTCATCAGGGACGCACGGTGCGCTCGAGAAGCGTCAAGAGCGTGGTGGAAGAAGCCAGAAAGATCACCCAACTCCCCACCTTTAAGGGATATATTCACGACATTGGCGGTCCTACGGCGAACTTCCGCTATCCCGCCTGTGACAAACAGCTGAAGGACGGTGTCTGCGCCGGTCGGAAATGCCTGGCTCCCAAGCCCTGCCCCAACCTCAAGGTCAGCCACACCGAATACATGAAGATGATTGAGGAGGTGGAGGCACTTCCAAAAATCAAAAAGGTCTTTATCCGCAGCGGTATTCGCTTTGACTACCTTATGGCCGACAAGGACGATTCCTTTTTCACAAAGCTGGTACGGGACAACGTAAGCGGTCAGCTCAAGGTTGCCCCCGAGCATTGCTCCGCCAATGTTCTCGGTTGCATGGGCAAACCCGAGTTTGGCGTCTATGAGGGATTCAGAAGCAAATTCTTTGACATTACCAAGAAACTTGGCAAGGAGCAGTATCTGGTCCCCTATCTCATGTCCAGCCATCCAGGCTCGACTTTGAATGACGCCATTGAGTTGGCGCTCTGTCTCAAGCGGAACGGCTACGCCCCCGAGCAGGTGCAGGACTATTATCCCACCCCGGGCACGGCATCCACGGTCATGTACTACACGGGGATCAACCCGCTGAACATGAAAAAGGTCTACGTTGCCACCGATTATCATGAAAAGCAGCTCCAGAGAGCCCTGTTGCAATTCAACCGCCCCCAGAACGCCGACCTTGTCCGCGAGGCATTGACAAAGGCGGGACGAACCGACCTCATCGGTCACGGCAAGGATTGCCTCGTGCGCCCGGCAAGTGCCCCGGTACCCCATTCCCATCGCAAATCGGAAGCGCCGAAGACCGGTGAACGAAAACAACGGAGTCGTGGAGCCACTACCCACGCCAAGTCTCCCAAAAGCAGACAATCCGAGCCAAGAAAGCAACGATCAAACAAGGCAAAGGATGGAAAGCCGATGAATAAGAGAAAGAAATAAAAAGCAAGAAGGTATCGCATAATGCGATACCTTCTTTTGATGGAACGCTTAAAGCTCCTCAAACAATTCTCCCACGGAAACGCCAAGGATCTTGGCCAAATCGGGAAGCAGGATCACGTCGGGATAGCAGATCTCCCGCTCCCACTTGGAAACCGCCTGGGCACTCACTCCCAGCAATACGCCAAGCTCGTTTTGACTCATCCCCTTCTCCCGACGGTAATCGAGAAGCATGGAAGCAATGCGAAGCCGTGTCATGTCTTATCATCCTTTTGTACCACGCGGTAGATCTCATGGTCTCTCGTCATCAGACCGCAGGCGATCATCTCCCGCCGCAGGGTGCAATAGTCCTCATGGTATTCCGCAAGAATCTCGCTCACCTCTCGCTCGGTGTAGTCGATTCCCACCGCAAACCGCTCCAGCAGCTTTTGCAATACGATCTCCCGCTTTTTTCGTTGTACGGGAATGGTGGTCAGCTTGCCGTACCGAAAGAAATGCTCCAGCACCTCTCTGCGGTATTTTTCGTCGGCATCGGGGACACGCGCGGGACAGATCACCAGCTCCCGCAGAGTGCGGTCGAAAGCCTTTTGATTCAAGGAATAAATGATATAAAACTGCGAGCGCGCCGAGGTGACCAGGCCTACCTGCTCCATCTTTTTTAGGTGATAGCAAACGGTGGCGGGAGCCAGGGAAAGGGTGGCGGCCAACTGCTCCACGTAGGAATCCTGCTTTGCCAGAATGTTGATGATATCAAGCCGCGTTCCATCGGAAAGTGCCTTTAACAGCTCTATTGCCGCATTTTTCATAGGCGCTCCTCCAAGGCGGTGGGATAAACGCCTTGCTCTTTTCGCCACCTGCGCCAATCTGCCAGCACCGATTCTACCACCGCCGTTTTGATTTGCAGTTCAAAGACATTCGCTGCACTTCCTTTGGTTTGCGCCACTTTCAGCTCCGTGCGGTAATTCTTGAGGAATTGGCTATCCATCCAAACCTCTCCGTACAGGGCGGCGGTCATCTTTAGCTGTTCCTCATGAGCGGATTTTTGAAAGTGATCCAATAGCTTGGGGTATTCCTTTAGAAATTTCGGCATACGATTACATTTGGTTGCAATCACTTTTCCACGCTCTCCAAGTACGTTGTAAAGGAGACCTGCGTGCAAGCAAAGACTATACATTCCCTGTTCGATCATAAGTGCCTTCCGCTCGGTTTTGGCACTCTGATCCAATGTTTGAAGCTTTTGATCGCAAGCATTTTTACGGGCAAGCACGATCTCCGCCAATGCGCTTTCTATTTCAATCGCAGTCATAATTTTCACCTCCGCTCTCTTTCCATGCATCCCTGAGGGCATCCACCGCAAAGCGATGCCCCTCCAAATAGGTGCTCAGCTCCACTCGTTCCCAATCGTTGGCAAGAGGGAGCTTTTTTTCTTTTTCTTCCATCAGTGCCCTTGCGAATTCCAGGATCCCAAGGTAAAGCCCCACATCGGGCCGACGCGCGGGAGAGGCAGTGGAATACAGTTCCATCGCCTTGCTGTTTTTCGAAAAGACCTCGTAAGCATAAGAGATCAAATAGCAGGTCTCCTCATTGCTCCGTCGCAAGCGGTAGGAATTGTAGAACATCACGTAAATATTGGCAATGCCGGCCTCACGGTATTTGGCGCATTTGTAGGCGGCGATCTCCTGCTTCTTTTTGGCAGGGTCCCGATCCAACGCCTGGGTGAATTCCGTCAGACGCGTCATTTCCGTCTTCATTCGATGGCTTGCAAGGGTATAAAACAAGGATGCTTCCATAGGGTCATCCCTCCTTTCGTGACCTCATTTTAGCACATCCCGTGAGGCTTGTCAATAGTGTTTCGATAATTTTCGAATCACTTAAACCAATGGTTGAGAAAAGGAAGAACGGTGGATGGAGATGGCGGCACACCTTGGCCAAGCGTGGCACACCTTGGCACACTTTTGAGGGGTAGAATTTAGGAGCACAGAACAACGGGGGTCCCGAAAAAAGGAGGTGTTGCCCTTGGTATGATGCACCCTTGCCAGGAGGACGGCACTACCGTATTGGAAAGCGCGGTAGCATCGGACCGTCTTCCCGAGCTCCTAAATCAATATCTGCAAAGCTGTCGCGGCTCACCTGAAGACAACAAAGGCAAGCACGCCTCATCCACCTTTCCCAACCTTGCCGGCTTTTGCCGCTGGCTGGGATGCGGAAGGACCGAGATCGATGCCCTGCAAAGCACCAATCCGCTCCTGTACGATCGCATCTGTACGGTCCTGGAGGACGAAGCCCTGAACTCTGAGCTCTCGGCCTCGATCCTCACCGTTTATCTCAAGCAACGCCTGGGATACGGCGAGCCCTCCACGGCCAAAACCTCGGCGCCCCAGGGGGAACAGCTTCAGCTGGTGTTTGAGCATGATATCCTGCAGGACGGCTCCTGATGTCTAAGGAAACCGTGCGCTACATCAAAGGCGTTCCCAACGAACGGCAAAAGCTCTTTTTTGCCTCCCGTGCGCGTTACACCGCCTACGGCGGCGCGCGAGGCGGGGGAAAATCCTGGGCGCTCCGCCGAAAGCTGGTTGGTCTTTGCTTGCGCTACCCCGGGATCCGCTGTCTTTTGGTCCGCCGCTCCCTGGGAGAGCTGAAATCCAATCACGTACAGCCCATGCTCACCGAATATCAGGGAGTGGTTCACTACCATGAAGGGGAAAAGCAACTGCAATTTCCAAACGCAAGTACCATCTCCCTGGGCTACTGCGCCTCGGATCGGGACGCGCTCCGCTACCAAGGACAAGAATACGACGTCATCGCCATCGACGAGGCAACGCAACTGAGCGAATATCAGTTTTCCATTTTTAAGGCCTGTCTGCGCGGTGTGGGTGACGTTCCCCGTCGGATGTACCTGACCTGCAACCCCGGTGGTGTTGGCCACGGTTGGGTCCGTCGCTTGTTTGTGGATCGCGTCTACCGTCCCGATGAATGTCCCGAGGACTACTGCTTTATTCCGGCACAGGTCTATGACAATCCGGTGTTGATGAAGGCCGATCCCGACTATGTTCGGCAGTTGGAAAGTCTGCCGAAAAAAATGAAGGACGCCTGGCTCTACGGGAGGTGGGACGTGTTTGAAGGACAGTTCCTGCCCGAATTCCGGCAAGACGTCCACGTCTGCTCCCCCGAGGAGATCCCCACCCAGCTGCGCTATTTTGCCGCCATGGACTACGGCTTTGATATGCTTGCCGCCTACCTTTTGGGCGTTGACCGAAAAGGAAATCTTTTCGTACTGCGCGAGGTCTGCGTCAGCGAACTCACCTTGCGCCGCGCCGCGGCAGAGGTGGCAAGCCTATGCCGGGGATATGCGGTGGAGTACGTTACCGCCTCCCCGGACCTTTGGAATCGACGGCAGGACACCGGCAAAAGCGGTTTTGAGATCATGCAAGCCGTGGAAGGAATGCCCTCCATGGTTGCCGCGGACAACCGCCGCGTTCCCGGCTGGCGGGTCCTGCGGGAATATCTTTGCCCTACGGAGAATTCCCCCGGGATTCGCATTTGCCACGCCTGCAGGACGCTGATCCGTTCCCTTTCGGCCCTCCTCTGCGACCCTCTGCGGCCCGAGGACGCCTCGGATACCCCGCATGAGATCACCCACGCTCCCGAGGCCCTGCGCTATGCGGTGATGAGTCGGATCCAAGCCTTTGCAGACGTCAACGAGCCCGACCGTAATTTTCGCTTTCCAAAAAAAACAAAGCATTTTTTTGCCTTGGATTGATCTGCTTTTCTTCTGTGCAAGCAGAGTTTTTCCGGCAAAATGAAAGGAGAACACATGTCTAAAATCAGGCCGGAACGAGCCTATGCCAAGGTGAGCATTTCCTCCTTTGGCGGAATCAACGGAAACGCAGACCTTTGCGCCAACGCGGCGGCGGATATGCGGAATTTTCGAATCTGTCCCGACGGATCCCTGGAAAAGCGCTGCGGCTGGACCTCCCAATACCAATTCACCCACGCCGTCAGAGGTGTTTGGCAAGGATCGCTGAACGAAGGATATTTTCGGTTTGCGGTTGCGGGGAACACGGTCTACCGTATTCTGGAGGACGATTCCCTTTCCTCCATTGGAACCATTGACGGCTACTACAGCTTGGTGCATTTTGCTCGGTACCGGGAGCGTCTTTATCTTCTGGACGGCACGGTGATCCGCATCTACGACCCCTCGGCCGATCGGTTTACCGAGGCCTTGGGCTACGTCCCTCTCTACGGCTATAATTGGCACCCCACCAATCTTGGGGACATCCGGGAGCCCTTGAATCTGCTATCCCAAAAGCTTCGCGTTCATTATTTGAATACGGTGGGCAGCACCGTGATCAATCTTCCCTTTTTTGCACAAAGCATTGACTGCGTGCGCGTCAACAACAAAACCGTAACCGATTATTCCTTCCTTGCCGGCAGTGACTATCTGACCCTGGCATCCGGGGAGCTTGGCAGTACGGTAGAGGTTGCCTTTACCATGAGTGGCGACAACGATCTGGGACAGCAGCTGCAGAAAACCGTCTCCAGCTTTTTGTACCGCGACGGAACCCTGGAAAAGCTTCTCCTGTACGGTGCGTCCCAAGGCTACCGTCTGTTCTGCTCCTCCACCGTCACCACGGAAATGCTGAACTATTGCAAGGTCTTTTATTCCAACTGCGATCCGCTCTACGTACAAGGCAATCAAACGCTGATGATCGGTGACGCGGATCATCCGATCACCGCCCTTGCAACCAACTACGATCGCGTTCTGGCGTTTCACACGGGCGGAGCCTGGTCGGTCAGCTTTTCCAACGACGGAAGCCAGGTCTTTGCCTACCCTGCGCTGACGGATATTGGATGTACCGCAAAGGGGGCGGCACTCTCCTTTGGAAACGATATCATCGTGGTCAATCAAAGCGGTGTGTGCCGTCTGCACTCCACCTCCTCCGATCCCGACAGCTTTACGGTGACCAATCTCTCGGAGAAGATCGCCGGAAAGCTGGGCGCGGGAATTCGAGAAAGCGCTTGTCTTTTCTGGGATCCCGTGCAACAGGAGCTCTGGGTCCGCGACTCCACCGAGCCTGAGGATGGACTGGTTTGGATCTGGAACGCCTCACTCAAGGAATGGTACAGCTTTGACGGTATTTTTGCCTCTTTCTTCTTTTCTCTCAATGGGAGCATTGCCTTTGCCGCCGACAGTCGGGTCTGCGTTTTTTCCTCCACGCAATATACCGATGACGGACAGGCCTTTGAGACCTACTACCAAAGCGGCTATCAAAGTTTTGCGCATCCCGAAGCCATCAAGCGCGGGTTGCGTTCCTCCCTTTGTGTCAAAAATGACCGCTCGGAGCTGTTCCTGACCGTAAACACCGAAAACGATCACCGACAGATGCGCTTTTTGGGAACCTCCTCCGTCCATCCCTGCCATTTTGACCGTCGAATCGCCCTGGGACGCTTTCGCTTCTTCTCCTACCGTCTCTCCTGCACGGGGAGCACGGCCCTTCGCGTCTTTTTGGCAAACTTTTTTACCAGTCTTTAAGAAAGGAGCAATATGAATATTTCAACAACCAAGGCATGGCAGCAATACGAGGCCGGCAAGGAATACAACCGCCGCATCGGATTGTATGAGACCATGCGCAGAAACGAACGTTTCTACCGTGGAGATCAGTGGAAAGGCAGTACGTCGGAGCTTCCCCATCCCGTGTTCAATCTGACACGGCGAATTACCGACTATCTGGTTTGCGCCGTAGCACCGCAAAATCTCTCCATCACCTATACCGACGATAAACTCCCCTTTCTGGAGAACGCGCAGGTAAAAAATGCGGTGCTGGAAGGTCTTTCCCTGCTTGGCAAAAACGCCTCCTACCGGTGGAAGCAAAACAAAATGAACACCCAAGCCTACCAGGCTCTGTTGGACGCCGCCATCTCCGGCGACGGCGTCTTTTACTGCTGGTGGGACGGCTCGGTGAAAAACGGCCAGCCCTTCCTGGGGGACATCCGCACCGATCTGATCGACACGGCCAACTTTTTTGTGGCCGACGTCAATCGCGCCGACGTACAGTCCCAGGATTACATCCTTCTCTCGGGCCGGGCAACGGTGGAATCCCTCCGTCAGGAAGCCCGGAACGCGGGAATGAAGGAAGCCGACGTGGAAAAGATCGTTGGGGACTCCAATTTTGAGCCCGCCTTTGGAGATTACTCCAACACCGAGCTCCCCGGAAGCGACAAGGCCACCTATCTGATCTGCTTCTACCGTGAGGGCAACGAGGTGATCTTTGAAAAATCCACCCGCAACGCGCTGATCCGTCGCGTGAACACCGGCTTGAAATACTATCCGGTGGCTTATTTCAACTGGTACCGAACCAAAAACAGCTTTCACGGCTCTTCTCCCGTCAGCGACCTGATCGCCAACCAAAAGTACATCAACACCGCCTACGCCATGGCCATGAAGCACATGAGCGACACCGCCTTCTCCAAGATCATCTACGACAAATCCCGAATTCCCGAATGGACCAACGAGGTGGGAGAGGCCATTGCCGCCGTGGGTGGCGGAAGTGTTTCCGACGCGGTATCGGTGGTGGGTGTGGGAGATATGCAGGAGGGCTACCTGGACCTGATCACCAACGTGATCGAAACCACCAAGGATATGATGGGCGCGACCGAATCGGCCCTCGGTGACGAAAAAGCGCAAAATACCAGCGCGATCCTGGCACTTCAAAAAACATCTCAGCTTTCCCTGGCACAAGTGCGTTCCAATTTCTGTCAATGCATTGGCGAGTTGGCGGTGATCTGGGCGGATATGCTTTGCGCCTACTGCCCCCGGGAACGTTTGCTGGCCTTTGACGGAAAGGAAGAGCTGCAGGCCGCATCCCTGAACTACGCCCTTCTCCGCGAGGAGCTGTTGCGTTCCTCGGTGGAGATCGAGGACGTTGGCCAGTATACCCCCTCCTATACCGTCACCGTGCTGAACAAGCTTCTGGACAGCGGCCAGCTGACTACCGAGGAGTACTTGCGCCTGCTTCCCGCGGGCACCGTCATGGATCGGGAGCGACTGATCCACACCATCCAACAGAAAGGAGCGTTAAAAAATGAATGAAGAAGTATGTTCGTTTCATCAAGACCCATTGGATGCAAATGGGAGCGATCCGATACCGGAGGATGCTGCAAGCCTTCCGGAAACAGAGTCGGTTCTCCCATCTGCGGCAACGATAGAAGAAAGGAGTGATACCGATGAAGAAAGGAGTGATGAAGTTGAAGAAGATTCTGCAACAGATCCTGAAGATTCTGTTCTTTGTGCGGATCCCGGTCAAGGCGCTGATCCTGACCCTGGATATGCTCCGGAGCAAGAAGCCCAAGTCGGAATTGATGAGCTGCGAAGCCAACTGACACGGTTGCAAAAGGAGCTGGATCAACGGGACGCCCTCCTTCGCCGTATGGGGCAGGAGTGCGAGGAATTTGGGGTCCTGTACCCCGAGGTCTCCTTTGCAACACTCCCCGACAGCGTATGGGAGGACGTGCGTCACGGGATTCCTCTGGCGGCGGCCTATGCCCTTGCCGAACGGCGCAGATCCCATACCGCCCAATCCGCCCTGCAAAGTAACCAACAAAACGCCACGCGTTCCGCCGGCGCTCTGGAAGGAACGCAAGCCGATTATTTTTCCCCCGCCGAGGTTCGGGCAATGAACCAAAGCGAGGTGCGCGCCAACTATCACAAAATCATGCAATCCATGCAAAAATGGAGATAATCCCATTTTAAAATAACAAAACAAGAAAGGAATTATAACATTATGGCTATTACCAATTTTATTCCCACCGTATGGAGCGAAAATCTTTACCAGGCTCTGGACAAGCAGTACATCGCCGTTGCAAACTGCAACCGCGAATACGAGGGCGATATCCGCGAAAAAGGCAGTGTTGTTAAGATCTGCGGCATTGGCGACATCAGCGTCTCCGACTACCTCAAGGGCTCGAACATGACCGCCCCCGAAGCCCTCTCCGACACGGTTCGTGAGCTGCACATCAATCAGGCCAAGTATTTCAACTTCCAGATCGATGACATCGACCGCACCCAGGCAACGCCCCAGCTGATGGCCCTGGCAATGAAGAACGCCGCCAACGCCCTTGCCAACGCCGCCGACCGCTATATTTACAACCTCTACGATCAGGCCGGTCTTTGCAAGAATCTGACCGTTGCCGGCGGCGACGAGGTGATCAACCACCTCATTGATGCCCGCACGCACCTGATGGAGAAAAACGTGAGCGATCCCAAGGATATTATCATTGAGGTCTCTCCCGCCGTTGCCTCCATGATCATGAAGGCCAAGATCAATCTGGCCAGCGACAACACCGACACTCTGGAGAACGGTTGCATTGGCAACGTGGGCGGCTGTAAGGTCTTTGTTTCCAATAACATTGTTCAGGAAGAGGACGAGAGTGGCATGATCCACAACTGCATTGTACGCACAAAGCGTGCCATCGCCTTTGCCGAGCAGCTCTCCGAGATCGAGGCTTACCGTCCCGAGCTCCGCTTTGCCGACGCCGTAAAGGGCCTGCATCTCTACGGTGCCAAGGTGGTTTATCCCGAGGAGATGGTTACTCTGAGTCTGACGGTTCCCACCGTTGCCTAAGCGAGGTGAGCGGTCCCTATGACCTGCCGCGAGCTTTACGAGGCAGCTCTGCGCTTGGTGTGTGAAAACGCCGAGAACGGTGATGTTTCCGACTACGAGGATCGCGCCGGCTACATTCTGGCCACCGCGGTAACCCAGTGCGCCCCATTGGATGCGCTCTATCGCAAAGCCACGGGCGGTTCCGCCGTGCCCCTCCCCATGGGCGTTTATCTGGATCTGGACGCGGACTTTCCCCTGAGTGATATCTTCTCGGCCGCCGTGCTCCATTACCTGTGCGCCATGCTGGTGCTGGACGAGAACGAAGCCATGAGCGATGCCTTCTTTGAGAAGTACACCGACGCCATTGCGTTGATCCAATCCTCGCTCCCCTTTGTTGGGGAGTCGATCACCGATCGCTATCAAGAGCTGATCTGATCCCTTTTTTGGGGGAGCCCCTACCGCACAGCGGCAGAGGCTCCCCCTCTTGTATTCTTATTTGAATCATTCCTGCTCGCCCTCCAGGATCCGCAGGGCCACCGCCGAGCAATCGTCATGCTTTTCTGCCTCCGAGGCGTGGAGACAAATCTGATAGACGATCTCCTCCGGCGTTTGCTCTCCCACGCGGGACAAAAAGGTGATAAGCCACTCGGTTTTCTCCTCGGTCTCCGGCAAGATCCCGTCGCTCACCATCACCACCGTATCCCCCGGCTTGAGTACGAAGGAGGTCTCCCGCATCTCCACCCCCGGAAGGATCCCAATGGGGGCAGTTCCGATTTGCAGCTGATGCACCGCTCCGCCACGAATGATAAAGCTGGGAGCTGCTCCGCCTTTCAAAAAGGTGGCCTGTGCCGTGACCAGATCCAGCTCCAAGAGGTCGATCGTGGAGGAACATTCCCGCACACTCCCCACCTCTCGGGAACAGATCAGATTGTTGAGCATTCGCAAGGAGGTTCCCGCCCGGTTCCCGGCCCGAAGCATTTTTTCCAAGAACACCGAGCATAAGTTGGAGGTAAAAGCGGCCTCGGTGCCGCTCCCCATACCGTCGCTGATCAGCGCGTAAAAATAATCTTTTTTATTCGAAAAGAGATTTACCGTATCCCCGCTGATCCCGCCATCGGCCGACACGTTGTTCCGCGCCCCCAGGACCGCAATGCTTCGCTTGGCCTGCAGGGTCATGGTGCTGACGTTATTCTCCACCTCAAACACCGGCCGCCCCAAGGAAAGACCGCACATCTCCCCCAGGTCACTTCGCAGAGTTTCCACCGTTACCTTGGCGTGGTCCACCGAAACGTCCCGCAAAAGGATTCGACGGCGACGTTTTCCGTACACCGCAACACTTCCCGCACGGATGCCCGCATCACGCAGATATTCACCGATCCTACGCTCCCATTCCTCGTCAAATCGGTATTCTCCGTCATCCTCCTCCAAGGCATCATTGATAATTTTGGCAGTGGCCTCGTAATCCATGGCAAAGATCTCGGTACGGTTGTTATGAAGCATCTCCCCGGTCAGGCGGGCGCAATCCCCATTGATCTTTTCCAGGATCTGCTCTGCCGCTTCACAGCGGCGCAACAGGGCCTGAGACATCTGCTCCTTCTCCACACGCCCGTGGGTATGCAGACGCGAGATCAGAAGATTGACGGTGTTCAAAGTAGCGGAGTATTCCAAGCCCCAGCAAATGCTTTTGTTGGGACAGTCACAGCAAGAAGCGTCAAAGGCGGCGTCACAGATCTGCCGCAGATCCAGCGTTCCCGGACGGCGAAACCGATCGCTGAGATTGTAAAACATCTCGGAAAGGGAGGAAAAAGCCTCGGAGATTCCGCGAAAACGCTCGTTGGCATCCTGATGCCGCTGATCGGTCATCGGTGCCTTGGGTTCTGCCTCCACGGGGGTTGCCGAGGGCTTGTCCGTGACCTCCAGCTTGCAGGACAGCGAGAACAGTGCGCCCGCCAACAAGCCCGTGGGCAAAAAGCTCCAGACCGCTCCCGGCCCTCCCACGTACATTGCCCAGGCCGACATGGCAAAGATCGCCGTGACCATCCCCGCATTCGGGGCCTCTTTTCTTTTGGGAAGGGAAACCAACAACGCTGCCAGCAGGAAGGAGGGAGCGTACAAGGGCGCATACAGAAGGCCAAACAAAACGCCTCCCACGGCTCCCGTGACCGTTCCGTAGCGATGGCAAAGAACAAAGATGAAAAGGGTTGCCAGGGTCACCGCCAGGGAAAGCCCCCAAAGCTCCACCTCCCCCGCCGCCCAGACCATGGAGCCAAGCAATGTCAGCTGTGACACGCGTTGCAGGAGCCAATGTCGCTGCCCATCCCGACACAGGGCGTAAAGAAGGATCGCAAGGGGAGTAACGGCAAGGGCAAAAATGGCCGCGAACAAATCGTAATAGAGAAAGCCGCCCGCAATGATCCGATACAAAAAGATCAAAAAAACGCAAACCTCTCCCAAACAGATCCGCAGGCGCAGGCTCTCGTTCAACGCCTCGCGAAGCTCCCGTCCCACAAGAAGCAGACCTTGCAGAAGCGGAAGTCTCCCCCATTGGGGCTTGTCCTCCCGATCCTTTTGCTCCGACTCCTTCGTGGCCGTTTTGGGAAGCAAGCGCTCCAGCTTTTGGCGCAATGCGGCGGGAAGCTCCACCCCTCCGTTGGAGGCCTCGCCCATCCACCGAGTTACCAAAAGCACCAGGGCGGCGGCGCAATATACGCAGATGTAGACCACGGGCATTTGTACGTCCGAGAGTGCGGCTCCCAATAGTCCCAGCAGGATGGGAACGGTATGTCCCCCGGCGGCGCACAGCAGAGCCAGCCCCAGGGGATTGGCACCAAACAGCAGGGGCGCGCGCCCCAAAAGATAAGCCGCCCCCAGCCAAAACAGTTCCCGACGAAGCCATAACAGGCTCCGCCGCCCCCAGCCTTCCTCTGCCACGCCCCTGACGCGCTCCTCTTGGTTTCGTTTTTTTGCTTGCTCTTGCATACCCTTCCTTTCCGCGCGCCGCGCAAAGGCATGGGCGACACGCTTTCCCGTTTTTTCTTTTTTTCCACTCTATTTTACACCAAATTGCACGTGGAAAGGGTCGAAAGCGATGGGTAAAAAAAAGGAAGTTTGTGATGGAAAACCGCAAAAAAGAAAAAAGAAGCGCCGCATGGGACGCTTCCTTGAAAAAAGAAGGACGATTGCTGGGGGGAGAGGTCGCAAAATCCTTGCTTTTGTCGGTCGAAAAACCGATATTTTCATAAGATGGAACGCGAAGGGCAAAAAACTTTGTTTTGCGGTTGCCCGCATATTTGTTTTTTTGCTGACGACATTCGCCTGCCGGAGAAGCATCCGCCGAATTTTCGATCACTTCTCTCCTCGTCAACCGCAGAGCGGTCTGGCGCTATCCACAGTCCCGGATTTGTGGGAGGATCTTTCTTTTCTTTATAAGGCGCAAACGATTGATTTTCTGAAAAAGAGTTAGTCGTGCTTGGTTACAATACAACCCGAGGCTTTGTAAATACTGTTCTCGGGAATATATCCGCGCACGGCCGAAAGCGGATATACGTTGCTGTGAGAGCCTATGACGGTGCCGGGATTGAGGACGCTTCCGCATCCCACCTCCACAAAATCTCCCAGAATGGCTCCCAGCTTGCGGCAACCGGTGGCAATCTTCTCCTCACCTACGCGAATTGCAACGTTGGTCTTGTCGCTCTTTACGTTGGAGGTGATGGCTCCGGCACCCAGATGGGACTTGTATCCAAGGATCGAATCCCCCACGTAATTGTAGTGCGGGACCTGTACCCCGTCAAACAGGATACAGTTCTTCAGCTCCGTGGAATTCCCCACTACGGCACCGTCCCCAACCAGGGCCGCGCCGCGAATGAACGCGCAATGCCGCACCTCGGTCCCATGTCCGATGATACAGGGGCCGCTGATGCTTGCCGTGGGCGCGACCACGGCATCCTTGGCGATCCAAACATCCTCTCCTACGCGGCGATACTCCTCTGCCGAAAGGGTGGCGCCGATCTCCTGGATCATCCCGGGAATCCGGGAAAGGATCTCCCAAGGATAGGTAACGCTTGCCAGATAGGGAGCCGCCAGTGTGTGCTCGGGCGAGCCAAACAGGGACGACACGGTGAGCAGATCCGTAGCCTTCATACTCACGCCTCCTCTGCCAGACCGCGGGAGCGGATCACCTGCAGGATCGCGTCAACCACAGACTCACATTCCTCCACCGTAGGTGCCTCGCACATCACGCGGATCACCGGCTCGGTTCCGCTCTTGCGAAGCAGAACGCGCCCCCGCTTGCCCAAGGTCGCCTCGGCCTCGCCAATGGCGCGTTGCACCTCCGCATCCTCGCACACCGCCGTTTTGTCGGCTACCCGCAGATTTTTGCAGGTTTGAGGGAGCATCTTGACCGGCTCGGCCAGCTTGGAAAGAGGTTGCTTGTTACTTACCACAGCCTCCATGATCTTGATGGCCGTCAGGATCCCGTCTCCCGTGGTGGCGAACTTGCTCATGATCACGTGCCCCGACTGTTCCCCGCCAAGGCAGTTCCCGGTCTCCAGCATATTCTCATAAACGTAGCGATCCCCCACGGTGGTTTGCACGTAGTTGATCCCGGCCGCCTCCAGGGCACGATAAAGCCCCAGGTTGGACATGATGGTGGTAACTACGGTGTTGTTGACCAGCTGCTCCTTTTTGCGCAGCTCGCAGGCAAGGATATACAGCATGTGGTCGCCGTTGACCACCTCACCGTGCTCATCCACCGCAATGCAACGGTCAGCGTCTCCATCAAAGGCAAATCCAATATCCAGCCCCTGCTCCTTGACGTAGCGCGCCAGGGATTCGATGTGGGTGGAGCCGGCATTGCGATTGATGTTGAGGCCGTTGGGCTCGGCGTGAATGGTGTAGGTGCGGGCGCCCAGGGCGTCGAACACGCTCTTGGCGATCATCCATGCACTGCCGTTGGCACAGTCCAACCCGATTCGGAAATTCTTAAAGGAATATCCCGAAAGCGAGATCAGATAGCCAATATAACGGTTTCGTCCGGCGGCGTAGTCGATGATCTGTCCCAGATCCGCTCCCTTGGCAAAGGGCAGATCTGCTTCGGTTACCCCAAGAGATTGCAGATCGCCGTCCAGATAGGCTTCGATCCGCTCGATGGTCGTGTCGTCGATCTTCTCCCCCTTTTCATTGACCAGCTTGATGCCATTGTCGGTATAAGGGTTGTGACTGGCGGAAATCATGATCCCGCAGTCAAAATCGTCTCCTGCCACCGCATAGGAAACGCTTGGGGTGGTTGTGACGTGAAGCATATAAGCATCGGCCCCCGAGGCAGTCAATCCTGCCACGATGGCGTATTCGAACATATAGCTGGAGCGGCGGGTGTCCTTTCCGATCACCGCCCGCACCTTATGCTCGCCGCCCTTGGAATAGTACCATCCCAAAAAGCGTCCGATCTTATACGCATGCTCCGACGTCAGCGTAACGCCGGCTTCCCCGCGGAAGCCGTCGGTTCCAAAATATTTTCCCATATTTGTTATTTTCCTCCGTTTTGTAATTTGCGCCTTAAGGAAAAGAAAATAACCTATTGATTAGTATAGCACAAAACGGGGAAAATGTCAATGCTATTTTCTCTCTGTGCAGGAAAGAGCTGTCAATTCTCCGGCGTTTTTTGGGATCTTTGATAGGTGTTCTTCTGACTGCATCCCGCACGGCCGCCACCGGCACAAGCGCAAGCGCAGGCGCAAGCACAGCCGCGTCCGCCGCCACCGCCGCCTCTGGAGGCATTGTGTTTGTTTTGGGCTCTGGTATAATGAGGATTGACGTGTCCGTAAACGTGAACATGGTATCCGTAGCCACGGATAAAGCCCCGTCCCCGATGATAGGAAACGTAACAATCCACGATGTAAACCTCGGCGATCCCCAGCAAAAGAATGAGAAATACGCAAACAAAGATGCCGGACACCTTTTCCGAATGCAATTCGTCCCAGACGCCGCTGTCGTCAAAGGCGCGGTAGAAGATCGGGGTTGCGGAGGGAAACGCATCGGAGGTGTAGCGCGCCTGAAGAAGGGCGTAGCTGCCGCAGGGCATACTTCCCTCCCAAACGTAGCCTCCCTCCCGGTGCTGACCGTTGGTCTGTACCAGATCCTCGCTCTCCTTCCAGAAGAAGCGGTAATATTCCACGGGGGTAGCGTTGAACCAGCCGGGAACCAGCTCAAAGAAGCGACCTTCGTCATCGGCGCAAAGCAGGTTTTGCTGATTGACGGTAAAGGAAAGGGTCAAACGCTCCAAAGCGACGTAGGGACGGTCCAGATAAAGGCGGAGAGAGGTATAGCCATCCTCCTCGTAACGCTCGGCACGGGCGATGTTGCTTGATAAGGACGCGTGATCCACGGAATAATTTTTATTGGGCATTCCGATCTCCACCCAGGTCAGATCCTCCGAGGGATCCAACGCCTGCCATACGATGGTATAGGTCATGTTCAACGTGCCGTTGGATTGCGGCTCCACCACAATGGCATACTCCTCAATCACGTCCTGGGGCTGAGGGTCAATGTGGCAGGCCGCAAGCAGCAAAATCAACTGCAATAAAACGAGGAAGCAGAGTCCCACCGTGTATCCCGTGGGAAAGGTTCGGTTCTTTTTAATGTTCTCCTCGGAATAAGGATCGGTTACTGTTTTTTTCTTTGCCATGGGATCACTCTCCTTTCTCTTTGCGGAAGGGGCAGGACAACGCCTCCACATCTCCCATTCCGCGCAGGGCCTGACATTTGGGATGCTTCCAAATATCGGCAAACTCTTGCGTCAGTAAATTTCCAAGTCCCGCGTCGCTTCCCAGCCAGCTCTGACAGGGCACCGCGGTACCGTCGGGGGCCACCGCCATATTGGAAAGGGCCGCGCCGCAAGCGGGAACGTTCATGGAAAGGGACTCCAAGCGCTCCTTGGAAATCAAGCCGGGGGAGGTGAAGTCGATCTCCATGCCATTGGCGTCGCAAAAGGCCTTGGCTTGACGGACGATGTCCCAAAGCTCGTCGGAGGTCAGGTCATTTTCCGGATGTCCCTCGGTGGCGCCACCCGTGCAGATGAGTCCGCTCAGGGTCACAAAGCGTACCCCAAGGCTGTGCAAAAAGTTCAGGGTAGCAGAATAATCGCGGTTCTGACGGCACAGAGGCGTGTTGACACTAACGTCCAGCCCCGCCGCCAGGGCATTGCGAATGCCCTGCACCGTACGGGCGTGTCCCTCGCTCCCCACCAGGGCGTTGTGAACCGTTGCGTCCGACGAATAGAGGGTGACCTGCAGGCTGTCCAGGCTGGCCTCCTTCAGCGATGCCACCAGCTCCGGCGTCAACAGCACGCCGTTGGTATTCAAGCGGGTCACAAACCACTTGGAATAGGAGATCAGCTCGGCAAGATCGGTACGTTGCGTGGGCTCGCCCCCGGTAAAGGTAAGCATGGGTACGCCAGCGCGACGCAGCTTGTCGATGATCTTCTTCCAATCCTGGGTCTCAAGCTCCCGCATGGCGCCAAAATGCTGTCCCGCCGCATAGCAGAAGCGGCATTTTTGGTTGCACTTCCAGTTGCCTTCCCCGTCGGTCATGGCACTGACCATAAGATCCATTCGATGGGGGGCCTGCATATACGGGGCATATTCCCGCACCGAAAGACGCTCCGGGGTCACCTCGGGATCCTCTCCCCGTGCCACGGCAAACAGCATATCCATCATCCATTCCAGATCCTCGCCAAGCTTTTCGCGTCCAATCAAGGGATAGGCTTTTCGACAGCGAGCAAGGGTATGCTCCAGGATGTCGGCCTCGTCCTTCTCGGTGATGGGGCAACCGTCGTAGCGATTGACCTCCTCCATCAAAGAGGAAAGCAGAATGGCCCAGGAATACCCCAGGGGCAACAGATAGTAGCCGTTGAGCACGGCGATGTAGGAGGGATTACCGAACAGACGGAAGCGCGGAGGAATCAGGTGGATCCGCACCACGCCCGGCCCCTCGGGATTGAAGGTACAGTGACACACGCCCTTTTGATAAGCGCGGTACTGGGCGATCTTGTTGGAAATACTCATAGCTTCACCTCAAAAAATGATTTCAAAAAACCTTTCATTTATTATATCACATCTTTGGCTCGTTGAAAAGAGAAAAGTCAAAAATGGATTTTAAAACGACAAAAAATGCAAAAATCAAGTTTTTTGACGCTATCCGGTTTCTTTTTCTACGCATTTTTGCAAATTTGACATTCAAACGATGCATATTCTCCAGCTTGGAAGCCGAAAACATTTAAAATTATGAACAAATCGTAACCTTTTGAAAAGGCTATTGAAAAAAGACGAAAAAGAGTGTAAAATATATACTGGGTGACAAGGTGGCTTGTTACCAATATTGTTGTAAATTGAAATAATTCACTATAAAAAAAGGAGCAACATCATGACCAACAACAAGCATGTTTTGGACTGGATCAAGGAAATGTCCAATCTGGTTCAGCCCGAGAAGATCGTTTGGATCGACGGAAGCGAGGAACAGACCAACGCTCTGCGCGCAGAAGCTTGCGCCAGCGGTGAGTTGGAGCCTCTGAACCCCGAAAAGTACCCCAACTGCTACCTGCACAGAACCGCTGTGAACGACGTAGCCCGCGTTGAGAACAGAACCTTCATCTGCACCCGCAAGAAGGAAGATGCCGGTACCATCAACAACTGGATGGATCCCCAGGAGTGCTACGCTACCCTCTCCAAGCTCTACAAGAACTCCTACAAGGGCAAGACCATGTACGTAATTCCCTACTCCATGGGTGTGGTTGGCTCTGATTTTGCAAAGATCGGTATTGAGCTGACTGACTCGATCTACGTGGTTCTCAACATGATCATCATGACCCGTGTTGGCAAGAACGTAATTGAAGCCTTGGGCGACTCCGCCGATTTCGTTAAGGGTCTGCACGCCGTTGCTGACTGCGACGAGGAGAAGCGCTACATCTGCCACTTCCCCGAGGACAACACCATCTGGTCGGTCAACTCCGGCTACGGCGGAAACGTTCTGCTGGGTAAGAAGTGCTTCGCACTCCGCATTGCATCCTACCTGGGACGCAAGGAGGGCTGGATGGCCGAGCATATGCTGATTCTGGGCCTGGAAAATCCCCAGGGCGAGATCAAGTATATTTCCGCCGCATTCCCCTCTGCCTGCGGTAAGACCAATCTGGCAATGCTCATTCCTCCCGCCATCTTCAAGAAGGCCGGCTATAAGGTTTGGACCGTAGGTGACGACATTGCCTGGATCCGTGTGGGCGAGGACGGCGGCCTCTACGCCGTGAACCCCGAGAACGGCTTCTTTGGCGTGGCTCCCGGTACCAACGAGCACTCCAACTACAACGCTCTGATGACCGCGCAGAAGAACTGCATCTTCACCAACGTGTGCCACAACCTGGACGACAACACCGTTTGGTGGGAAGGTCTGGATAACAATCCTCCCAAGAACGCGCTCAACTGGAGAGGCGAGAAGTGGGATTACACCAAGTACGACAAGAACGACAAGGTTGGTACCTCCGGTGCTCACCCCAACTCCCGTTTCACCGCAATGGCATCCAACTGCCCCTGCATTTCTCCCGAGTTCAACAGCCTTAAGGGCGTTCCGCTGACCGCCATCATCTTTGGTGGACGTCGCGCAAAGACCGCTCCCCTGGTTTACGAATCCCGCAACTGGCAGCACGGTACCTTCGTAGGCTCCATCATGGCCTCCGAGACCACCGCAGCCGCAGCCGGTGCCGTTGGTGTGGTTCGCCGCGATCCCATGGCTATGCGTCCCTTCGTTGGCTATGATATGGGCGACTACTTTGCTCACTGGTTGAGCATGGGCAAGAAGATCCCCAACGCTCCCAAGATCTTCCACGTAAACTGGTTCCGCACCGATGCCGAAGGCCACTTCATTTGGCCCGGATTTGGTGACAACATGAGAGTTCTGCTCTGGATCCTGGACCGTTGCGCAGGCAAGGTAGACGCTGTGGAAACGCCCATCGGCTTTGTTCCCAAGGCAGAGGACATCAATATTGAGGGACTTGAGGACGTGACCATTGACACCATCCGCGACCTGCTCACCATTGACACCGAGAGCTGGCTGGAAGACGTTGAGAACATCAAGGCCTTCTACAAGCAGATCGGTGACCGCGTTCCCGCAGAGCTCTACGACGAGCTTGCCATTCTGGAAGCAAACCTGAAGAAGTAATTCATAAATATAAAAAACGGCGTTGAGATCATCTCAACGCCGTTTTTTTGCGTTTAAATTTCCGAGGTTTGAAGTTGGATCATTTGCTTCAGCTGTTCCTCGTCAATGATGCGAACCCCCAGCTGCTGCGCCTTGGTCAGCTTGGAGCCGGCCGCTTCCCCTGCCACCACGAAGGAGGTCTTGGAGGACACCGAGCCCGCTACCTTTCCCCCCGCCGCCTTGATCATGGCTCCGGCCTCGTCCCGAGTCATGGTGGGAAGGGTGCCTGTGAGCACAAAGGTCAATCCGGCAAGAAAATCGTCGGCCGGCTGTGCCACCGCCTCGGTGAGAAGCCCGGCCTCGGTCAGCCGTTGGCAAAGCTCGCGGTTTTGCGTGTGACTGAAGAAATTCACCACGCAATCGGCGGTGATCTGTCCAAAATCCCGAATCTCCAGGATCTGCTCCACCGAAGCCTCCATGCAGGCCTCCAGGGTGCCAAAGCGTGCCGCCAAAGCCGCCGCAGCAACCTCGCCCACGTTGCGGATTCCCAAAGCATAGATCAATCGCTCCAGTCCCGCGCTCTTGGAGCGCTCAATGGCCGCCACCAGATTCTGAGCGGATTTCTCGCCCATGCGCTCCAGATCAGCGATTTCCTCAACGCGCAGAGAATACAGATCGGCCGCGTCGGTGATCAGCCCTCCCTTGAGAAGGGCATCCACCAGTTGAGGGCCGAGGCCGTCAATGTTCATGGCATCCTTGGATGCAAAATGCTCGATGCCACGGGATAGCTGCGCGGGACACTTGCTATTGGTGCAACGGGTGGCCGCGCCCTCATCGGCATCGTAGAACACGGGTTCCCCGCAGGAGGGACAATGGGTGGGCATATAGAACAGCTTGGTCTGCTCGCCCCGCAGCTCGGGGTGGGAGCGCACCACCTCGGGGATGATATCCCCCGCCTTTTGCACGGTAACGATGTCACCGATGCGGATGTCCCGCTCCCGAATGAATTCCAGATTGTGAAGGGTGGCACGGGATACCGTAGTCCCCGCCAGACGCACGGGGGAAAGCACCGCCGTGGGCGTCAGAACGCCGGTGCGCCCAACGGCAACCGTTACGTCCTCCAGGCGGGTCTGCTTTTGCTCGGGGGGGAATTTATACGCCACCGCCCATTTGGGAGTATTGGTTCCCTCTCCCAAAAGGACACGCTGGGAAAGATCGTCGATCTTGATCACCACGCCGTCAATATCATAGGCCAGGGCATCGCGCAGCTCGCCCAGACGGCGAATCTGCGCCACGATGGCATCATAGCCCTGCAATGTTTTGCGCTGTTCCAACACGGGGAACCCCAAGACCGCCAAGCGATCCAGGGTTTCGGTATGCGTCGTAGCGGCATGACCGTCGGCATACAGACTTCCCTCCTGCAGATTAAAGATAAAGATCTCCAATCCGCGGGCCGCCGCCACCTGAGGATCCAGTTGACGCAACGAGCCCGCCGCCGCGTTGCGGGGGTTGGCCAGCAGAGCCTGTCCTGCCTCCTCGCGGGTGCGGTTCAACCGTTCAAACACCTGTCGCGGCATATAGACCTCGCCGCGCACGGTCAGATCCAGCGGCTCGGGTAACTGCATGGGCAGGGAGAAGATGGTGCGCAGATTTTGGGTCACGTCCTCTCCCACAAAGCCGTCGCCCCGGGTTGCGCCCTGGACGAACACGCCTGCCTCGTAGCGCAGAGAGACCGAAAGGCCGTCGATCTTAGGCTCCACGGAATAGGAGGCCGACGGCACTGCACCGTCAACGCGGGTCAGGAACTCCTCCAGCTCCTCAAAGGAAAAGACGTCGGAGAGGGAGTTCATCTGCACGGTGTGGGTCACCTTCTCAAATTTATCCAGAGCCTTTCCCCCTACGCGTTGGGAGGGAGACTCGGGATCAAAGTATTCGGGATGGGCGGCCTCCAGCGCCAAAAGCTCGGCATACATACGGTCGTATTCGTAGTCCGAGATCTCGGGAGCGTCCTCCACGTAATATTTTTTGGCGTGGTACAATAGCCGACTACGTAATTTTCGAATTTTTTCTTCTATTTCATTCATGGATCCGTGCGCTCCTTTTTTTCTCGTTTTGCAAGAAAAGCTTACCCTTTTATTATACCAAAAAAAAGTCGCGCTGTCAATCCCAATCGCGCAATGCCGTACCGATGACGGCCACTCTTTTTTGTCCTTTTTCGTCGAATTGAACAAAAAATATTATTTTTGTTATTTTTCTTTGTTTCATCTTTACATTTGGCAAAAAATATGATATACTATATTTGCGGGTAATATCTCCCGCGCGATTCTCAAAGAAAGGTAAGGTCCGCACTATGAAGATTACCGTAATTGGCAGACAAATGAACGTCTACGAGGACATGAAGAGCCTGATCAACAAGAAACTGGCAAAGCTGGACAAATTTTTTACCGCCGAGGGCGACGCCACCGTCACCTTGAGCAGCAAACATAATGAACGCAACATTGAAATTACCATCTCGGCTGCGGGCACGCTGTTCCGCAGCGAGGTAGGAGCCGACAGCTTCCGCGATGCTTTGGACAGCGCGGTGAATAATATTGAGCGGCAGATCCGCAAGAACAAGACCCGCTTGGCACGTCGGATGCGGGAAACCTTTGCGGAACCCGCCATCGAAGAATTTGACGACACTCCCGTGGATGAGGAAACCATCATTCGTACCAAGTCCTTCCCCATCAAGCCCATGTCTCCCGAGGAGGCCATTTTACAAATGAATCTCCTGGGACACCAGTTCTTCGTTTTCATCGACGATCAGACCAACGCCACCTGCGTGGTCTACGCCCGCAAGGACGGTGCCTACGGTCTCTTGATTCCCGATCAGGAATAAGACGGAAGGCAGTAAAAAAAGAAAGCCACCGGTTACACCGGTGGCTTTCTTTTATTTAAGCAAACAATGCCGATACCCAATCCGAGACGGGAACCAAGAGAATGGGCAGGAGCACCGCGGGGAGATAGTTGGTGATCTTGAGCTTGGCGTCCAACAAAATATTGAGGGCCAGACCAATGATCAAAAGCGATCCCACGCCGCTCATGCAGGTAATGACCTCGGTGGTAAGATAGGGGGCGATCCATTGCGCCAGGAGAGTGATGCTTCCCTGAAATACCAAAACGAAGACCGACGAAAACAACACTCCAATCCCCATGGTGGAAGACAGAATGATGGAGCTGACCAGGTCCAGGATCGATTTGGTGTACAGCATACTGTGGTCTCCCAAAAGTCCGCTCTGGAGGGAGCCGACAATGGTCATGGAGCCCACGCAAAAGAGCAGAGACGCCGAAACAAAGCCCTGGGCCACCTGGCCCTCCTTGGCCTGGGAAATGGCCTCGACCTTCTCTCCCAAGCGGTTAAGGCCGTGATCCAGTCGCAACAGATATCCGATAATTACGCCAATCACCATGGAAAAGATGATTACAAAGGTCTGCTCACTCCCCAACGTCTTTACCAGCTGAAGTGGGGCATCGGGAGAGGTGACGTAGCTTCCCTCCAGGGCATCCCGGATCTGATCGTTGACCGCGGCCTTGATGGCACCGGAAACGCCAATGCCCAGCACGCACAGCCCCAAGCCCTTAAAGATGCCGTCCGAGAGGGATTGTACCCACTCACGCCGTCCCTTTCCGTTTAACAAATATCGCTTGATCAACAAGCCAACCAGAGAACCGCAGACCACCGTTAGCACGTTGAACAGGGTTCCCCACAGGCGAAATTGCTCCATCTTCTCTCTTTTTTCCTTTCCAATCCACGCGCATACTTGGTAACTTTCCAGAGAACGCGTTCATTTTCCAAAAATCGACTATTATTATACCAAAATGCACCGCAAAAAACAAGGGAAATTCCAAAAAATTTGAAATTCGTTCACCAAAAGACGAGGAACTCATAGAATGTTAGGGAATTCAACCTTGGAAGGAGGAAACAAATGAACGCATCCTCAAGCCAACCCCAGCTTACGGGAACCGGCTATTTGATCGTCCACGTCACCACAGCCCGCGGAGCCATCCCTCTGGAGGGGGCGCTGGTGACCATCCGTGACTATGAGGCCGATGAGGAAAACGGCGGCACGCTGGTGTCGTCCCTGGTCAGCGGTGCCGACGGGAACACCGAGCTGCTTGCCTTGAAGACCCATCCCCGCTCCGAATCCCTTACCTCGGGCAATCCCAAGCCCTACTCCACCTACGTGGCCGAGGTGCGGCTGGAGGGATTTTCGGACCAGACCTTTATTGGTATTCCCATTTTTGACGGCATCGTTGCCATTCAACCCGTGGATCTGATTCCCCTCCCCGAGCAATCGGGTGCCCTGCCCTCCTCCCCGGAAAACAATCGCTTTTTTGAGAACGTCGAAAACGATCTCTGATCGGCTACACCACAGGAAAGGAGCTTGCTCTGCAATGCCACAGCTTCCCATCATACCGCAAAACATTACCGTTCATCTGGGACCGCCCGACAGCGCCGCCGAAAACGTGACCCTTCCCTTTTTGGATTACATTGCCAACGTGGCCTCCAGCGAGATCTATCCCACCTGGCCCGAGAACGCCATTCGCGCCAATATGTACGCCCAGATCTCCTTTGCCCTCAATCGGGTCTACACCGAATACTACCGCACCCGGGGCTATGATTTTGACATCACCAACACCACCGCCTACGATCAATTTTTTGTCAATGGGCGAGATATTTTTGAAAATATCCGCCAGATCGCCGCCGAGCTGTTCAACGATTACATTCGCAGAAGCGGGAGCGTCGAGCCCCTCTTTGCCCAATATTGCAACGGGACCACGGTCTTTTGCGACGGACTTTCCCAATGGGGGACAGTGGATCTGGCCAATCGCGGCTATACCCCCTTTGAGATCCTGACCTATTACTACGGCGACAACATTGAGCTGGTGCGCAACGCCCCCATTGAAAACAGCACCACCAGTGCCCCCACGGTGGCTTTGCAGTTGGGCTCGGCCAATGACGACGTGCGCATTGCCCAGCTCCGCCTCAACCGCATCTCGGCCAATTTCCCCTCCATTCCCAAGATCGTTCAGGTGGACGGGATCTATGGCACCGATACCGAGGCCGCCGTGCGCCGTTTTCAGGAGATCTTCCAGCTCACCCCCGACGGCATCATCGGAAAATCCACCTGGTACACCATTCAAAACGTCTATATTGGGGTCAAGAAGCTCAACGATCTCAACTCCGAGGGCATCACCTTGGAGGAGGTGACCCAGCAATACCCCGGCGTGCTGGAATCCGGCAGTCGCGGCGGCGGGACGCGGAACCTGCAGTTTTTCTTGAATTATCTTTCCGGCTTTTACGAAACCATTCCCCCGGTGACTGTGGACGGAGTCTTTGGCCCCACCACCGAGGCGGCGGTGCGTGCCGCCCAGCGCACCTTTGGGCTACCCGAGGACGGCGTGGTGGGAGAACAAACCTGGAATCAGATTTACCGCGCCTACCGCGGCATCGTCACCACCATCCCCCTGGAATACGTGGAGGGCTTTACCGTACCCTATCAGGGAGTTCCTCTCCGCATCGGTGCCGAATCCGAGGAGGTGCGACTACTTCAAGAATACCTGAACTACATCGCCCTCTCCTTCCCCTCCATTCCCACCGTGTCGGTTACGGGATACTTTGGCCCTCGCACTCAGGATGCGGTGATCGCCTTTCAGACCCTGGCGGGGCTGGAGCCCAACGGCTTGGTGCAATCCACCACCTGGACGGCCATTACCGATCTTTACAATTCCCTTTACACCGGCGCCCAACTGCAAGAGGGACAATACCCCGGCTTTGAAGTTGGCGCCTGAAGCAGGAGGAACCATGCCCACTACCCAATCCAACGAAAAAAACGCCATTTCCCAGCTGCAACGATTTCTGCGCCGTGTCTTTTTTGACGATCCCTCGGTACGTCCTCCGCCCGTAGACGGCATTTTTGAGCGGGATACCGAGGTCGCGCTCCGGGCCTTTCAACGCGCCCAGGGGCTCCCCGAGACCGGGCGAGCCGACCAGGCCACCTGGGAGCGATTATTTGACGCCTACCGCGCCGCTCTGGCCCTCACTTTTTTGCCCGAGCCCGTGGAGCTCTTCCCGGCCATTCCCTCGGATTACGCCCTGCGCCCCGGCAGCCGCGGCTTTGTGGTAACCGCTCTGCAATATATGCTTGGTGAGCTGCAATACAACTACGACAGCTTTCCTCCGGCTCTGATCAACGGAGAATACGACGAGACAACCGCCCGGACCGTACGCCGCTTTCAGGAGCTCAACGGTCTTCCCATCACGGGAGAGACCGATCGCTTGACCTGGAATCGGGTCACCGACCAGCACAACACCCTGGCGCGAGGCTACCAAGCCGAGTGATTCGCCGAAGGAACGAGATTAAAAAATGAGGGGAGTCCCATGCAATGCCGCATTGGACTCCCCCCGGTCGATCATGCCGTTTCGCCTCCGAAACAAATCCGACCAACCAAGAATCCCGCCGAAGCGCCGAGGACGGTACAACGAGTCGACGCTCCGTCAAGGATCCCGGGGCTCACACCCCTATTTTTCTTCTTATTTCGTCTTCAGAGAGTTCTCGTAGGACTCGATCATCTTCTTGACCATCTGTCCGCCAACGCTGCCGGCCTGCTTGGAGGTGAGGTCACCGTTGTAACCCTGCTTCAGGTTTACACCAACCTCGCTTGCAGCTTCCATCTTGAATCTTTCCAGGGCTTCCTTTGCCTCGGGAACAAGAGCCTTGTTGCTTGCCATCGTTTTTTCTCCTATTCTGAACGGTTCTCAAGAAATTATGTAAACCGTTCACGTATTTGCAAACAACTTACACAATTTTTGTTTCCCGCTCGATTTTATCTATATCATTGAGCGCGTTTTACCGCGGCTCTGTCATTATTGTTCGCCGCGAAAATCAAAATATGAATGGAAATAGTTTGCAGAAAAAAAGAATTTTTGCTCGAAGGTTGCTCCAGATCGGCACCACAGCAATTCGATTTTACCAAAGGTCATGACGAAAGCAAAAAAAGCACCTGCAGAACCGTTCTGCAGGTGCCCTTTTATGATCATAATTATTAGCGTTTTTTACTTTTCCCGATAGGTGTCAACAATCTGCTGGAAGGAGGACTCCAACGCGCTCTTATTGGAGGCGTAAACCGAAGCCCAGGAGTATTTTGCGGGATTCAGGTAGCAGTTCTTAACCAGGTTACCGGGCATGGAGCTGTACACGCGGGAGAACAGATAGGTAAAGTCAAAGGTAACGCTATCCCGGATCAGGTCATACATCTCAGCCAATCTCTCATCGGGAGCGTAGCGAAGCTTTACGTAGGTCTCGTAGTACATGGGGTCGATCTGACGATGTGCCTCGGAGGCCATACATTCCATCACGGCACTGGAGCAATCCAGGTCCTTGACGTTATAAGGCAGGCACCAGGTATCGTGGCAGTTTGCCACGTGGGTGTAGTAGCGCTCCTGCTCGGAGTTCATCTTGGGCATGGGAACCACGCCGTAGTTATAAGCCTCCTCCGAGGCCGCCAATTTTTCGGAAAGCATGACGCTGGCACAATAAAAATATGCGCGGTGCTCCATGAACATCTTGAACTGGGAGCTATCGTAGGCGTAAACATCGTTGGAATCCAGGAAGGTCACCATGGTAGAGATGAAGGTCTCGATGTGGTCTCCGCCCAGGAGCGAGACGACCTCGTCGTTTTCCACCTTGGCAAACTGATTGCCAAGGCCGAAGAACCAGCAGTCCATTTTGGATTTGGTGGCGGTAACGCAGCCAAAGATATCCCCGTCACCCACCTTACTGTCGGCATCGGCATCCTCATAGGTCTCCTTGATCATGGCAGACAGATTCTCAATGGTCCACTCGTTACTTGCTACCAGGGTATAGGGGCTTTCCATATTTCGTTTTTCCAGCATCTCGTTGTCGAAATACATCGCCATCATATGGTCCAAAAGCCCATAGCTTCCGCTCTCCACCAGGCAGTAGAGCTGATCGTTTACCACCATTTCCCGCAGGTAGACCGAGGGCCACCAGGGAGCCGAAAGATCGATGTACTCGGTATCGTACAGGTTGGCAGCGTAGCCACGCACCGCCACCATCTGGGGTACCAGATTGTAAGCGATGACGCCGTCGTAAGGATCTCCCGAATCGCTGTTGGTCTCAATACGGCCAATAAACGTGGAGATATTATCTCCCTCGCCGGGCTGAAAATCCCATTCCAGCTCCACGCCCAGGCGTTCCTCCACCGTGGCATTGCGCTCGTAGATCACCTTACCGATGGTGTCGGTGTCATCCTCGCCGGAGTTCCAGAATTGATGCTTTCGATTGTCATTGCCCAAAATTTTAAAGCCGCGGTTGTAGTCCAGCGCCGGCAGGGCATCCTTCAAAAATCCGTTGGGGTCCAGATTGGATTCGGTGGTCACAGCCCCGTTCTGTTCCCCACCCGCGGTACCGGTGTTGGTGCCGGTTCCCTCGGTTTGGCAGGCCGCCAGAAGGAGCAGGAGGGAGCAGGTCGCCAGCAAGGCTGCCAACAGCTTGGTAAAACGGAATCTCTTTTTCATGTTGATATCCTTTCCATCCTTGTATAAATTCCGAATTGCAAAGTTCGGTTTGCGAAAGCGGCGGACACCTCCGCTTTCACTAAAATTATATCACACAAAAAAGGCGTGTCAAGGTTTTTTTCGCCTTTTTTCCTTCCCTCAAAAAAGTTTGTAAAATCTATCTAACAAAAAATTGTCTTTTTCCGAAAAAAAAGAGCGTTGAGGTCAAGATAGTACAAATCGCCTGTGGATTCCCTTGGCTTCCAAAAAATCTTGACATAAAAATAGGACTGCTCCTGCGGGTGGATCAGAAGCAGTCCCGGATAAATAATAGAATTCTTATTTGTTTTTGGGGCGGAAATACTGGTACAGGAAGCAAGGGATCATGCCGTTGTACAGCTTGCGCACCTTGTCGGCTCGTTGCCCGTAAAATCGCTCGAATTGGGGGTGCGAGGTGATGATATAGATCTGCCAGGGGGCCAGAGCGGAAAAGGCCTTGCCCATATCCCGGTAGAGCTGCTCGGCCTCGGCGGGGGTCATGAGACGCTCTCCGTAGGGAGGATTGCAAACCACGGTTCCCCGACGGTCAAGCTTTTGAATCTTCCGCGCGTCGGCCTGGAAGATATTGATATATTCCTCCACGCCCGCGCGCAGAGCATTCTCGTAGGTCACGTCCAGAATGTTCTCGTCAATATCCGAGGCGTAGACCTCAAAATCCGCATTTCGTTTGACGGCGGCCTCCGCGGCCTCGCGGGCGTCTGCCCATGCCCTTTGCGGAATTTGGGAAAAGGCCTCGGCGGCAAAGGAGCGGCCCAAGCCGGGCGCGCGGTTGGCAAGGATTTGCGCCGCCTCGATGGCAATGGTACCCGAGCCGCACATGGGATCCCAGAAAAGCACGTCCTCCCGAGGACGGGAGGTCAGCGCCAAGGCTGCGGCAAGGGTCTCCCGCAAAGGCGCGGCGCCCGAGGCGGGACGGTAGCCCCGCTTGTGCAGAGGCACGCCGCTGGTATCGATCATCAGGGACGCCACGTCCTTGAACAGGAAGAATTCGATTTGGTATTTCGCCTCAGTCTCGGCAAACCACTTGACACCATACTTCTCGGAAAGACGGCTGACCACCGCCTTTTTGACAATGCTTTGACAGTCAGGCACCGAAAACAGCTTGCTTTTGATGGCGTGTCCCTTGACGGGAAAGGCATCGAGCTTGCCGATCCATTCCTCCCAAGGAAGTCCGCGTACGCCTTCGAACAGCTGGTCAAAGGTGGTGGCGGGGAATTTTCCCAGCAGAACAAACACGTGCTCGGCAAGTCGCAGGTGAATATTGGCCTTGGGAATATCCGAAAGCTCGCCCTCAAAGGTGACGCGTCCGTCCATGGTGTCCAGACGCTTCCAGCCCATGGCGTCGATCTCCTCTCCCAGGAGCTTTTCCAATCCAAACAAACAGGTGGCAACCAGCGCAAGTTTCATCTTTTACCTCAAAATACACAAAAATTTACTGAATTCTATTATACTATTCTCCAAAAAAAATGTCAAGAAGGTCTTGCAAAAAAAAAACAAATGTAGTATAATACTGCATATATTGATTCTGCTGAAGCTTTTTTCAGAGAAATAAGAAAGGATCTTGACACATGAGCAAAATGAAAGTTGGCGTAATTGGCGCCACCGGTATGGTTGGTCAGCGTTTTTTGACGCTGTTGGAGAACCACCCCTATTTTGAAGTTACGGTGCTTGCGGCATCTGCACGCTCCGCGGGCAAAACCTATGAGGAGGCCGTTGGCAACCGTTGGAAGATGACCACGCCCATGCCCGAGCAATATAAGGATATGGTGGTTATGGACGCCGCAAAGATCGAGGAGGTAGGCAAGCTCTGCTCCTTCGTTTTCTGCGCCGTAGATATGAAAAAGGAAGAGATCAAGGCATTGGAGGAGGCCTATGCCAAGGCCGAGATCCCCGTGGTTTCCAACAACTCGGCAAACCGTTGGACGCCCGACGTTCCCATGGTGATTCCCGAAATCAACGACGCACACCTGGAGGTGATCGCGGCACAGAGAAAGCGTCTTGGCACCAAGCGCGGCTTTATTGCCGTAAAGCCCAACTGCTCGATCCAGTCCTACGTTCCCGCCCTCACGCCTCTGCGCAAGTACGGCATTAAGGAAGTGGTAGCCACCACCTACCAGGCCATCTCCGGCGCGGGCAAGACCTTCCGCGAGTGGCCCGAGATGATCGACAACGTCATCCCCTTCATTGGCGGCGAGGAGGAAAAGAGCGAGCAGGAGCCTCTGCGCGTTTGGGGTAAGGTTGAAAACGGCGAGATCGTTAAGGCTGATGCTCCCATCATCACCACCCAGTGCATCCGTGTTCCCGTGACCGACGGTCACACCGCGGCAGTATTCGTTCGCTTTGAAAACAAGCCCACCAAGGAAGAAATTCTGAACGCTTGGAAGAACTTCTCCGGCAAGCCCCAGGAGCTCAAGCTCCCCCATGCTCCCGAGCAGTTCATCACCTATTTTGAGGAAGACAACCGTCCCCAGGCAAAGCTTGACCGCGACATCTACGGCGGTATGGGCGTAACCGTGGGCAGACTCCGTGAGGATACCGTGTACGACTACAAGTTCGTAGGTCTTTCCCACAACACCCTGCGCGGTGCTGCCGGCGGCGCAGTCCTCATCGCAGAGCTTCTCTATAAGGAAGGCTACTTTGATTAATCATAACCACCCGTCAAACGGGTGGTTTGCACGAGGGCTAAAAGCCCAATAGGACCGGCCAGCGGCTCAAGCCGCTGGCTTTTGCTTTGCAAAAGCTTTGAGCAAACTCACCCTCCATAATCGAGAGCGCAAACAACAGTAAGCCTTCCCCAGTGGGGGAAGGTGGCA
>JAFTNJ010000061.1 GCA_017451915.1 Clostridia bacterium
ACGGCCTTAACCATACGGACGATCTCCAGGTTTTCTTCCTCCGCAAGCTGGGCCTCCAGGGAACGCTGCTTTTTCTGCAGCTCCGCGATCTTTTCTTTCGTTTTCGCAATATCATTGCGGATTTTATCAACAGTTGCCATAGATTAAATTTCTCCTTTCAAAAATCGGTCTTTCCAAGAATAGTTACGTCCCAGACCCTTGACCGTTTTGAGATTAGGCCGGGCGTTATCCTCCAGGGCGATAGCACGACGGAACAGGTCCGGGTGTTGCTCCCGAAGGTCGATGATTTCCTCCGCCCGCATACTCGGGCAGAAAAAACAGGAGGATTTACCCGGCTGCGGCAAACCTGCTGCCTCGATCTGCCGGATACATTCCTCCCGGTTCCATCCCCATTCCATCAGGGGATACCACTTGCTGTATTTAGGGTCTGCCAGGTCCCGCAGAAGGACCTTATCACTTCGGTATTGTTCGCCTGCGTCATAGCCGATGAACTTTACCACCTTTTTCCCGCTGTTCCATACCTCACGGCACGGAGGATAGTTGTTACAAAACTTCTCCTGCGGACCGATCTTGTGTTTTAAGGAACAGCGTTTGAAGCCATAGGCGATTGACGGGAGAGTGCCGCTTTGCAGACATTCATCCTCCAGCGTCAGCCGCCGTCCGTCCTTCGTGGTCTTATATACCCGCGTGATCCTCGGCATACCGTGACTTTCCAGCCAGCGGTCCATAATGTCAAGATAGGCGTATGTGTGTGGGTGCTCGCCGCCTGTATCCGCAAAGAGGATCAGGTCCACGGGGATACGGTGTTTGTGAAGCCCCACAAGCAACGCGGTACTGTTCGCACCGCCGCCATAGGAAACGATATTAAATCAAGCTCACCTCCAATCAATCAAATGGCGGTCTGCCAAATGCGTAAAAGTGGGATTGCCAATAGCTCGTATTGATATCGGCATACTGGATCGGGTCCCCGCAATGCAGCATTTTTCCGCCGCCTACATAGATACCCACGTGGGAAACGCCCGGTGTATCGTAAGTACCCGTAAAAAAGATCAGGTCGCCCGGTCTCGCATTTGCGGACGATACGGGAGTGGAAATGTTGTATAGCCCCTGGGCTCCCAGCCTGCCCGTATTGCAAACGCCGCTTTCCGTCAGCGCCCAGGATACAAAGCCGGAACAGTCAAAAGAGGTGTTGGGGTTGCTGCCGCCCCACACATAAGGATACCCGATGTATTTCTCTGCCTCTGTGATGAACGCCGCAAAGGTTTCATCTTCCAGGGCAGAAGCGGGGATATCGTAGGTCTGCGGTGGGTTCGTGTACTTCTCCACATAGGAGGACGCTGGGAACAAATCCTCACGATTTCCCAGAGTTGACATATAGGCCGCATACAGAGACAGGGTTTCTTCGCCCATGATATACACCGGCACGTGGGAAAGATCGAAATTCTCCAGCTTCACATTGCAGATGTAATAAGTGTATGGCACCTGTACCTCATACTCGTATTCCTCGGTTGTGGTCTCACCGGTCTCCGGGTCCGTTACCGTCCGGGTGCCGGTCCGTGTCTCCGTCCGATATCTCGTTTCTGTCTCCACCGTTTCTGTAAGGATATACTGTTTTTCAAACAGCATATCAAGATCAGCCGTTATCTGTTCAGCGGTGAAAGTACCCTCATACATCGCCGACAGAATGGAGATCAATACATAGGGGTCATGCTCGATATCGTCCAGATCATAACGGTATTCATCGTAGCCGGGGTTTAGGGACTCGTAATTGTCGATCTTATACTGAAGCTCCGCCTCCATAGAGAGATAGGCATTTTCCGCCGCATAGATATCCGTATCCTCCGACAGATAGGAGGACGAGAACACGGTGCCCGCGCTACTGCCTAACATCATCGTACAGGAAGATATACCGCCGATCAGCAGAATCACGACCGCCGCTATCGCCACAACTATGAGAATGACCTTCCAATTACTTTTTACAAAGGCCGCTGCCTGCTTTGCCGCCTCCTTCGCGCGGATCGCCGCGTTCTTTGCGGTGGTGGCTGCTTTCTTTGTGTTCTGTCCGGTCTTGCGTACCTCCTTCGCATAATTGCGTTTGATACGCTGTTTCTGCATATATCGGGAAACGGGGTTGGAGGCCGCCAGCGCCGGATCATCGTGGAGCGCCTTTTGATAAAGATACTCCGCGTTTGCCTTGATAGACGCCTGTTCCGCCTTCGCCGCGTCCCGCCAGGGTTTCGTTTTGTGGTGACGGATGGCGGCCCGTACCTTGCTGCCGGTGTAGCTCACGCCGCGCTCAGCCAAGAGCTCGCCCTTGTGTCCCGCCTCCACACCCACATTCTCATGCTCAACCTGCCGTATTTTGCTGTGCGCCGTTGCTTTTAGGTCTTGCACAGGACGGGATAAAGGGTTATGGTGCAGCTTGCCGTTAGGCTTTTTCTCCACTTCCTCAAAGCGAAGTCTCGTTTTGCCCTTACCGGCTGCCTCGTCAAAGGTGCGCTCGGCTCGTATGACCTTCTTTGTGGGGATAGCCGCTTTTGCCTTATCCAGCCTATCCGCCGCCTTGTCGGAACGGTCGATGTACTTTTTCATGGCAGGATCGGCACGTTCCTCGTCGGTGAATTGCAGACGGGAGGACGGACGACGCCTTGTCGCCGAACCTTCCTTGACCGCCTTATCGTCGGCCTTCGCCTGTTTCTTTGCAGTATGCGCCTCGTGGTGTTCCGCAGCTCGCGCCGCCAGATCGACCGCCGCGCTCGCCGGTTCCTCCGATGAAGCGGATAAATCCACCTCAGGATCACGGGAGCTTATATTTGTAACCTCGCCCGTGGCAAGGTTTTCCGTTACCGCGCCGTCGTGGGTCATTTTCTTCGTAACCTTATCGGGCGCTTTCAATTCTTTCAAAGGCAATCACCGTCCTTTCCATAGGGGCAGATATCCACACAAGCCCCGGTCTCTATTGCCGCGATATAGCGGAAAATGGGATATGCTTGGGGAGGACAGACCGCGTTACCCAGGGTCTTTAACCGCAGGGCGCGGCCGTCCATCCGCTCGGTCATACGGGGGACGCCCTCGGGTTCTCCTGCCCAGAGGATACGTCCGTCCATCCTTTCGGGAACCCCATCAGCCATTCCACCCAATCGGGGTTCAGGGCTGAATTGTCGGATACCGGCTGTTCCAGGGCTATCATTTGCGCCGCCAGGTTGCCGTCCTTCTTCTTCGGGTCGAAGGCCGAGGGTTTCAGGGTCGAGCGGAACCCGTCCGACGCAACGGGGGTCAGATAGAATACCGCCGCCGACAGCGGAAGGCTCCAGATCGTACCGTTCTTGTTCCTCTTGCGGAATATCCCACCGTCCGACAGGAACACATCCAGGTTTTGCGCGTCCCTGCCTGTGCATTTGTCGGAGGCAAGGGGTGTGGGAAACATCAGCCGCGACGATAAAAGTTCGCTGGCGCTCATGCCATGCGCCGACGCCGCA
>JAFTNJ010000017.1 GCA_017451915.1 Clostridia bacterium
GAGCCTTTCTGATAAACCCCGTTTACGGGGTGCAGTGCGTGTGATGCGATGATATAATTCGGTGCCCCTTTTAGGGGTTAAGCCGGTAATAGCCCCTTACAGGGGCTGTGCAAACCACCGGTTGAACCGGTGGTTTTGATTCGAATTCATGATTGAATAAATCCAATCTCCAGGAGCCAGGACTTGCAGTCCGTCGTCCAATTCTTGACTTCATAGGACGAAGTGAGGGCGAGGGAGCATCCGTGACCACCGGTTTGATAAAGCTGGAAGGTGCAGGAAAGCCCTGCTGCCTCCATGGCCTTGGCCAATTCCTCACTATTGCGGTAAGGGACGGTTTTGTCGGCCTTGCTATGGAACAGAAAGACCGGAGGCATATCCGGGCGTACCTCTTCCTCGCCGGAAAAGAATTTTGCCAGGGCTTCGTCGCTGGCTGCCTCCCCAAGGAAGCGGGTTGCGGAGCCCTCGTGCTTCCAGCTGCCCGACAGGGTAATCACCGGATAGCAGAGAATGGCGGCGTCGGGTCTGGAGGATACGTGATCTATAGCATCTCCCTCCTTGCCGCTGTCAAAGTGCTGCGCGGACATACAGGCAAGGTGACCTCCGGCAGAGAAGCCCATGACCGCAATGCGATTGGGATCCACGCCAAGATCCTTGGCGTAGAAGCGCACGTAGCGAACGGCGCGGAGCACGTCGGAAAGTGTGGATCGATAATCTGCCGGGGCAACGCGATAGGTCAAAACAAAGGCCTGCATTCCCCACTCGGTATTGGCGTAGGAGGCAATGATCGAGCCCTCAGCCTCCTCGGAGCGGTATTTATATCCGCCACCGGGGCAAACGATCACGCAGGGGAGTCCATCGCCCTCAATCAGATAAGGACGTATGCAGGGAATGTCGGTTTCCGGCAGAGAACTGTCCCAATAGGGAACATGCTCGGTGTCGCTCCAAAGATACAGGGGATCGTGACTCTCACGATTGACGCGGATCGACTGGGGAACCTCGGCGTAGGGCAGATCCTCGGGATCGGGAACCACGGGCGTCTCATAGGTTGGCTCCGGTGTGGTTACGGCAATGGTGGTCTGCTCGGTGGACGAAGATGCGGTGGTGGTCATTGGATCATTGCCGGTGCCGGCACATGCCACGATAGAAAGCAAAAGACCAACGAAAAGCAAAAGACTGAAAATGCGTTTTGATTTCATCTCTATTTCCTCTATTTTCCTCCAAAGGTGTTCTACCTTCATTATAAAGGGAAAAGGGAAAAAAGTCAAGAGGAATATGATCAAAATCCGTTCCTTCGTCCCCGCAGCCGCCACAGTATCTTACGGATCAGCTCGGCAGGAAAGACCAAGAGGGAGAGCAGGGCGGTGACCAGCAATTCCCGCAGGGTCAGGGGCGCGGTGCGCAACACGCTTCCACCCACGTAAACGAACAGGATTTGCAGGATCAGAATGGCCGCCATAATCAACAAAAACACGGGGTTTTGCTTCAATCCCGCGGTCAGCTTCAGGCGGTCGGTTCGTGCCCCAAAGCAGAGAAAGACCGAGGAAAAAATGAACAGGGCAAAAAATGCCGTGAGAAGATAGATGCGGTCCTCGGAGGGGCGAAACAGACGGGTGACGTAGGGAGACTTTAAAAAGAACAAGCAAAGGGCCAGAGTAAAGCCTCCCGACAGAAGGATCTGATTGACCATGTAGCGGTTGAGAATGGGTTCGTCCCGCTTCTTTGGGGGCTCTTTCATGGAATCCTCCAGAGCAGGCTCGCCCGCAAAGGCCAGGCCGCCCAGGGTGTCCATGATCAGGTTGATCCAAAGCATTTGTACCACGGTCACGGGGGAATCCACCCCCAAAAAGGGACAGATCATGGTCACCGCCATGGCGCAAAAGTTCATGGTGAGCTGAAGGGTGATGAATTTTCGAATGCTCTTGAAGATGGTCCTTCCGTAGAGCACCGCGCGGACGATGGAGGAAAGTCTGTCATCCAGGATCAGAATGTCTCCCGCATCCTTGGCCACTTGGGTGCCGCTTCCCATGGCAAAGCCGATGTCGGCATGGCGCAGGGCGGGGGCATCGTTGATGCCGTCTCCCGTCATTCCCGTCACCAATCCCTCGCTTTGTGCCAAGCGTACCAAACGGCTTTTGTCGGTGGGCAGGGCGCGCGCCACCACCGCCAGGCGGGGAAGAAGCTCCCGCAAGCGTAGGTCCGAGAGGGCGGAGAGCTCCTCCCCGGTCAGGAGCAGATCGTGGGTGTTATTCAGGATCCCACATTGATTTGCGATGCGTCCGGCGGTCTCCCGATTGTCCCCCGTGATCATGACCACGCGGATCCCTGCTCCATGGAGGCGACGGACCGCGTCCGCGGCCTCGGGACGCAGGGGATCGTCCAGACAAAGAAGTCCCAAAAAGAGCAAGCTGCCGCACACACGCTCCTTATGGGCGGTGGCGGAAAGATCCTCCCGGGAGGCGGTCAGGAGCAAGACCCGCGCCCCCGTGTTCGTCCATTCCCGCAGTCGTCCCTCAATTTTGGCGCGGGGAAAGGGAATCTCCCGGCCGTCCTCGGTCAGCCCGCTGCGAACAAAGGGGAGCAGACGCTCGGGCGCCCCCCACAAAAAGGTGATCCGTTCTCTGCCGCCAAGGCTTACCGCCGCATATTTGCGATTGCTGTCAAAGGGCAGGCGGGAGCGGATCGTGGGAGGCGATCCATCCGCCCTGGAGGTCAACACGCTGTTCAGCAGAGCCCGATCGGTGGCGTTCCCCCCAAGGGCGCGCCGTTCCCCTGCAGCATCTACCCCCGCCGTTGCCTCGGTACCGTGGCGGAAACAAAGGGCGGCCAACGCTGCGGGGCGTCCTCCGCGTTCCCAGAGCGCAGGGGCGGAATATTGACTGCCGCTCACCGTTTCAAAGACCGTGACCTGCATTTGTCCTTGGGTCAGGGTGCCGGTTTTGTCGGTAAAGAGGATGTTCATGCTTCCCGCTGCCTCAATTCCCACCGGCTTTCGTACCAGCACCTGGTCCTTGATCATTCTTCGGATATTGGAGGAGAGCACCACGGCAATCATCATAGGCAATCCCTCGGGCACCGCCACCACGATCACCGTCAGTCCCAGGGTCAGCGCGTGGAGCAGTTGAGAAAAGAGGTAGGCGGGATCGGCCAGCTTGAGGTACAGGATCTCCCAACGCATACCGCTATCCAGAAAAAAGACGTTGAAAAGATAGGCAAAAGCAACGAGAATCGCGGCCAGATATCCCAGGATGCTGATCTGCTTGGCCAGCTTGGAAAGACGAAGCTTTAGGGGACTTTCCCGCGGCTCCTCCTGGATCTCCCGGGAGATGGCACCCAAAAAGGAAGCGTCTCCCACGGCCAACACTTCCATTTCTCCGCTGCCCAGGGTGACGTTGCATCCGCGAAAGAGGGCAGAGGGGGCGTTGGGAGAAAGGCGAAGATCGTTGGAGGGGGTCTTTTTGACCTCCCGACTTTCCCCGGTCAGGGCCGATTGATCGGTGCGGAGCTCCCCCTCTAAAAGAAGCCCGTCGGCGGGGATCGGCTCTCCCGGCCCTAAAAGGATCCGATCTCCCACCACCACGTCGCATAAGGGGATCTGACGCACCACGCCCCCACGCCTTGCGCGGCATTGCACCTGCGCCGCCTCCTCGGAGAGCTTGGCAAAGGCGCGAGCCGAGCCGTATTCCGAGGCCGTGGAGATCAGCGTGGCAAGCAGCACCGCAACGGCAATGCCCGCGGTCTCGATCCAATCGGTGCTTTGAAAGAGCAGGAGCAGATTGATCAGGAGGGCACCGAGAAGAATACGGATCACCGGATCGTTGAGATTGGAGAGGAACTGCCGTCCAAAGGAGGTTCCTTTTTTTTGCGTCAGGGTATTGGCACCGTGCTCCTTACGGGAGCGGGTCACGGCGTCCTCGCGCAGTCCCTCGCGGGAGCGGTGTAACTGGATCTTACTTTCGGTCATTTGCATCCTCCGCCAGTGCTTGGTTTTTGTTCTAACTATATGAGGCACGCGGCGAATTTATGAAAAAAGATCGGTCTTGACAGGGGAGGTGGAATGTGCTAAAATAAGGACAGTCCAATGCTTTGGAGGTTGTTATGCCACCCATCCATATTCTTATCAAGCCCGCATCGTCCCTGTGCAATCTGCGATGCAAATACTGCTTTTACGCCGACGTTGCGGAAAACCGTGCCGTCAAATCCTACGGGATCATGGAGGAATCCACCCTGGAGCTCTTGGTCAAGCGGGTGTTTGACTATGCGGATGGCTACGCGACCTTTTCCTTTCAAGGGGGAGAGCCAACCCTGGCAGGGCTCTCCTTTTATCAAAAGCTTCTGACGTTTCAGAAGCAATATAACGTGCAACGGATCCCGGTGCAAAACGCCATACAAACCAACGGCTACGTGATCGATGAAGCTTGGGCAACGTTTTTGGCGGAGCATCATTTTTTGGTGGGACTTTCCATGGACGGGACCCGAGAGCTGCACGACGGAATGCGGCTCGATGCGGCAGGAAAGGGGACCTACGGAAGGGTAAAGCGTGCCGCCGAGCTTTTTGACCGTTACGGAGTGGAATACAACATCCTTTGCGTGGTCAACAACCTTGTGGCGCGGCATCCAAAGCAGGTTTATCAGGCGCTAAAGGGGTATCGGTATTTGCAGTTCATCCCCTGCCTGGACGGCTTGGACGGCGCACGCAAGGCATTCTCCCTGGATCCCCGCCGTTACGCCGATTTTCTCATTGGTACCTTTGACGAGTACTATCGGGACTTTATGAGCGGAAATTACGTCAGCGTGCGAAATTTTGACAATTACGTGGGAATGCTCCTGGGGCGTCCCCCGGAGAGCTGTGCCCAACGCGGCGTTTGCACCTGTTATTGCGTGGTGGAGGGGGACGGAAGCGTATATCCCTGTGATTTTTACGTTCTGGACGAGTGGAAATTGGGGAACTTGCGCGAGGATTCCATTTCGGCAATGCTTCAAAATGAAAAAGCGATGGATTTTATGCGTATGTCCCACCGGTTACCGCGGGAGTGCGGTGCGTGTCCTCACTACGCCCTTTGTCGGGGTGGATGCCGACGGGAACGGGAGCCTTTGGGCGATCCCGCGTTGGCAAAGAATTTTTTGTGCGAATCCTATCGACTCTTTTTTGAGCGTTGCACAGAGAAAATGCGGAGCATGGCCGCACGGCTATGATCCCTTTTACAAGAACGGAGGTTTGTTATGCGGATTTTACTGATCGATATTGATACGTTAAGACCCGATCATCTCGGTTGCTACGGCTACGGACGGAATACCTCGCCCAACATTGACCGGATTGCCGCGGAGGGGGTTCGTTTTGACGAATATTACTGCCCCAACGCGCCCTGCTTGCCCTCCCGTGCGTCCCTCATTACGGGACGGTATGGGATCCATACCGGTCTTGTGGGGCACGGGGGAAGTGCGGCGGATCTTTGGTTGGAGGGCGAAAGCAGAAGATTCCGATCCACCGTTTCCGCCAACAATCTGGTCTCCCTGTTCCGTGATCGGGGGTTGCATTGCGCTTCCATCAGCTCCTTTCCCGAGCGTCATTCCGCGTATTGGTTCCATATGGGCTTTCATGAAACCGTCAATTCCGGGGAGAAGGGCTACGAATCCGCCGAGAACGTAACCCCCGAGGCACTGGATTGGCTGGAGCGTAAGGGACGAAGCGACGATTGGTTCCTCCACGTCAATTATTGGGATCCCCACACTCCCTACCGCGCCCCCGCGGCCTTTGGCAGTCCCTTTGCAAAGGAGCCTCTGCCCGACGATTGGATCAACGATGCCGTTTTTGCGGAGCATCAGAGACACGTTGGTCCCCACAGCGTCAACGAGATCAAAATGTGGAACGATAAGACCGATCCCAAATACCCCCGTCATCCCGGGCGGCTGGGCGACCTTGCTGACGTCAAAACATTCATCGACAACTATGACACGGGCATTCTGTACGCCGATACCCACGTGGGCTACCTGTTGGAAAAGCTCAAGGAGTTGGGGATCTACGATGATGTTTCGATCATTGTAACCTCGGATCACGGCGAGACCATGGGAGAACTGGGAATCTACGGAGAGCATGCCACCGCAGATTACGCGGTGGGACGGATCCCCATGATCATCAAGTGGGTCGGCGGGCAAAAGAACCTGGTGGAAGGTTCTTTGCACACCAACGTGGACTTGGCTCCCACCGTTGCCGAGCTGTTGGGACTGCCAATTTCCGAGCGGTTTGACGGGATCAGCTACGCGCAAACGGTGCTGAAGGGCGAAGCACAGGAGCGGGAATATGCGGTATTGACGCAATGTGCCCACGTCTGCCAGCGCGCGGTTCGATTCGACGATTATATCTATATCCGCACCTATCACGGCGGGTATCATATGTTTGAGGACGAGATGCTGTTCGACGTGAAAAACGATCCCCACGAGACGCACGATCTTGCCAAGGAACGTCCCGATCTCTGTGCCAAAGGCGCGCGATATCTGGAGCGATGGGTGGCAGAGATGATGATGACCTCGGAGTATCCCGTGGACCCCTTGTGGGTTGTAATGAAGGAGGGAGGACCGTACCATCCCCGAGGCAAAAAGGAAAAATACATGACCCGATTGCAAAAAACGGGGCGCGGAGACGCGTTGCCCGCATTTGACGAGCGGTATCGGAATTTTGAATAACGGTATAAACAAGGCTGCCGACTCTTGCGAGTCGGCAGCCTTGTTTGTTTATTTAGATTGTTTTACATTCTCTCAACGAGAAAATGTCCCTATCAAATGGTCTTCTTGTAGCAGGGACCGTAGGTAGCGCAGGCGCGGTAGTCCTGGCCTTCCTTGTCCATGCCAAAGGCATTCCAGCAAGCAGGACGGTAGATGTCCTCCTCGGGGACGTTGTGCATACAAACGGGAATGCGGAGCATGGAGCACATGGTGATCAGATCGGCACCAATGTGACCGTAGGAGATGGCACCGTGGTTGGCACCCCAGTTCATCATCACCTCGTAGGCGGTCTTGAAGGCAGAGCCCTCCTTGCCGTCACAGCGAGGAGCAAACCAGGTGCAGGGCCAGGTGGGATTGGTTCTTTCCATCAGGGTGTCGTTGACTTCCTTGGGCAGGTTCACCGTCCAACCCTCGGCGATCTGGAGCACGGGACCCAGTCCCTTCACCAGATTCAAACGGATCATGGTGCAGGGCATCTCGGCGTAGGTATCAAAGTGGCTGGAGAATCCGCCGCCGCGGAAGTTGTCAAAGCCGGCCTCGCACCAAACGGTGGCGTCGGTCATCTTCTTGATATCCTCCTCGGTAACCTCCCACCACTTTTTCATCACGGCGTTGCCGTTCTCGTCGGTGCAAACGCCCGAAGCGTCAAGGCAAGCGGCACCCGAGTTGAGCAGGTGGATGATACCGTCGGATTCGGCGGCCTTACCGGTGAGCTTGTAGCCGGTGACGCGCTCGGTTGCCTCGCCCGACCAGTAGGTACGAACGTCGGCAAAGATCTGGGCGCGGTGGGTCAGCAGACGCATCATCAGCATGCCCATGCCGTTGAGAACGTCGTTCTCGGTGGCAAGAGTGAAGGGCTCACGGGCGCCGTTGTGGTCAAAGGTAGAGGAGAGCAGAGCCTCGGGGTAGTCGCAGTTGGGCCAGTGGTCGGTCCACTGTCTCTGTCCCTGGAAGCCGCCGGCAATGGCGTTGTGACCGATCTTTTCTTCCTCAAAGGCATCGGGAAGATCGGGATTGCCTGCCATCAGATCCTTGATGATGCAGTACATCTTGACGGTGAACTCCCATTGCTTTTCCTTTTCTTCTTTGGTAAACTTGATCTTGCGCTCCTCGCCCAGGAAGTTTACGCTTTCGGGGTTGTCGTCGCGTCCCTCCTTGCAGTGCTCCTTGGTCCAAGCCAGAGCCTTCTGGAACTCTTCCTCGTTGTAGATGCCTTCCTCCATACGGCGAAGGATCTCTACCTCGTCTACCGATTCCACGCGCATACCAAAGTAGGATTCCATCATGTCCTGATCAATGATGGATCCGGCGATACCCATGCACTGGGAGCCGATCTGCAGGTAGGATTTGCCGCGCATGGTAGCAACAGCGATAGCCGCGCGACCAAAGCGGAGCAGCTTTTCCTTCACGTCCTCGGGAACCTCGTTGACCTGGTCCAGATCCTGAACCTCGTGGCCGTAGATACCAAAGGCGGGCAGACCCTTCTGGGCGTGACCGGCCAGAACGGCGGCAAGATATACTGCGCCGGGACGCTCGGTGCCGTTAAAGCCCCAAACACCCTTGATGGTCATGGGATCCATATCCATGGTCTCGGAGCCGTAGCACCAGCAGGAGGTAACCGAAAGGGTAATGGAAACGCCCTCCTTGCGGAATTTATCAGCGCAGGCGGCGGCCTCGGGAACACGTCCGATGCAGGTGTCGGCCAATACGACCTTTACCGGCTCGCCGTTGGAATAGAACAGGTTTTCCTCAAACAATTTCTTTGCGGCGTTGGCCATAGCCCAAACGGTGGGCTCCAGGGATTCACGGAGCATCATCGGGCCGCGGCGGCCGTCAATACAAGGACGAATACCAATGACGGGATAATCGCCTACATATCTGTTTTTCATAATTTTTCTCCTCCAAAGTGATTGACATATCAGCCAACTTGTGATATGCTATTATTGTTATTATATCATATATAGAGGCGTTGTTCTTGTGTTTTTTTGCCTTTTTATATAACAATATTCACTTTTTGGAGAAAGAACTTGGATTACAAAGAGAAACGCGTACACGGAGAGGAGGGCCTGCCGGTCTCCATGTATCCCCTGACCCCTCAAAGCCTTCGCTACCACATGAACTGTCATTGGCATACCGAGCACGAGATCATCTACGTGCGGAGCGGACGCCTGGAGCTGAAGCTGGGGCTGGGCGACGAGCTTTTGACCCTGGAGCGCGGCGAGGTCGCCGTTGTTCAGGGGGGGACGTTGCATTCCGCCGTGCCCTACGATTGCAACTATATTTGCTTTGTGCTGGACGCCTCGCGGATGCTTCGCCCCGACGATGCCTGTGCCGAGGCCATGTATTGCTTTGATAAGGGCAAGTGGCGGATCCATCCCCGTCCGGAAAAGCAGATGCCTCGGTTTGCCGCGCTCTGTGAGCAATTGTACCGGGTGTTGATCCGTCGGGAGGAGGGCTACGCCTTCCTGGCCAAGGGATATGTTTTGGAGTTCTTTGGTCTCTTGCTGCAATACCGTCTCTACGAGCGCACCGTTTCCCATTCCGAGCTGGAGGAAAAGCACGCGGGAAGGATGCGGGTGGTGCTGGATTTCATTCAGCAAAATTACAATCGGGAGATCGAGCTCTCGGAGCTGGCGCGTCTTTCCAATATGAGTCCCAACTATTTTTGCCGTTATTTCCGACGCTTGACGGGGCAGACCCCCATAGACTATTTGATCACCTATCGGTTGGAGTCCTCCTGCTACGCCCTGCGGACCACCGACTTGACCGTGACCGACATCGCCTTTGGATGTGGCTTCAACGATGTAAGCCACTATGTTAAAATGTTCCGGAAGATGTATGGCATGACCCCTAAGAGTTATCGTCTGATCCAGGGATCCGACGCATAAAAATAACCGCCGCGGCAGTACAACTGCCGCGGCGGTTATTTTTTTACATCAGGGGCGCAAACAGGCGTGCAATGCTCTGCCACAGACGCTTCAGCGGTCCTGCCTTGCAGTCCTCCGGAGTGATCTCTCGGCACTGCTCCAGGGTGCTGAAAAAGTCCTTTTTGATCTCCTCTATGGCGGGGGTCAGATAGAGGCAAACGCCGCATTCAAAGTGTAGGTACAAGCTGCGAAAATCCAGATTTACCGTTCCCACCGTGGCCATGGTATCGTCGGAGAGAAAGAGCTTGGCGTGCAAAAAGCCCTTTTCAAATTCGTACACCCGTACTCCGGCCTTCAGCAGATCCTTATAGTAGGATCGGGTGGTAAAGTGGACCGGCTTTTTATCGGGAATTCCGGGGGTGACGATGCGCACGTCAACGCCGCTTGCCGCGGCTCGCTTGAGGGCCGAGAGCATACTGTCATCCACCATAAAATAGGGCGTGGTGATATACAAATACTCCTTGGCGTGCTCGATCATCTGCATATAAACGTACTCACCCACCGTCTCACCGTCGATGGGGCTGTCGGAGTAGGGCTGAACCCAACCTCCGCCCTTGGTATAGAGGGAGGGAAGAGGGGCGTAATCGGCGTAGGCCTCCTCCTTTTTGGAAAGCAATCCCCAGATCTGCAGGAACATGACCGTAAAGCTCCAGGCACCCTCGCCCTGCAGGCGAATGGCCGAGTCCTTCCAAAGCCCAAAGCGGATCTTCTCCCCAATGTATTCGTCGGCCAGATTGACTCCGCCGGTGTAGGCGATCCTGCCGTCAATCACCGCGATCTTTCGGTGGTCGCGGTTGTTCTGCAGACTGGTCAGGAAGGGCTGGAAGCGATTGAATACCCGACATTGGATCCCACGCTTTTCCAAGGATTTGGCGTAATTTGGAGGCAGGGTCAGGAAGCATCCCAGGTCATCGTAGACCACGCGCACGTCCACACCCTCCCGTGCCTTTTGCTCCAGAATCTCCAGGATCGCGTCCCACATACGGCCTCTTTCCATGATGAAAAATTCAAAAAAGATATAGTGCTTGGCGCTTTTCAGATCCTCCAGAAGCGGTGTGAGCATTTCCTTTCCCGATGAAAAATAGCAGGCCTCCGTATTTCGGTAAATAGGGAAGCCCGCAGTGTTTTGCAAGTAGGTTATAATCTTTTGATGGTCACGGAGCTTCCCACGGGCGTCACGCAGACGCTCCGGGGAGGCGGCATAGGCGCCTTTTGCCTTTTCTTCGATCTGTTTCAGCGTTTTTCGAAAGCCAACGCTGGTGGTTTGAAAGTGGAAGATCCAATAAAAGGCGCCGCCAAACAGGGGGAACAGGAGGATCAGAAAAATCAGCGAGTTTTTAAAGGGCTTTTGATCGGGACGCGTAAGCAGATGCAGGGCGGTGAGAATACTGATCACGTTGAGCAGTACCACCAGCCAATGCAGCCGAAAGCTGCGCATCAGCATCGCAATCAGAAACGCGATCTGCGCCAGGATCAAAAGAAGGATAAACATCCGACGGCTGACCAGTCGCCGAATTCCGTCAAAAAGTGATTTCATGCGATCCTCCGTTCCGCGGTCTTGGGAAGCGACGTGCTTCTTATTTCTCGTGGTGATCGTGCTTGATCAAGCCCAAGGCCTTGCTGAGCTCCATCACAAGGAGGGGAACCATGAACAGGCCAACGGCGATCGCGTAGAGATAGCCGGGCAGATATACCAGACCAAAGGCATCGTTTACGCCGGGAACAAACAGAATCAGAGCCGTCAGCACGAATGCCGCGAGAGCAGCCAGATTCAGGGTCTTATTCGAGAAGAAGCCGATCTTGAAGAGGGATCTTTCGGATCTCATGTTAAAGGATTGAACGATCTGGGACATGGCAAGAACGATGAACGCCATGGTCTCGCCGTAGGATCTTGCCAATTCCACGGTAGCCGCACCGCTGAAGAAGCGGCCGATGGCAAAGGCGAGGAGAGTAAGACCGCCAAACATACAACCCTGAAGAACGATGCGCGCGCCAAAGCCGTTGGCAAAAATGCCTTCGTTTTTGGGCTTAGGCTTGCGTTCCATCACGTTGGATTCTACCTTTTCCATACCAAGCGCAATGGCGGGCAGGGAGTCGGTCACCAGGTTGATCCAGAGCAACTGCATGGAGAGCAGGGGAGATTCCTTCCAAAGGAGCATTGCAAAGAATACGGTAAGAATTTCACCAATGTTGGTGCCCAGCAGGTAGCCAACCACCTTTTTGATGTTGGCGTAGATGCCGCGGCCTTCACGGACGGCGTCTACGATGGTGGCAAAGTTGTCGTCGGTCAGGGTCATGTCGGAGGCACCCTTGGCCACGTCGGTGCCGGTGATACCCATGGCGCATCCAATGTCGGCAGCCTTGAGGGCGGGGGCGTCGTTTACGCCGTCACCCGTCATGGAGACCACCTGATCCTTGCGCTGCCATGCCTGTACGATGCGAATCTTGTTTTCGGGGGATACGCGGGCGTAAACCGAGATCTGCTCTACCTTGGCGTCCAGCTCTTCGTCGGACATTTCGTCCAGCTCGGCACCGGTAATGGCAAGGTCGCCGTCCTGCAGGATGCCCAGCTCGCGGGCGATGGCGGATGCGGTTACCACGTGGTCACCCGTGATCATCACAGCCTTGATGCCGGCCTTGCGGCAGATGGCAACGGCGTCCTTTGCTTCGGGACGGGGCGGGTCGATCATGGCCACCAGGCCCACAAAGGTCAGGCCGGTTTCCAGGGTGTCGGTGGAGATTTCTTCGGGGAGTTCGTCGATATACTTGTAGCCAACGGCCAGAACGCGCAGAGCGTCGGAGCTCATGGCGTCGGTCATTTCCCGTGCCTTTTCGATGTTACCGGCAACGCATCTCTTTGCCATAACGTCAAAGGCACCCTTGGTGATGACAACCAGCTTGCCGTCGATGCGGTTGACGGTGGACATCAGCTTACGGTCGGAGTCAAAGGGAAGCTCGGCTACGCGGGGGCACTCGGCGTTGAGGGTGTCCTTGGGCATACCGATCTTGTGAGCCGCAAGCACCAAAGCCGTTTCGGTGGGGTCACCGATATGGATCTCGCGGTTGTCCTCAAACTGGATCGAGCCGTCGCAGCAGAGGGAGGTCAGGCGGAGCAGCTCACGGGTCTTGTCGGAGACGCCTTGGCTTGCCTCAAACTTGTCGGAATCCTCGTTTCCGTCGCAATAGGTGCGAACCAGAGTCATACGGTTTTGGGTCAGCGTACCGGTTTTGTCGGAACAAATGACCGAAGCACTACCCAGGGTCTCAACCGCGGGCAACCGGCGAATGATGGCGTTTTTGCTGACCATGCGCTGTACGCCGATGGAAAGAACGATGGTAACGATGGCGGGAAGGCCCTCGGGGATTGCCGAAACAGCCAACGAAACGGCGATCATAAAGACCTCAATTACGCCCATGCCGTCAAGCAGACCGATAACGAAGATCACGGCGCAGGCGGCCAGGGCAACGATGCCCAGATATTTACCCAGCTGAGCCAGCTTCTCCTGCAGGGGAGTCTTGGTCTCTTCGGAGCTTTCCAGCAGGTTTGCGATCTTACCCATTTCGGTGTTCATACCCGTGCCAACAACAATGGCAAGGGCGGTACCGTAGGTCACGTTGCAGCCCGAGAACACCATGTTGGAGCGGTCTCCCAAGGGAGCGTCCTCGGCAACCTCGGCCTTGGCGTCCTTTTCGCTGGGAACCGATTCACCCGTCAGGGCCGATTCCTCGCACTTGAGGCTGACCGAGCGGAGCAGGCGGGCGTCGGCAGGAATGCTGTCACCGGCTTCCAGGCGGATGATATCGCCGGGAACCAGGTCGGCGGCGTCAATGATTTGCTCCTGACCGTCGCGAATGACGCGGCAGTGGGGAGAGGAAAGGCTTTGCAGAGCCTCCAGGGCATGCTCGGCTTTGCTTTCCTGTACAACGCCCATCACGGCATTGAGGATTACGATGAGAACGATCAAGAGGGGCTCAAAGAGCTCGCTCCAGTTTTGCTCCGCGCAAACCACTACAAAGGAGATGGCCGCGGCGGCAAGCAGAATCAGGATCATTACGTCCTTAAACTGCTCCAGGAATCGTTGCAGGGTGGTTTTCTTTTTCTTTTCGCGCAGACGGTTGGGGCCGTACTGAGTACGCAGCTCCTCCACCTGCTGGGTGGTCAGACCGGTCTCGGCGTTGCTGTTGTAATGCTTCAACACGTTTTCCGGCGCTTCAAAATGCTCAATCACTTGTAAAAGTCCTCCTACTTTCTTCTGGATTTTTGGTTGTATTTAAAACGCTTTCCAAATTATACAACAAAGTCACATGATTGTCAATAGTTTTCACAAAAAATTCAATAATTTATTATTATCGGGAGGGGAGAAACCCGTGCGGTTGGAGAATAATATAAGGAAGAGTTCCTCCGTTGGCAATAAAAAAGCCGAAAGTCGATATATTTTCCTTGACATTTTTTCCCTTCTGTGATATAATTGGGCTATATATGGAGATGTGAACCGATTCACATCTTTGTCCCTTTCCCATACGGATAGTATTGCCATGAGAGGCGGAGGTTCATTCTTTACGGAAGGTATCCTTATTTACGGTTTGCAGCATTGCTCCGTTTTTCTTTGGCCACAAACAAGAAAGGAAGAATTGTTATGAAAATGCCCCCTTTGAACAAGAGTTATTTGTACGTAAATTTCCGTGAGATGGTAGAGGATCTGGCTCTGCGTCACGGTGAGCGGATTGCGTATTCCTTCCGCATCAATCCCAAGGACGAGGAGATCCAAACGATCAGCTTCCAACAGCTGGCCGAGGACGTCCGTTGCCTGGGTACCGCCCTGTTGGAAAAGGGCGTTAAGAACGGAAACACCGCCCTGATCGGTAAGATGTCCTACGGATGGGTCTGCTCCTACCTGGCTCTGCTTTCCGTGGGTGCCGTAGTCAGCCCCCTGGATCCCGATTGGACCGTGGAGGAGCTGTCCGAAACCGTGCGCTTTGCCGAGTGTAAAACGTTGATCGCTTCCTCGGATCTGATCGCCTCCAAGGGAGAGGAGATCTGCCGGACGGCGGGGATCAAAACGGTGCTCTCCACCGATCTTGGCGAGGAGGAGAACGCTCTGCCCGCTCTGATCGCCCGCGGTGCGGCGGCAAGAGAGAATGGCGACGTTTCCTTTGAGGAGGCGCGGATCTCTCCCGACGAAACCGCCCTTCTGGTGTTCACCTCGGGTACCACGGGCAAGGGCAAGGGTGTTATGCTGACCCAGACCGCCATTCTTTCCAACATCTACGCCGGCCTCCAGCTGATCTCGGTAGGAGATCGAAGCATCAGCGTGCTTCCTCCTCACCACACCTTTGGCTCCACCATTAATCTCCTTGGAAATCTTTACGTTGGCTCCAACGTATATATTACCTCGGGAATTAAATATTTGCTCCAGGAAATGAAGGAGCATCAGCCCACCCATCTGGTATTGGTTCCCCTGTTTTTGGAGAGCTTTTACCGCAAGATCATGGATACGTTGCGCAAGAGCAAAAAGGAAAAATTCCTTGGCCGCATGATCCGGGTGAGCAACGCGGCACGCAAAACCGGTATCGACCTGCGCACCCAGCTCTTTGCGGTGGTTCGCAACGCCTTTGGCGGACGCTTGAACACCATCGTTTGCGGCGGCGCGCCCATCAACCAGAAGATCGTGGATTTCTTCCAGTCGGTGGGTATTACCGTAATCAACGGCTACGGCATTACCGAGTGTGCGCCGCTGATTGCCGCTAACCGAAACAACGGAACCCAGAACGGGCGTTGCGGCTTGCCCATTTCCATTACCACGGTCAAGATCAAGGACCCCGATGAGAACGGCGAGGGAGAAATCTGCGTCAAGGGTGTCCACGTTATGCAGGGATACTATAAGGATCCCGAGGCAACGGAGGCGGCCTTTGATAAGGACGGCTATTTCCTGACCGGAGACTACGGACGCTTCGACGAAAACGGTTACCTCTATATTACGGGACGGTTGAAGAATCTGATCATTCTTTCCAACGGCAAAAACGTGTACCCCGAGGAGATCGAGCTTTCTCTGGCTTCGCGGATCCCCGGCCTTACCGACGTGGTGGTCTACGAGGGACAGAGCAAGCGGGGACAGGAGCACAACGCCGTAGTGGCCGAGCTCTTCCTGGATGCGGCTTACCTTGCCAAGGAAAAGATCGAGGATCCCCGGGAGTACTGCCGCGGCTTTATTAATGAATACAACAAGACCGCGGTGCCTTATAAGAAGATCGGACTGTTCAAGATTCGTGACGAGGAATTTCCGAAAAACACATTGAGAAAGATCGTGCGCTTTAAGATTGATAAGACCATCGACTAAAGACCGCGCGAAGGAGCGCCCCATGAAGGACTACGAATTAGACAAAGCAAGAGAGGAGATCGACGCCTGTGATGCGGCAATGGCAGAGCTGTTCTGCCGCCGCATGGAGGCGGTCAAGGTGATCTCCGAATACAAAAAACGGCAGGGCCTGCCCGTGAATGAAACCGATCGGGAGGAGGCTCTGGTGGCGCAAAATGCCCTGCGTATTGCGGACGATTCCATTCGTCCCTATTACGTTGGCTTTTTACGGGACACGATGAAAGCGGCTCGCCTGTACCAAAGCCGACAGATGCAGGGGATGCGAGTTGCATTTTCGGGGATCGAGGGGGCTTTTGCCTCGATTGCGGCGGGAAAGATCTTTCCCAGTGCCGAGCGGATCCCCTACAACGATTTTTCCGCAGCCTACCGTGCCGTGGAGCAGGGCGACTGTGACGTCGCCGTTCTGCCCATCGAAAACAGTACCGCTGGAGAGGTAGGGCAGGTGACCGACCTGATGTTCTCCGGCGGGCTCTTTGTTACCGGCATTTACGATTTTTCCATCCATCACCACCTGCTGGGCACCCCCGAGGCTACGGTGGAGGGGATTCGGGAGGTCATCAGCCATCCCCAGGCCCTGGCCCAATGCGAGGAGTACATTCGGGAGCATTCCTTCTCCCAGATCCAAGCAGGGAATACTGCCATGGCGGCAAAACAGGTGGCCGATCGTATGGATCCCTCCGTGGCCGCCATTGCCAGTGCCGAGACCGCGGAGCTTTACGGCCTGAAGGTTCTGGCGCGGAACATCAACGAAACGGATATCAATACCACGCGCTTTGCCGTCTTTGCCCGTGCTCCCCTCACCGTGGGAGACGCGGCGGGAAAGCACTCCATTCTGCTTTTTACCGTGCGTCACGAGGCGGGTTTTTTGGCCCAGGCCATCAACGTGATCGGTGAATACGGCTATAATATGCGATGCTTGCGGAGCCGTCCCATGAAGTCCCTTCTTTGGCAATACTATTTCTACGTAGAGCTGGAGGGCGATCTGACCGGGGAGAACGGACAGCGGATGCTGGAGGCCCTGAAGCCTTACTGCGAGCGCTTAAAAATGCTGGGATGCTTTCAGTATCCCACGGAACTGTGAGGGATAAGCGATGAACGTTACGGTCAAGCCCTCCCATCTTTGCGGTGCCGTTGCGGCACCTCCCTCCAAAAGCATGGCGCACCGGCTGCTCATTGCCGCGGGATTGGCCCACGGGCAGAGCAGCATCACGGGAATTGCCGATTCCCAGGACGTGCTGGCAACGCTGGATCTTCTGGCGGGGCTGGGTGCGCACTTTGAAAAGAATTGTGGACAGGTGGAGATCCGCGGCATGGATCCCCGCAACGCCGCCCCCGTGCAACCCCTCTCCTGTCGGGAGTGCGGGAGTACCCTTCGGTTTTTCATTCCCATTTGTCTGCTTTCCTCCAACCCCGTGACTCTAACGGGAAGTGGGCGGTTATTTGCCCGTCCCTTGACGGTTTATGAGGAGATCTGTCGCCAAAGAGGTCTGCGTTGGGAGCAATCCGACGCTTCGGTGACTTTGCAGGGCCCCCTGCGCGGCGGGGAATTTACAATTCCCGGTAACGTGAGCAGTCAGTTTATCAGCGGACTTCTCTTTGCCCTTCCTCTTTGCGAGGAGGATAGCGTGATCCGCATTCTGCCTCCCCTGGAGAGCAAGCCCTACGTGGATATGACCGTGGCGTCGCTGCGGCGGTTTGGCATTACGGTGCTGTGGGAGGAGGAGCTTACCATCCGTATTCCCGGCAAACAGCAGTATCTCTCTCAATCCTTTGCGGTGGAGGGGGACTATTCCAATGCCGCGTTCTTTGACGGCCTACGTTTGTTGGGACACGATGTTTCGGTGACGGGACTGCAAGAGGAGAGCCTGCAAGGCGATCGGATTTACCGTTCCTATTTTTCCGCTCTGGAGGAGGGCAATCCTACGCTCTCTTTGAGGCAATGTCCCGACCTGGGGCCGATCCTTATGGCGCTTGCGGCAGCGGGGAAGGGGGCAACCCTGACCGATACCGAGCGTTTGCGGATCAAGGAAAGCGATCGCGGCGTGGTTATGGCACAGGAGCTTTCCAAGCTGGGGGCCGACGTGACGGTGGGGGAGAACGAGATCTGCATCCGTCCCCGTCCTCTGCATCCTTCGGTTCAGCCCTTGAGCGGACACAATGACCATCGGGTGGTCATGTCTCTGGCGGTGCTCTTGACCCGTCTTGGCGGCGAGATCACCGGTGCCGAGGCAGTGCAAAAGAGCCTGCCCGAATTCTTTCGTATACTACAATCCTTGGGATGTGAGGTGAACCTCCATGAAACTGAATAAAAATCATAAGATTCTGATCGTGGGTCTGGGACTTTTGGGCGGTAGCTACGCTCGTGCCCTGACCAAGCACGGCTACTCTGTCTCGGCCATCACCCGGGATCAAAGCTCCATTGATTACGCCCTGGAGCAGGGCATGATCCAAAAGGGGGCCGCCTTTGTTGACGAAGCCCTTTGCGCTGAGGCCGATATCGTGATCTTTGCCCTGTATCCCCACGTTTTTGTGGAATGGATCCGGGAGAATCAGCGGTATTTGAAGGCGGGAGCCATTTTGACCGACGTTACCGGTGTCAAGTCCTGCGTGGTGGAGCAGATTCACGGTATGCTGCGCTCCGACCTGGAATTCATTGCCGCTCACCCCATGGCGGGACGTGAGCGAAGCGGCGTGGAGAACAGCGACGACAGCATTTTCCGCGGTGCCAACTACGTAGTTACCCCTACCTCCGTCAACACCCCCGACGCCATTGAGCTTTGTGAGGATCTCGGCTGGAAGCTGGGCTTTGCCCGGGTGTCACGCCTGAGCCCCGAGGAGCATGACGAGATCATCGCCTTCGTTTCTCAGTTGACGCACTGCATCGCCATTTCCCTGATGACCTGTCAGCCCACCGAGCAGCCCTTGGAGGACTATACGGGTGACTCCTTCCGGGATCTGACCCGTATCGCCCGTATGAACGACGAAATGTGGAGTGAGCTCTTCCTTTTGAATAAGGATGCGCTGTTGGAGCAGATGTCTCTGTTCCAGGACGAGCTCAGCAAGCTCAAGATCCTGTTGCGTGAGGGCAATCGGGAGGGCTTGCGGGATATGATGCGCAAATCCACCGCCCGTCGCGCTCTGTTTGATAAAAAAATTTGATAAAATAGAAAAGTTTTTTCCGAAAGAAGGTTGTTTTCCCATGAATATGAATTTTATCCGCAAGCTTCCCATTCCCATGGACATCAAGGCAGAGTACCCTCTGACCCCCGAGCTTGCAAAGATCAAGTCCGACCGCGATGAAGAGATCAAAAAGGTCTTTCGCGGCGAGTCCGACAAGTTCCTGCTGGTCATTGGCCCTTGCTCTGCCGATTATGAGGAGGCGGTGCTGGACTATATTTCCAGACTGCGCCGCGTGCAGGATCAGGTCAGCGACAAGATTTTGATCATTCCCCGCATCTATACCGGTAAGCCCCGTACCACCGGAGACGGCTACAAGGGAATTTTGCACCAGCCCGATCCGATGCAGGCTCCCGATATGCTCAAGGGCATCATTGCCATTCGTGAGCTTCATATGAGAGCCTTAAAGGAATCCGGCTTCAGCTGTGCCGACGAGATGCTCTATCCCGAAAATCACCGTTACCTGGACGATCTGTTGGCCTACGTTGCCATTGGTGCCCGCTCGGTGGAGGATCAGCATCACCGCTTGACCGCCAGCGGTCTGAACATTCCCGTGGGTATGAAGAATCCTACCAGCGGCGACCTTTCGGTTATGATGAACTCCATTACCGCGGCTCAGCACGCTCATTCCTTTATCTATCGCGGCTGGGAGGTACAGAGCACGGGTAACCCCTACGCCCACGCCATTCTGCGCGGCTACGTGGATGACCGCGGAAATTCCTTCCCCAACTACCACTACGAGGATCTGGCCCGTTTGGCTCAGACCTACGCCGAGAAGAATTTGCAAAATCCCGCGGTGATCGTGGATACCAACCATGCCAACTCCGGCAAAAAGTATTTGGAGCAGGTGCGCATTGCCAACGAGATCCTTCATGCCTGCCGCCACAGCGGAGACATCAAAAAGCTGGTCAAGGGCTTGATGATTGAGAGCTATATTGAGGACGGCGCGCAAAAGGCAGAGGAGGGCATTTACGGAAAATCCATCACCGACCCCTGCCTTGGCTGGGACAAGACCGAGAAGCTGATTTTGAACCTTGCGGATCAGCTGTAAGTGAAAAGAAAATCCTTCCGCAACAGAAACCGCGGAAGGATTTTCTTTTTTCTTGTTTATAATACGTTCATAAAATGAACATTGAAACAACACAAATCTGTGATACAATGAATCTATCTGTGCAAGGCATAGAAATTTAGAAGGGAGGGAATCGGAATGAAAAACCGTCGTGTGGCCATGGCCGTGGTTTGCCTGCTGGCATTGCTTGTGGTTTGGAATACGTGGGGGCTTTTCTCAGTAACGGAACACGATTGCACCGGCGAATACTGCTTTGTCTGTCGCTGGGTCTCGCAATCCAATGAGACGCTGAAGCTGTTTTGGTACGGTCTTTGGATGCTTTCTCTGATCGTTCTGCTGTGCTTTACTCCCCGGTTCTTTCAGGCGCATACCCGCGGTATGCTAATGGATTTTTCCACTCCCATCCGGCTCCGAGATAAGCTTTCCAATTAAATCCATTGTGTTTCACCGAAAAACAATGAGATTTTTTTAGAAAGGAACACAGAGCCATAATGATAGAAGTAATTGGCGTAAGCAAACAGTTTAAAAACGAAACCGCGATTGATTATCGCGATATGATCTTTGAAAACGGAAAATCCTACATGCTTTTGGGGGCCTCGGGATGCGGAAAATCCACTCTGCTGAACATGATTGCCGGCATCCTCTCCGCCGAGCAGGGCAAGATCCTGATCGACGGCGTAAATATGAGTGAAAAGAGTCAGCGGGAAAAGGATCGCTTCCGCATCGAAAAAATCGGCTATATCTTCCAGGATTTTAAGCTGATTCCCGATATGACCGTGATGGATAACATCAATATTCTCCGCCTGGAGGGCGTGGATACCTCCCGCGCTCCCGCGTTGTTAAAGACGCTGGATATTTATGAGCAGCGCAACAAAAAGATCAAGCATCTTTCGGGCGGACAAAAGCAGCGCGTTGCCATTGTGCGCGCTCTGGTCAAGACCCCCGACATCATTCTTGCCGACGAGCCTACGGGAAATTTGAACTTTGCCATTGGTGAGCAGGTGATCCAACAGTTGACCTCCGTGGCGAAGGGCAAGACCCTGATCGCCGTGACCCACGATGACCGCCTGGCCAAATATTTTGACGTGGTTGTGGATATGAACGAGATGACCGACGGCGGCCGACGGGATCTGGTGGACGGAAAGGAGGGGGCTTGAGATGTTTCGATTTGCGATCAAGAATATGCTGATCAAAAAGATACAAATCATTTTGATCATTCTTTCCATTGTTCTTTCCGCCGGCGTGGGCGTGCTTGCCTATAACGTGGGCGAGCAGGTCAGCGACGGGATCTCGGGTACGGCGGGGTACTATTCCGCCATCATCGGTCCCTCGGGAAGTGCCACTCAGCTGGCCATGAACACCATGTATTTTACCGATGAGCCCCTGGGAACCATTCCCTATACCCTTGTTACCGAGCTGATGCAGGATACCCGCGTCAATGAGGTGATCCCCTTTGCTATGGCCGACAGCTACAACGGGTCCTCGGTGGTGGGTACCACCACGGGCTTCCTTTCCTCCAAAACCGTAGGGGAAGGACGTTTGTTTGATGACCACGGTGAATTTGAGGTAGTGGTGGGCTGGTCGGTCGCCCAAATGAACGAGCTGAAGGTGGGCGACCAACTGTATACCAGCCACGCCGCCGGGGACGTTCATACCCAGCCCTTGACGGTGGTTGGCATCCTGGAGCAATCCCACACGGTGTACGATAACGTGGTCTTTACCCAGCTGCAAACCATCTGGCAGGTACACGACCACGGCGAGGAAGAACACACCGAGGAGGAGCACGAGGGCGAGGAGGAGCACGATCACAGCACCCACGGCATGATTTGCGCAGTGCTGGTCAAGACCAAGAATCCCGGCTACGCCATGACCCTGGTCAACGATTACGACGGCAAGGTCTTTTCCACCGCCGATGGGGAGAGCTACTCGCTCCAGGCCATCGAGCCCATGGCAACGGTGCGCGGCGTGCTGGAGGATACCGATAACACCAAGTATATCGTCTTCATTCTCTGCGCCATTATCCTTTTGATGAACATCATCATTATTTCCATTATCACGCTCCTGAATATGTATCACTCGGCCAAGGAGATCTCTCTGATGCGCTTGATCGGTATCAGCATGAAGAAGATCAATCTGCTGTATCTGATTCAAAACAGTCTGATCGGTCTGGTGTCCACGGTGTTGGCCTTTGGAGTGTCCCGCGTTTGCCTGCTCTTTATGGGTGACTACGTGGCAAGCATGGGCGTGGTGTTGAATCTTGCAACCGTGTATCCCATGGAGTGGATCCTGTTGGTTGCCGTCTTTTTGATCAGCGTTCTGCCTACGGTGGTTTGCACCGTGCTGATGTCCGGCAGGGACGGATTGGCAGATTGAGTATGGAGGTCTGAATGTTATGAATAAATCTTATTTGTTTCGGGGGATTACCCTGTTATTGATCCTTTGCCTTTTGTGCGGATCGTTGGTTGCCTGCAAGGACGAGCCCATTGACCCTTCCACGGCTACCAAGCTGAGCTTTAAATCGGCGTCCAGCTACGAGTACCTCAAGGGGCTGGACGGACAGGCCGTGACCATCAACGGCTATCTTGCCACCAGCTCGCCTGCCGACGGCTCCTTCATCTTCCTGATGAATCTGCCCTTCCAAAGTTGCCCCTTCTGTATTCCCAATACCTCCCAGCTTTCCAATACGGTGGAGGTTTATCCGCAAAAGAATCAAAAGTTTGAATATACCACCCAGGCCGTGAAGGTGGTGGGACGTCTGGAGGTCGCGCCCTCCGAGGACAAGCCCTTTACCGATGACTACGGCTACCAGTTCAACTTTAAGATCGTGGATGCTACTTATACCATTCTTAAGGACGAGGATCTGACCGAGGATCTGGCTCTTTGGCAGAAGATCGCTTCCTCCGGCGTGGTGGATGAGATGTACCAGATGTACGAGTATTTGAATTTCCTCTGCTTCTGGAACACCTATTCCATCAATTCCTACGTTGATTCCAACGGGGAGGTACAGCCGGGCTATTACCTGTACGCCTCCGATGCCCTGAATTTCCTGGTCAAGGACGGCGCGCAGTTCAACTACGGCTACAAGGACGGCTATTTTGAGGGCATCATCGCCGATATTGAGGCGGTGGATCCCAACGCCTTTGAGGATCTGGAGCAGAACGTGAGGGATGCCAAGGCCTTGGCGGAATGGGCGTTGAAGGAATTGACCGACGGCAACTATACCAGTGAGTATAAGTACGTGGAGAAGTTTGAAACCTACGACTATATTTACACCATTACCAACGGCGCCGCCCTGGAGGCGCAAATGAATACCCTTTACACTGCCTTCTCCGATTGGATCGGAAGCTGGGAACTGTAAAGAACAAAAAACCGAGGGATTGCAAATGCAATCCCTCGGTTTTTTATAGGTGTTGCGTCGAATGATAATCGGGGGTGTGGGTCTTATGAGAGACCACAAAGGGGCGCTCTCCAAGGAACCGAACCGCAAAGGGCTGATTTTCCGGAATCCCCCGCCGTTGCAGGGAGCAGGCGTTGTAGGTTCCGGGATCCCGATTCACGGCTTGGTCGGTAATATTGATATTGGAGAGGGAAAGGGGAGGCAGCTCGATCTCAATGGAATTGATGCGGTTGGCCTTTTCCTCAAAAAAGAGCTCAATCCATACCCGCGTGGGGGTATTGGTCATATTGACAAAGCGGAACTGAAAATCCTCCGGGCAGGCCGTATTCAGCTGTGTATATACCCAGGCTTCGGCCCCGGCCACGTCCAATCCCCGTTGCGCTGCCCGCTGCAATTCTGTCTTGGCATAGGGCTTGGGGGCGTAGGGGAGGGAAAGCGTGCGTTGCCGATCCCCGGTAATGATCTCGTCTACGTCGCAGTCACGCATGATATGTCTGGTGCCGTCGCGGTGAATACAGAACATGGAGTAGGCGTTGTAATCCGAGACCGGAAGCAGACATACTCGGGGGCGGATCAGATCGTACCCAAGGATCTCGGCCTCGGCGGCACCGCATTGAAAGCCGTGGTGGGGAATCTGCAGAATATCGGATTTCAGATAGGTATCGTATTTTTCGGGGATTTTTGCAAAATCAAAGGAGGCGTCGGTGGCCCACAGGATCACCTGTCCTGCCAGCTCCATACGAATCACCAGGGAAATGGCGTTGATCTTTTGGGAGCGGTGCATGGTGTCGTCCATCGAGGCCAGGATCTGGCAGGCGGCGTCCCCGATCTGATAACGCTGACCCGTGTGAGGCGCATATACCGAGGCTCCCGATGCCCTTATGCGTTCCCACAGCATAGGGATGTTGGTGATAGGAGAAATGTCATGCTCCGTGCCGGTAGATTCGGTTTGCAGCTTGGGGTAGTGCTCCAGATCGTCGTGCTCCGGGAACAGGAGCATGATCTTTTCGATTTTGATCTGCTCTCCGTAGCGATCGTAAAAGCCGAGAAAGCATTGGTAGTGATCGGAGTGAGGATGGGTGAAGATCCAGGAGGCAATCACGGGGCACTCCCACGGAGACCCTTCCTTCAGGCATTGGAACAATCGCTCCTGATCGGGTTCGTGATTACAACCGCCATCGATGACCACAAAGCGTCCGTCACCAAGGCGAATGGCGTAGGAAAGTCCGTAATCGGTGAGCTTTACCTGGGTGATCTGCGGAGTGACGCGCGCCCGGCCGGGGATATCGGTATAGGAAAAATAGTTGCAGTCCTCCTCAACAACCACGGAGAGCTCTCGGATTTTGGAAAAGAAATTCAAAAAGATTCCGATGGAATCCTTTTGTAGTGCAACAAAGCGGTGGAGACCGTTCTGGTAGGATTCTTTTTTCACAAAGCCCAGGGCTTCAAAGTAAGTGGTGTAGGATTCCAGGGAAGAGTCATCAACGTTAGATAGATTCAAGACTTGGGAGGTGCGGTTCTCCCGATGGAGCGTATATTCGGTTTCGCCAAAGGCGGGAAGAGAAAACGTAGACATTGGAGACTCCTTTATCGTAGAAGTGATGGGGAAGGAGCTTGCACCTTCCTTTTTCTCATTATACCACTTCCCGAAAAAAATTGCAAGGGATTTTGTGGAAATAATTGGGAAAAGAAAAAATGAAAACGCGCCGTGATCACAAGATCGTGGCGCGTTTTCTGTGTAGCGTTTTTTAGTACAGCTTATATTTCAATCTCAAATTATCCGCGATCATCGCGATGAACTCACTATTCGTGGGCTTTCCTCGGTTGTTTTGAATGGTGTACCCAAAATACGAATTGAGCGTATCCACGTCGCCCCGATCCCAAGCCACCTCAATGGCGTGACGGATGGCGCGCTCTACACGGGAGGTGGTGGTACTGTACTTTTTGGCTACGCTGGGGTAGAGGACCTTGGTAACGCTGTTGATGATGTCGCTGTCCTTAATGGTGAGAAGAATGGCAGTACGCAAATACTGGTAGCCCTTGATATGAGCGGGAACGCCGATCTGGTGAATGATCTGGGTCACCTGGGTTTCAATGTCCGGCTCCTTGCTCTCGGCTTGCATGGCCGATGCGGGAAGGTCTCTCTGCCGTCGGGAGAGAATGCTTTGAATGTGCTCGGCCAAGCTGTTGATATTCACCGGCTTGATCAGGCAGAGCTCAGCACCGGCCTCGGTGGCCTGAATAAAGACGTTTTGGTTAGAGACCGAGGACATGACGATGAACACCGGTTGCTTGCCCTGACCGCGATCCATGGCGCGACAGCTTCGCAGCACGCCGATGCCGTCCAGCTTGGAGAGCCAGACCTCCATCAAAACCACGTCGGGACAAAAGCGGGAGATCTTCAAAAGGGTGTCCTCGCCGTTGGAGGCTTCCTCCAGGTTGCGGTAGCCAAGACGGTGCAGTCCGTCCCGTATGGCGGCGCGACCGTTGGCGTTTTCGTCTGCGATCAGGATCTTTGTAGTGTATTCCATGTGTAAAAACTCCTCCGAAATTTTCTTTGCAATACCGTTTCCCCCATAAAAAAAGATTTTATCGGTTTACAGTATTTTTCTCGACAGGAATATTTTACCATATTTTGGAAATTTTTGCAAGACTTGATTCTATAAAATAGTTTCCAAACTTTCACGGCAAAAACTGGTAAAAATTACCAATTTCTGGAAATTATTGTTTTTTGGAGTGTTGGCAGGGCTCCTTGAAGAAGTCGGTCAGATCCATAAAGTAGCGTCCGTCGGGGTTTTTGGTAAAGCCGATGGCCTTGATCAGGGTCTCGTTGTCATAGTTGGCATCAAAATAGGCCTGATGCACGCCGCAGAGATCAATAAAGTTGAGGGCGGCGCGCCCCATCACGAACATGGGCTCAAACTCGTAGGCGTCGGGCAGATGGGCAAACTCCAAAATGCGGCCGCCGTTTTGATCCATGGTGAACTGGCAAACGCCCTTCAGCTCGCCGTCCACCAGTGCCTTGTAGGCCAGCAGCTCGGTGTGAAAGGGAATCTTGCAGCGGGCGCAAAGTGCCTCCTGCTCTTGCTTTTCTTGAATCGGTAATACTTCCAGCATAATCTTCTCCGTTTATTTGTTTTCGTTGTTTTTTTGAGGAAAGAGGTAGGCTACCTCATCGGGGGTCAGGAGCCGCCACTTGCCAAGGGGCAGATCCCCCAGGCTCAGCTCTCCAATGGCCACCCGTTGCAGGCGGGTGATCTTCAGGTCTACCGCCTCGCACATCCGACGGATCTGTCGGTTGCGTCCCTCGTAAAGGGTCATTTCCAGCTCCGTGGGCGAGAGGACTCGAACGCCAACCGGCTGCAATGCGTAGCCGTCCAGCTCCATGGGGGCCGCCAGAGCGGCAAGCTGCTCCCGGGTGGGAGTCTTCGCCAGCGTTACGTGATAGATTTTTGGAATCTCGTGGCGGGGATGGGTGAGATGATTGGCAAAGGCACCGTCATCGGTCAGAAGTAAAAGACCGTCGGAATCCATATCCAGCCGTCCCACCGGATAGACGCGACTGCCGGCATTGCGGGTCAGATCGGTGACGTTTTTTCGTCCCTTTTCGTCCTTTGCGGTGCTGACGTAGCCGCGAGGCTTATTGAGCATCAGGTAGAGGTAGGGGGTGGAGCGGCGGGGGCGAAGGGGCTTGCCCAGATATTCTACCCGATCGGTTTCGGGATCCACCCGATCTCCCAGCTGTGCCACGCGACCGTTGATGCGCACCTTTCCGGCCAGGATCTCGGCCTCGGCGGCACGACGGGAGAGCACTCCGCAGTCGGTAAAAAATTTTTGAAGCCGTATGGGCTCTGCCATGGTTATTTCCTTCCTTTATTTTAAAAATCCAAAAAGACGCTTGAGCCATTCCCAAAAGCCATTGGTTTTTTCGTAGCGTTCTACGCCGTAGCAGGCGGCAAGGGGGGCCTCGCCAAGACATTCCTCCTGTCCGTCACCGTCGGTGTCACCAAAAAAGCGTACGTAGCCCAGGATTTCTCCCGGGGAGACGGCCGCATAGACGAAGCGGGGGAGCTCCACCACGGAGCGCAGAGAAAGCTCACGGTTGGGAAGCACGCGGGAAAGGGACTCGGTATTGCTGACCATCACGTAGGCGTCGCATCCGCCAACCACCGCCAGGGGAAGGAGAAATTCCTCCGCCCGACAGAGCTCCACCGACCGGTATTGAGAAAATCCGTAGTCCAGCATGGCGGAGTGGTCGTTCCAATCGTCGGGGGCGTTCAAAGTGACGGCAATGAGGGTAACACCGCCTTTTTCCGCCGCTGAGACCAGGCATCGACCGCTGCGCTTGGTAAACCCGGTCTTGCCACCGATGCACCCTTCATAGGAGCGCAGAAGCTTGTTGTGATTGACCAAAAGACGGGCCGAATCGGTGCTTTCATGGGGAATGGTTGCCTTCTTGGTGGACATGATGGTTTGAAGCAGCTCGTTTTGAAGTGCCGCGCGCATGATGACGGCCAGATCGTAGGCCGTGGTGTAATGCTCCTCCGCGTCCAGACCGTGGGGATTGACGAAATGGGAGTTGGTCAGCCCCAGAGCGGCGGCGGTCTTATTCATTTCGGCGGCAAAGGCCTCCACACTACCCGCCGTACCGCAGGCAACCGCAACCGCGGCATCGTTGGCCGATTCCAAAAGAACCGCGTAGAGCAGCTGCTCCAGGGTCAACGTCTCCCCCTCGGTCAGATAGATGGAGGAGCCCTCCACGTTCACGGCTTGGGGAGGCACGGTAATGCTTTGGGTGGGGGCGGCCAGCTGCAGGGCCACCAACGCCGTCATGATCTTCGTCGTGCTTGCCATGGGCAAGGGGGTGGATTCGTTTACGCCCAGGATCACAGTACCGCTTTCGGCCTCCATCAGCACGGCCCCCTGCGCCGACACGACAGGAGGGAAGTCCGCGGGCTCCACCTCCACCTTGGCTTCGCCCGGAAATCGCAGGACTCCACACAGAAGCAGACAGGAGAGAAGGAACGAAAGCGCTTTTTTCCATTTAGACATAATAAGACCCTCCGGAAAAATAGATTTTGTACCAATATATTTTTCCGGAGTGAGGTTTATGTCAGATGAGAGCGGAGAGGGTTAAAAAGGCGCTGCAGAGGTAATGTCCTCGTCGTCGTCATCCTCGTCGTAATCGTAGGCGGCGCGTTTGGCGGCTTTGGCGGCGCGTTTGGCCTCCTTTGCGGCACGCTTGGCGGCTTTGGCATCCTGCTTTTCCTCTTTTGGCGTTGCGGGAACCTCTACCGAAGCCAGCTCAACCTCCAGCTTTTTGGAGATCTCCTCCTCCTTCTTTTGGATCTCCTCCTCGCTGGGGGAGGAATCCTTTCCGTCCCCGGAGAAGGCACTCATGATGCGGCGGATCAGATCCGGTGCCTGATCCAGCAGATCAAAGACCTGCTCCACGGGACCGCTCTTTTCCTGGGAGATCGGCAGCATTTCCACCTTCCCCTCGGGGGAAACGATCAAAAAGCCGATGGGGGAAACGCTCACGCCGGTTCCGCCACCGCCGCCAAAGTTCTTGGCACCGTTGCTGTTTTTGCTTGGCAGATCCAGTCCTCCCGAGGCAAATCCCATGGAAAGCTTGGAGATGGGAATGATCACCGTGCCACCGGGGGTCACGATCTGCTTTCCAACAATGGTATCGGCATCAATAAAGGTGCGGATCTGTTGCAGGGAATCGTTGATGATGTTTTTGATAGAAGATTCGTTTTCCATAAGGCTTATCCTTTCGTATGGTTGCGATTACGGTTTTGGAGTGGATGCGTTTGCGGCGCGGCCGGCGGCCTTTTGCATCGCGTTCTGCTTTTCCTTCTGATAGGTCAGAAGCATGGGGAGCAGGATCCCCAGGGCTTGGTAAAAGCGCAGGGAGCAGATCAGGTCGATCTCGGCGGCCGAGGTGGTTTGCCCAAAGGCCGGGATCAAACGGATACTGCCGGGCTTGCGCCGGATGGGAATGAAATGGTCCTGGAGCCATTGGAGCAGATCGCCAAGGATCTGTACCAGGACACCGTAAAGCACGGCCGTCTTGGCGGCGTCCTCGGTGCCCACCCAAAGGTGGAGCTGCTTAACGTGTAAACGGAACTTTCCGTTGGTGACGGTGTAGAGCTTTTGGAGCAGGGCAACCACCATTTCCAGATTTTCTTTTAGATTGGGGGATGGAGGCTTGGGTGCGGGAGTGGCAGACTTGGGGGCTTTCTTGGCCTTTTTTGCCTGCTTTTTGGATTTTCGCAGGGCTTTTCTCTGCTCCTTGCGGGCTTTGCGATCCGACCTCCGCCGTTCTCGGCGCAGCACCTCGTAGGGATCGATGCACTCGACGGGCGTCGGATTTTTCGTGTCATCCTCATCCGAAAGCAGGGGGATGGGAAAACCGCAGATATAGAGCACAATCCGCAAACGGGTGCGGAAAACGATGCGGATCTTGGCTCTGCCAAGAAACAGTACAAGCAACAACAGGAGGATCAGTCCTCCCAATACGGCCAGTACGGCCAACAGCGGCTTCATCAAATCCCTCCTTTCAACGAAGATGGGGTGCGGGAATGGGTCAGGGGGCGACGGGCTCGCCTCCGTTTTCAAAAATCACGTCGGTTTCGTCGGTGTCCACCGGCGCGGAGTATTCCTTCAAGGGGGCTTCATCGTCTGCGGCGATGTCGGACTCCTCCAATGCCGCGGTCTCTTGCTGCTGCTCGCTTTGTGCCGCGGCTGCACTCAAGGCCTCGGTTTCGGGAAGCTCCTCCAGCGACTGGATGCCAAAGACGCGAAGGAATTTATCGGTAGTGACGTAGAGCATGGGACGGCCGGGAGCGTCCAGACGTCCGGCGGCCTCGATCAGTCCTTTGTCCAACAGGGAGTTGACGGCATAGGAGCTGTCCACACCGCGCACCAGATCAATAAAGGAACGGGTTACCGGCTGGTTGTAGGCAACCACGGCCAGAACCTCCATGGAGGAGGCAGAGAGGTTGCCGCCCCGACGGATGCCCAGGGCCTCGCGGATGTAGGGGGCGTATTGCTCTTTGGTGGTCAGCTGACAGGTGGTGGGGTAGAGGAGAAGCTGGATTCCATGGTAGGTTTCGGCCTCCTGGAAGTGCTGGGCCATTTTTTTGACGATGACCTTTACGTCCTTGGGGGAAAGCCCCAATACCTCTCCGATTTTATCGTAGCGCATGGGATAGCCTGCGGCAAAGAGAATGGCCTCAATGGCTTGCTCGATCTCCTGCTCGGTGGCGGGAGGCTCGATGACGGGCGCGTTCTTTTTTTCTTCCATGGGTGATTACGTCCTTTCTGTGGGTTCGTCGTTGCCGTCGGTGGCAGTAAAATCTTTGGCTTTTTCGGTCATGGTACGCAGGATCTCGTTCATATCCAGACCCAGATCGTCCATAATGTCCTCGGCGTCGGCGGAGAGCTTTTCATCCAGCATGGCCTCCAGTTGTGCCTCGGCCTCCAGGTCGCTGTCATCGGCGGGGAGATCCGCGGCAAGGGATGCGTTGGCCGCTTCCTTGGCACGGCGGCGTTCCTCGGCGCGGCGCGCGCGCTCCTCCTCACGCAACCGCTTCTTTTCCGCCAGCTTGCGCTCACGAATGATGCGTCGCTGTTCCCGATGCATCTCTGCCTTGGAGGAGAGAGGAATGGGATCGTCGCCAATATTGCTCGGGTCGTATACCTTTTCGGGTTGTTCCTCCACGGGAGCATCGTTGATAACGAAGCGGGTATTTGAGCCGTGGATGACGGTGTAGGAATCGGGATCCTCCTCAATGAGGATCTTGCGCACCTTGATCAGTTCCAGGATGCCCAGGAAGATTGCAATCAGGTCGGGCAGAGAGGTGGCGTCGGAAAGCAACTCCTTCATAGAGGGCTTTTTCTTTTTCTCAATGTGATGGAGGATGCCAACGATCTTTACGTCCACGGGAATGATGGGTTTGGCAATCATGGGGGCAAAGACCTGCTTTTCGGCCTTGGGACGGCTCTCGTTGGCGGCAATGATGCGGCGCACCGCAAGACACAGAGCTGTGACCTGCTGATCGGCCACGTAGGAGGTATCTATTGAGATCTCGTCGGTGTCCTTGACCATGCGGCCGCTGAAGCGTTGGTACAGAGGGATCATTTTTGCTGCGGCTTGCTTGGCCTGCTGATAGCGGAGCAGGGCGTCGGCCAACTCCTTGCGGGGATCCTTTTCGGGTTCCTCCGCCCGGGGCAAAAGCATACGGCTCTTGATCAGCATCAGCTCGCTGGCCATAACGATGAATTCTCCGGCCAGCTCCATATCCATGTCCTGCGCCGCCTTGATGTACTCCAGGTACTGATCGCAGATCAGGGCAATGGGAATATCCTCAATATTTACTTTGTTTTTTTGGATCAGCGTCAGCAACAGGTCCAAGGGACCCTCAAATTGCTCGATGCGATAGGTGATAACGGTTTCCATAGATCAAAGATGGGTCCTTTCGGTCAAGTAAATGCGGGGAGCAAGAGCTTAAAAAAGAGATTGGAAACGGGTTCCAGGATTCCTACGGTCAATTTGCTTGCGATCCAACCGAAGGGGGAAATACCGAAGCGGGAGAGGACGAGCAGGGCGATCAACATTCCCATCATGATCTGACGCTCGTATTTCATAATGCCGAAATACAGCTTGTTGGGCAAAAAGACAAAGGCAATGCGGGAGCCGTCAAAGGGAGGGACGGGAATCAGATTAAACACCATAAACAGGAAATTGATCATGGCTCCGTTGACAAACATATTATAAAGCCAATACATACAGTTGGTCAAAAAGCCGGGATCCGTGATCGACGCGGTGGAGACGGTGGTAACGACTCTGCAGTAGTAAAGCGCGTAAAAGAATCCGCCCAGAACGGCGCAGAGCAACCCAAGGATCAGGTTTGCTCCGGGACCTGCCGCGCCGGTCAAAGCCATGCCGCGGCGGGGATTGCGGAAATTACGGGCATCAATGCGCACCGGCTTTGCCCAGCCGTAGCCAAAGATCAGCAGGAACAAAAAGCCCAGGGGATCCAGGTGCTTCAGGGGATTCAGGGTCAGGCGTCCCATCAGGTAGGCGGTGGGGTCTCCGCACTTGTAGGCCATCCATCCGTGGGCGGCCTCGTGGGCAGAGAGCGCCAGGGCCATCATGGGAAGAATGAGTAACAGGGAGATCAGTGCGCTTTGCAGATCGCCGTCTTCTAATATCGAAAACAACATGGTTCTTCTCTCTTTTCAAATAATAATCGAGCGACCAAGCGTGCGGTGAACGCTTACAGCTTGATCTGGGTGTATTCGGCAATGCGAGCCCAAAGCTCCTGCCGTCCCACGCTCTTGAGGGCAGAGTAGAAAAGGATGGGAGTGTCCGTGGGAATGTCGGGATGGTTGTGCAGCAGCTCCTCGGACTTTTTGCGCTCGGTGGCGTTGAGCTTGTCGCACTTGGTGGCTACCACCAGGTAGGGGATGTCACTCTCGTTCAAAAAGCGGAGCATCATTTCGTCATCGGCGGTGGGGCCAATGCGACTGTCTACCAGTTGGATCACCAGCTTGAGCAGATCCCGGTTGGGATTTTGGGTAAAGTACCCGTCGGTCAGGGCCGACCACTGGGCCTTATCGGCAGGATTCCGCTTGGCAAAGCCGTAGCCGGGCAGGTCTACCAGAAAGAGCTTTTTGTCCACGTCGTAAAAGTTGACGGTGATGGTCTTACCGGGAGCCGAGCTGACGCGTGCCAGGGATTTGCGCCCCAGGAGGGAATTGATCAAAGAGCTCTTTCCCACGTTGGAGCGCCCGGAGAAGGCGATCTGCACCATGGGATCGGTGGGGAACTGCTTGGGGAGTCCCGCGCTGATACGCAGGTTGGTGTTATTCAAATTCAAAGCCATAGGGTCAAGACTCCTTTTTTGCGGTTTCGTTGGCAAGATGTAGCTGTCCCGCAGGCACGCCGGAGGGGCGGTTTCTGGGAACAAAGGCGGCTTCCGTTGCGGGGGCCTCGGCACCCTGGGAAAGCGCCTCCAAGGGACGGGGGAGCAGAGCGCGCTCCAGCACCTCGGGAATCTTCTTGCAGGGCACGAGGGTGAGATTCTCCCGGGCCAAAGGATCCAGCTCCTCCAGATCCCGCAGATTGTCTGCGGGGATGAGAACGGTTTTTGCGCCGGCACTGTACGCCGCCATGGTTTTTTCCTTCAGTCCGCCAATGGCAAGAACGTTGCCGCGCAGGCTGACCTCACCGGTCATGGCCAGGTCGTGACGGACGGGACGTCCGGTCAGGGCACTCACCAGGGCGGTGATCATGGTGACACCGGCAGAGGGGCCGTCCTTGGGAACCGCGCCCTCGGGGAAATGGATATGAATATCCTTGGTTTTGTAAAAATCGGTGGGAATACCGTAGGCCGCGGCGATGGAACGCACGTAGCTGACGGCAATGTGGGCCGACTCCTTCATTACGTCGCCCAGGGATCCGGTGGTTTCGATCTTTCCGGTTCCTTCCAGTACGGCAACCTCCACCTTGAGCAGGCTACCGCCAAGCTCGGTGTAGGCAAGGCCGTTGACCACACCCACCTCGTCCTCGGCGTCGATCAGCTCGGGCAACAGCTTGCGCGCGCCCAGATAAGAGGCAACGTCTTTTTGGTCAATGACGATCTTTTTCGCTTCCTCGGCCAAAAGCTTTCTACCGGCCTTGCGGCAGAGGGTGGCCAGGTTGCGCTCCAGATTACGGACGCCGGCCTCGCGGGTGTAGTAATCAATGATCTCCAGGAGGGCAGCTTCGGTGATCTTGACCGTTTTGGACGTGAGTCCGTGACGCTTGAGCTGCTTGGGGAGAAGATGGTCCTTGGCAATGGCCAGCTTTTCCCGCTTGGTATAAATGCCCAGCTCGATGATCTCCATACGGTCGATCAAGGGGCGGGGGATGCTCGACAGATTGTTGGCCGTAGCAATGAACATACAGTCCGAAAGATCGTAGGGAAGCTCCACAAAATGATCGCGGAAGGTCTTGTTCTGCTCGCCGTCCAGTACCTCCAGCAGAGCTGAGGTGGGGTCTCCGTGGGTGTCGTGGGTCAGCTTGTCGATCTCGTCCAGAAGGATGAGAGGATTGCGAACCCCGGCTTGGGTCACGGCGGTGATGATGCGTCCGGGCATGGCACCGATGTAGGTCTTGCGGTGACCGCGGATGTCGGCCTCATCCCGCACGCCGCCCAGAGAGATGCGCACGTATTTGCGATTCATAGCCCGGGCGATGGAGGAGGCAATGGAGGTTTTGCCCACACCGGGAGGGCCTACCAGGCAGAGGATCTGGTTGCGAAGCTCGGGATTCAGCTGCTTGGCGGCAATGTATTCCACAATGCGTTCCTTTACCTTTTCCAGGCCGTTGTGGTCGGCGTCCAGCACCCGTTGTACCGTGTTGAAGTTCAAACGGTCCTTGGTGGTCTTTTTCCAGGGAATGTCCAGGCAGGTGTCCAGATAGTTGGCGATCACGGTGGCCTCCGCAGAGCCAAAGGGGGCCTTGGCCAGACGGTCATTCTCCTTGCGGAGCTTTTCCTCCACCTCGGCGGGGAGGTCGGCTTTACGGATGCGTGCGGCAAACTCCTCTACGTCGTTGCCGTCCCCCAGCTCCTCCTGGATCACCTTCATCTGCTCGCGCAGATAATAATCCCGTTGGTTCTGATTCATACGCTGATTGACCTTGTGACGGATCTTGGCCTCGGTTTGCAGAACCATGGCCTCCTCCTGAAGAATTTCCAGAAGGATCTCGCAGCGGCGCATGGGGTCAAAGCACTCCAGGATCGCCTGCTTATCCCGCAGACGCACCAGAATATTGGCGGCAATAAAGTCGGCCAGCATTCCGGGATCCTCGTAGAAGCGCGCCGATTGGATCAGCTCCTCGGAGCTGGTGGGCAGGAAGCGGGCGTTGCTTTCAATGGCCTGCATCATTTCGTGAACGTAGGCCTCCCCGCGGATCCCGCCGTTGCCGGGCAGAAAGATGGTCTTGCAGATCAGGTCGGCCTCCACGTAGGTTTCGTTGTGGCGGTATTTGACCACGGTAGCTCTTGCCAATCCTTCGGCAATGATGCGGGTCTGTCCCTCGGGGGTGCGCAGGAGCTGTTTGATCTTGGCTACGGTTCCAACGGTATAGTAGGGGAACTCGTCGTCCTTGACTTTGCGCTTGGAGGGGAGCTCGGAGTAGGTGGTCAAAAATATCAAGGAGCTTCCGGAGCCGGCAATGCGCGCGGCGGCTACCGAAGCGTCGTCGTTGATCTCAAAATTGACGGTGATCGAGGGGAAGGTTACGGTTCCGCGCAGGGCGATCACGGGCAGATTGATTTGTTCGGCTTTTTCGATATAAGAGGGCATGTTTGGATCCTTTCCATAGGGGTGTGCTATAAAAAATAATATAATTACTTTATTATAGCATAAATAAAGAAGGATTTCCATAGATTTGCGAAAAAAGTTTCAAAAAGTTATTTTTTCCATAAAATCATTGACATTTTGAAGGATGTTTATTTACTTTGGTCGCGTTTTGTGCTATACTATTTGGGTAAAGGAACGTTGCGATTTGTCTGCGTGCTTGCACAAACTCAACAAAATGTTTCGATTTTGGAAAAATATTTTCAAAATCTATTTACAAGCAACGAAAAAAGTGGTATAATTATTCCAAATACGGAAAGGAGAAGCGCCATGGAGTACAAGCCCTTCCTTCTCAAAAGTGAATATTCGCCTACGGGTGACCAGCCCCAAGCCATTGACCGATTGGTGGCGGGGATTGAGGAAGGGAAGCGGATGCAGACCCTTTTGGGCGTCACCGGCTCGGGCAAGACCTTTACCATGGCCAACGTGATCCAACGGGTCAACCGTCCTACTCTGATCCTGGAGCCCAACAAGACGCTGGCGGCCCAGATCTGCTCCGAGATGCGGGAATTCTTTCCCGACGCGGCGGTGGAGTTCTTCGTTTCCTACTACGACTATTACCAGCCCGAGGCCTACATTCCGGGCAAGGATATGTATATCGAAAAGGACGCGCTGGTCAACGACGAGATCGACCGATTGCGCCACAGCGCTACCAGTGCGCTGTTTGAGCGGCGGGACGTGATCATCGTGGCCTCGGTCTCCTGCATTTATTCCTTGGGTGACCCCAGCGAGTATCAGGGACTGGTGCTTGCCATCCGTCCCGGGACCCAAATGAGTCGGGACATCTTTATTCGCAAGCTGGTGGCCAACAGCTATAACCGCAACGATATGTCCCTGGTGCGTGACGCCTTCCGTGTCAATGGGGACACGGTGGAGATCATTCCCGCCAACATGAACGATAGCGCCCTGCGCGTGGAGTTCTTTGGGGATGAGATCGACCGCATTTCCGAGATCAACATTGTTACGGGCGAGCTGAAGCGCGTCCTTTCCTATGCGGCCATCTATCCCGCCACCCACTACGCCGTGTCCGACGAGAAGCGTGAGGCGGCCTTTGGGGAGATCGAGCGGGAAATGATCGAGCGTGTGCAATTTTTTGAGTCCCAGAATCAGCTTATCGAGGCGCAACGTATCCGCGAGCGGGTCAAATACGATCTGGAAATGCTTCGGGAGATCGGCTTTTGCTCGGGGGTGGAGAACTACTCCCGCGTGCTGTCGGGGCGTCCCGCCGGATCCACGCCCTTTACCCTCCTGGATTATTTCCCCGAGGATTTTCTCATGTTTATCGACGAGTCCCACGTTATGATCCCCCAGGTACGGGGTATGAGCGGAGGCGACACGGCACGAAAGAAGAACCTGGTGGACTACGGATTCCGCCTGCCCTCGGCCTACGATAACCGCCCTCTGTATTTTGAGGAATTTGAGGAGACCATTCATCAGGCCGTGTTTGTCAGTGCCACTCCCGGCGACTACGAGGATGCACACACCGAGCAGGTGGTGGAGCAGATCATCCGTCCTACGGGGCTTCTTGATCCCGAGGTGGAGGTGCGCCCCATTGAGGGGCAGGTGGATGACCTGATGGGGGAAATTCGCATACGGGTTGCCAAAAAAGAGCGTGTTCTGGTGACCACACTGACCAAAAAAATGGCCGAGGATCTCACCGAATATCTGGAAAACAACGAGATCCGCGTTCGCTACATTCACTTCAACGTGGATACCATGGAGCGCATGGAAATCATCCGCGATCTGCGTCTGGGAGAATTTGACGTGCTGGTTGGTATCAACCTGCTGCGTGAGGGCCTGGATATTCCCGAGGTCTCCCTGGTGGCCATTCTGGACGCCGACAAAGAGGGCTTCCTGCGCGCCGAGCGGTCTCTGATCCAAACCATTGGCCGTGCCGCGCGAAACGCCTCGGGCAAGGTCATCATGTACGCCGATTCCATCACCCGCTCCATGCGGGGAGCCATCACCGAGACCGCCCGCCGTCGCAAGATCCAGGACGAATACAATCAGGCTCACGGCATCACGCCCACCACCATCGTCAAGGGCGTGCGGGACGTGATTGAGATCGGCTCCACCGAAGAAAAGAGCGGAAAGGGCAAGAACAAGTCCGTATCCGACGGCAAGCTGAGCTCGGCCGCACGGGAAAAGCTGATCGAGGAGCTGACCGCCGAAATGAAGAGCGCGGCGCGAAAGCTGGAATTCGAGCAGGCTGCCTATCTGCGTGACCGCATCAAAAAGCTCCGCGAGGGCAAGGTGGACGTTGCCCGGCCGCAAAAAGCAAAACGAAAAAAACAGTAGGAGAAGCATCGCATTATGCCAAACGAGATCAAACTTCGCGGTGTTCGCGTACACAATCTGAAAAATATAGACACCGAGATTCCAAGGGACAAGCTGGTGATCCTCACGGGCCTCTCGGGCTCGGGAAAATCCTCCCTGGCCTTTGACACCATTTACGCCGAGGGGCATCGCCGCTTTGTGGAATCTCTGTCCTCCTATGCCCGTATGTTCCTGGGGCAGTTGGATAAGCCCGACATTGATTCCATTGAGGGGCTCTCGCCGTCGATTTCCATCGACCAAAAGACCACCTCCAAAAACCCCCGTTCCACCGTGGGAACCGTGACCGAGATCTACGACTATCTCCGTCTGCTTTATGCTCGCATTGGTGTTCCGCACTGTCCCGTCTGCGGCAAGGAGATCCGTCAGCAGACCACCGATCAGATTTTGGATCGGATCCTGACCTTGCCCGAGGGGGAGCGCTTTATGGTGTTGGCTCCCGTGGTGCGTTCCCAAAAGGGACGGCATGAGAAGGTATTTGCCGATGCCAAAAAGAGCGGCTACGTCCGCGTACGGGTGGACGGAAATATGTACGATCTCTCCGAGGAGATCGTGCTGGACAAAAATAAAAAGCACAGCATTGAGATCGTGGTAGACCGTTTGGTGATGCGGGAGGGGATCGAATCCCGGCTTTCCGATTCGGTGGAGAATGCCCTGAACGCCGCGGACGGACACTTGATTATTGTTACGGTTCCCCGGGAAGGGGAAGCCGAGGAGCTGGAATTCTCCCAGAGCTACGCCTGTGAGGAGCATAATATCTCCTTTGGCGAGCTGGAGCCGCGAATGTTTTCCTTCAACAATCCTACGGGTGCCTGCCCTCATTGCGCGGGCATTGGCGATCTTCAGCGCATTGCCCCCGAGCGGCTGATTCCCAACAAAAAGCTGGCACTTTCCCAGGGGGCCATTGCCGTGAACGGCTTTAAGACCCTGGAGGAGGAGAGCTGGAATGGCCCGCTGTTTGCCGCGGTGGGCAAGCGCTTCGGCTTTGATCTTCAGACCCCCGTGGAAAGCTTTACCGAAGAGCAGATGGAAAAGATTCTTTACGGCACCGGAGAGGAGATCTACGATATCCACCGCTATTTCGCCAAGGAGGAGCACCATCAAAAGGTCAAGTTTGAGGGCCTGATCAAGATGATCGAGAACCGCATGCAGATGGCAGGCGGCGACTACTACGAGCAGTTCGTGGAGGACGCACCCTGTCCCTCCTGCAAGGGGCACCGATTGGCTCCCGCCCCTCTTGCCGTTACGGTTGGTGGCTTGAATATTCACGAGCTTTGCTCGCTTTCGGTGCAAAAGGCGCTGGAATTTGTCAATCAATTGCAGCTGACCGACACCGAGGAGCAGATCGCGCGGGAGATTCTCAAGGAGGTGCGCTCCCGTCTTGGCTTTTTGCTCAGCGTCGGTCTGGATTATCTCACCCTCTCCCGCAAGGCGGGCACGCTTTCGGGAGGCGAGGCCCAGCGCATTCGCCTGGCTACCCAGATCGGATCCTCTCTGGTGGGCGTGCTCTACATTTTGGATGAGCCCAGCATTGGTCTGCACCAGCGGGATAATTCCAAGCTCATTGCCACTCTCAAGCGGTTGCGGGATCTTGGCAACACGGTGATCGTGGTGGAGCATGACGAGGAAACCATGGAAAGCGCCGATTATATTTTGGACATCGGCCCCGGCGCGGGCATTCACGGCGGACGCATCGTTGCCGCGGGAACGCCCAAGGAGATCATGGAGAACCGGGAGTCGATCACCGGTGCCTATCTTTCGGGGCGAAAGCGGATCACCGTTCCTGCCCGCCGGAGGGAAGGGAACGGGCACTTCCTGCGTGTTACCGGTGCGGCGCAGAATAACCTGAAGCAGATCGACGTTTCCATCCCTTTGGGCTGCTTTGTTTGTGTGACCGGAGTTTCGGGCTCGGGAAAATCCTCTCTGGTCAACGGCATTCTCCATCCCGTCCTGGCCGAAAAGCTGAACCGTGCCATCACCTACGCCGGGAAGCACGAGGCGGTGGAGGGGCTGGAGCATCTGGATAAGGTCATTGCCATTGATCAAAGCCCCATCGGACGCACGCCCCGCTCCAATCCCGCCACTTATACGGGGCTGTTCGGGGATATCCGAGAGCTGTTTGCTCAAACCCGTGACGCCAAGGCCAAGGGCTACAAGGCGGGACGCTTCTCCTTCAACGTCCGCGGCGGTCGCTGTGAGGCCTGCGAGGGCGACGGTGTGAAATGCATTGAGATGCACTTCCTGCCCGACGTGTACGTCACCTGTGATGTTTGTAAGGGCAAACGCTACAACCGTGACACCCTGGACGTGCATTATAAGGGCAAGAACATTTACGAGGTTTTGGACATGACCGTGGAGGAGGGCTTGCAGTTCTTCGATTCGCTTCCCGCCATCCAACGCAAGCTTCAGACCCTGTACGACGTGGGACTTGGCTACGTTAAGATCGGTCAATCCTCCACCACCCTGTCGGGCGGTGAGGCACAGCGCGTCAAGCTGGCCACCGAGCTGGCCAAGCGATCCACCGGACGCACCATCTATATTCTGGACGAGCCCACCACGGGTCTGCATACGGCGGACGTGGCAAAGCTGCTGGAGGTGCTTCAGCGGTTGTGTGACGCGGGGAACTCGGTGCTGGTCATTGAGCATAATCTGGACGTGATCAAGTGTGCCGATCACATCATTGATCTTGGCCCCGAGGGCGGTGACGGCGGCGGACAGATCGTTGCCACGGGTACTCCCGAGGAGGTCTCCGCGGTGGAGGGCTCCTATACCGGCCACTATCTCAAAAAGGTTTTGACCCGTTATTCCGAATAAAGAACACCGACGGCATCGGTTAGATGCCGTCGGTATTTTTTTTTGAATCAATTTAAGCCGTTCCGTCCGAAAAAACCTGATGCACGTATTCTTTCGGCAACACGCCCACGTGCTGTTTAAAGGTTTTGGTAAAATAATTGGGGGCGCTGAAGCCGCAAAGGCGGCTGATCTCGCAGATCGGCAGCGTCTTTTTTTGCAGTAGCTTTTTTGCCTGCTCGATGCGGCAGGCGCGGATGTAGTCCGAGATCCCCATGCCAAAGGATTCCTTGGACATGGTATAAAGAGTACTGCGGGAGATGGAAAAGTGGCGGCAGATCTCGTACATGGATAGGGTGGGGGAGGCAAGGTGCTCGCGGACGTAGTGCTCCACCTTGTACCACAGGGGATTTTGCTGTGCGCGTACGATGTTTTGGGTGCAGAGGAAGCTGGCGCACATTTCCATGATCCGCGTGGCCGAGGAGAGAACCTCGTGCTCCATGGGAGGAATCTCGTTCAGGGCGCGGATCAGTACCTCACGGTCCACCGCCTCGGCGGCGGGTAGCTCGGCAATACATTCCAAAATGCGCGGTGTGTGGCTCTCGGTGCGGGTCTGCCCAAGCATCAGATAGCCGATCACGTCGTTTCCCTCCAAAATCGGTGCCACGGCCTCGGTCAGCCCCATGTGGCATTGATAGATCAAAAGCTCCTTGCGCTCGCGGCAGGTGGTCAGACCGTAGCGGTCGCAGGCCAAGCATTTTTCAAAGAGGCGCTTGGCGGTGCGGATCTCCTTGCAAAAGGGAGCCAGCGCGGGGGGATAACTGTAGATCACGTTGAACTGATCGTCGTAAAGGCTGATCAAAAGATGGGTGATATTGTAAAAATCAATAATGGCATTTTTTAACTTTTGGATGTTGTACTGTAACATGGGTGCCTCCCAAAAAGATCTGCTTTTTCAAGTCATTATAGCATAAAAGAGGCGGATTTGTCAAGTTTCTTTTTGTGCAGTTCTCCAAAAGGAGCGAGAGTGTCAAAAAACAATCCAAAATCGCATTTTTTAGTTCCAAAAACGATTTACAATCGGTAGGATCTATGGTAATATGATAGTGGATCATTTTCATTTTTGAGGAGGTACCTATGAAACGATACCGGAAAAACGGACTTTGTATGCTTTGTATCGGACTGTTGCTTTGCGGCTGCCTGGTTTCCTGCGGCACGGAGACGTCTCCCCAAAATGGGACGAGCACTCCAATGAGCGGAAGCACGGAGACCGTGACCACGGAGGAAAAGCAGCCCATTGAATTGGTTCCGATCTCCAATATGGGCGGCAAAGAGTTTTGCATTATGACCACCAACTGGTACAATCACGCGCCTCTGGACTTTACCGACATTGCTCCTACAGAGCAGACCTCGGATCTGATCTCCAACGCGGCCTATGAGCGCGTCCTCTACATGGAGGAGGCCTACAACTGCTACGTGAGCCGCATAGACGTGGATACCGGAAGTGTGACCTCCGCCCTTGCAAAGAACACGTTGGGCGGCGACAAGACCTATGATTTCGTCTACCTGCGGGGAACCAATCTGATCTCTGCCATCACCGGCGGTCATTTGGCGGAAACCTCCTCCTTTGAAATGGATTTTGCGGCTCCTTGGTGGGATGCCGAGGGCATCGCTTCGCTTTCTATCAATAACCGAACCTACGCGCTGATCGGCGACGTTTCCGTCAATCACCTGCTGGCCACCTGGATGGGTTGCTTTAACAAGGAGCTGGTGGAGGATCACGGTCTGGAGAACCCCTACGATATGGTAAAGCAGGGCAGCTGGACCTTCGAAAACGTGATTCGGATGTCCAAGCAGATCGCCACCGATAACGACGGCACCCCGGGGATGGGTCCCAACGACCTGTGGGGATTGGATTATTCCCGTGATACGGTTATGGGGATCCTTTCCTCCTGCGGGATCAAGATCGTAGAGAAAAATGCGGACGGCGTTCCCGAAATGGTCATTGGAAAATACCAGGCCGAGGTGCAAAGCCTGCTGGAGCAGCTTTACGACCGTACGCACACACGGGATCGGTTGAATTTCAGCGGATCGGCATCGGTGTTTGAAACGGGTCACGCTCTGGTGCTGTTTGCGGCGGCGCAAAACGCTCCCACCCTGCGCTTCCTGGATGTGGACTACGGCATCGTTCCGTACCCCAAGGCAAGCGAGGAGAGCGAATATATTTCCACGCCGGCAGGCTTGTATCTCTCCCTGCTTACCATTCCCGTTACCAATACCAACTACGAAACGTCGGCACTTTTCCTGGACGCGTTTGCCGCGTACGGCTACCAGGAGGTCCGTCCCGTGTTCTACGATAACATCCTGCTCCGAAAGGTGGGCAAGGATGAGGAGAGCTTTGAAATGCTCCAATACATCTTTGAAAACATCTTTTACGATATCGGAACGATCTACGATATTACCGACCGTCAGATTCAGGATACGGCACGAACCTACAATTCCTCGTTCGTTACCCTTTACGCCAACGCCGGCAACGTCTGGAAGACCAAGCTGGAGAATCTGTTGACCAAATTTTCCTAAAACAAATATGAAAATACACCGTTGAGAAAGGAACACTGTTATGACAAGGCTGGAACAACTGAAAACCGTATTGGAAGAAACCGGCGGAGTTCTCCGCCTTCTGCCCACCTGGGTGCCCCGCGCCTTCTGCCGCCCCGGCAAGCGCATCAAGCTTCATCCCGACGATTATTATGCCCTGGGAGCCGAGCGAGGCGGCATTGACGAGCGTTGGTTTGCCTCCACGACCCATGCCGAAAACGGTCCCGCCACCCCCGAAGACGAGGGCTTAAGCTATATTGCCCTCGGCACCGGAAAGGACGATAAAATCCTGCTCAAGACCGCCATTGAGGAGATGGGAGAGGAGATCCTGGGCTCCTATCTTTGGAACAAATACCACGGCTGGAGCATTTTTTCCAAATTCTTTGATAATCTCGGTCCTCTCCCGCATCATATCCACCATCGGGACGAGCACGCCGCGCGGGTGGGATGCAAGGGAAAGCCCGAAATGTACTTCTTCCCCTCACAGGTGAACAATTACGGCGGTGAGTTTGACTATACCTTCCTGGGTCTGACCCCCGACACCACCAAGGAACAGGTACTGGAAGCATTGAAGGGCTTTACCAAGGGCGACAATCAGCTTCTCGGCCTTTCCCAAGCATACAAGCTTCTGGTGGATACCGGCTTTGACGTTCCTCCCGGACTTCTCCATGCCCCGGGTAGTCTCTGTACCTACGAGCCCCAGTTCGCTTCCGACGTGTACGCCATGTATCAGTCGGTGCTTTTGGGCGGTCATACCGTTTCCTCGGATCTGCTTTGGAAGAACTGTCCCGAAGAAGAAATCGGCAATTTCGATTATCTCCTTGACGTCATCGACTGGGATCTGAACGTGGATCCCGATCTGCACAAGAACCGCTTTATGCGTCCCATTCCTGTCCGCCCCGTGGAGGAAATGGAAAAAGAGGGCTATGTGGAGGAATGGATCTGCTATAAGAATCCTCTGGTCAGCGCAAAGCGGCTGACGGTACGGCCCGGCGCGCGCGTGATCATAAAGGATGCGGCTCCTTACGGTCTGATCGCTCTGCAGGGACACGGAACCATTGGAGGACAGCCCCTGGAGACCCCCACGCTCATTCGCTACGGCGAACAGACTTACGATGAGTACTTCGTGTCGGAATCCGCGGCGAAAAACGGTGTGGAGATCGTTAACACCTCGGCAGGGGAGGACATTGTGATCCTTAAGCACTTTGCCGAGAATCCCGATCTTCCCGCAGGACTTTAATATTTTGCAAATTCAAGAGGATGATACGATGAACCAACAATGGTACGAGAAAAGCTTCCGCCGCAATCTGGTGGATATGCATATTGAGGATTGGGACGAGCGGTTCCTTTCCCAATTTTCTCCCGAGGATTACGTGGAGAATCTCAAGCGCGCCAAGATCAAATCGGCAATGCTGTATTTCCACTCCCACGTGGGCTATTCCTATTACCCCACAAAGAGCGGAAAAATGCACCGCGGATTGGTTGGCCGTGAGGATGCTATGCGCCGTCTTGCGGATCTTTGCCACGAGAACGGCATGGACGTGATTGGCTATTACAGTCTGATTTTTAACACCTACGAGGAGGACAGACACCCCGAGTGGCGCATTATGGACGGCGAGGAGGACGATAGCTCCAAGCGTCAAAGAGGCAGTCGCTACGGCCATTGCTGTCCCAACAACCCCGAGTACAGGGAATATGTCAAGACCCAGATGCGGGAGATCGCCGACTACTTCACCGTGGAGGGAATGTTCTACGACATGACCTACTGGTCGGGTGTTTGCCATTGCCCCCACTGTACCAAGCGATTCTTTGAGGAGACGGGATATTTCGAGATTCCCCGCAAGGAAAATTGGGAGGATCCCGTATGGCGGACCTTCATTCAAAAGCGGTATGAATGGATCGGGGAGTTTGCCCGCTTTGTTACCGCCTACTCCAAGGAAGTGATGCCCCATGCCAGCGTACAGCACAACTGTGCTTACGCCTCCACGGGCGTTTGGAAACAGGCCTGCACCGAAGGCGTGACCGATGCCTGTGATTTTTGCGGCGGCGACCTGTACGGGAGCATTTACGCCCACTCCTTTGCGGCAAAATACTATCGGGCGGTGACCCAAAACGCGCCCTTTGAATACATGATCAGCCGTTGCAATCCCGGATTGGCACAGCATACCGTGAATCGAACCCACGCCGAGATGGAGTTGCAAACCTTCTTGACCATTGCTCACCACGGCGCCCCCTTTATCATCGACGCCATGGATCCCGTGGGAACCATGGATTCCCGTGTGTACGAGCAGATCGGAAGCGTCTTCTCCAAGACCATCCCCTACGAGCCTTATCTCACGGGCAAGCCCATGGAGGACGTGGCCGTCTATTACTCCACCACGGGACGCTACGATCGGTTTGGTCAAGGCTTTGACCACCGCAGCGCGGTGATCGGTCTTTCCCAGACGCTTGCCTCCTGCCACGTTCCTTACGGAATTCTGACCAACAGCGTTATGGAACGCTGCAAGGATTACAAAATGATCTTTGCCCCCATGATCGCGGGACTGGGCGATGCCCAAAGAGCGGCGCTTTGCAGCTACGTCAAGGAGGGCGGAACCCTCTATTTCAGCGGAGCGGAGGAGCCTGCGCTTTTGCGGGAGCTGATCGGTGGTGAGTTGATGGGATATACCGATACCATCCACACCTATCTTGCCCCTCTGCCCGCGTATGAGGATTTCATGAGCGGCTTTAATGAAAAGTATCCCATGACCTTCAAGGTGATGCTCCCCTTGGTCAAACTGACGGGGGCGGCGACCACCGTAGCGGCACGGCTCTGTTTGCCGTATTCCAAGGCCGACGATCCCAAGGCTTTTTCATCGATCCATTCCAATCCTCCCGGAGAGCTGACCAACCATCCCACCTTGGTGTTTGCCAACTACGGGAAGGGCAAGGTGATCTGGTGCGCCGCTCCCGTGGAGCTGGATCGTAGAAAGCAATATACCGATATGATGCGACGGATTCTGGAATTGGGTGCCCCCGAGAAGGAATGGAGCCTGACCTGCGACGCCCGCCGTCAGGTGGAGCTCCTCGGTTTTGAAACGGAGAACGGATACTACGTCAATTTTGTGGATCTGCTCTTTGACGACGAGCGTGTGACCACCCGTCCCTTCACCGTAAAGCTACGGATTCCTGCGGGACGAGAGGTCGCATCGGTCAATCTGCTTCCCACGGGAGCGCCTTTGGACTTTTCCGTGCGGGACGGCGAGCTGACCTTCCGCACGCCCGAGACCGAGCTGATCGCCATGTTTGAGATCAAACAAAAATAAGCATTTCAAAAATCCATGGAGCCGTCGTGTATTTCGGCGGCTCCATGGGCTTTTATTTTCCTTTTTCTCCAATAATCATTGACATTTCCCGCGGTTTGCGGTATAATACGGGTGGTTTCGAAAATGAAGCAGAGGAGGGGTGCCAATGCGACTCTACGATCAAAATATCTGGGGCAATATGAAGCCCGATCAGTGCATTGCCAACCGCAACGGACTGATCCGCGGCCTGATCGCCAAGTACGATCCCGATGTCTGCGGCTTTCAGGAGTGCAATCCCAAAACCAGCCGCGCGGGGGATACCCCCATCGTGGCTTTGCTGGAAGACGCCTACGAGGAGGTCTGTCCTACGCTGGCCGATCGCAACTTTACGCCGATCTTTTACCATCGGGAGCGGATGCGCCTTTTGGACGGCGGATGGTTTTTGTTTGACGGCAAAAACGACAAGAATTCCAAGTCGGTCACCTGGGCCCTTTTGGAGGAGCGCGCCGGCAAACAGCGCTGCGCGGTTCTTTCGGTTCATTTTTGGTGGAAATGGGAGAGCGAGGAGGATACCCTTCAGCGCCGTGCCAATGCCGCCCAGCTGGTGGATTTTTGCCGGGCTCTGCGGCAGGAGCATGGAGTGCCCATCTTTGTGATGGGGGATCTGAACAGCGGCATCGGTTCCCATCAAGGGGAGGATGCCTACCGTGAGATGCTTCGTCTTGGAATGCAGGACGCCCGTAACCTTGCCAAGGAATCTACCCAAATGCTCACTGCCCACGCTTATCCGATCCTGAATGCGGAAGGGAAGTACGTGGACGGCGGCGATCCCATCAAGACCCTGGACTATATCTTCTGCTACGGAGAGCTTCCGACGTCCGTGGATTCGTTCCGGGTCCTTACCGAGCGGGAGGCGTTGGATAGCTCGGATCACTGTCCGCTGTTGCTGGACGTTCAGCTTTGATTTTTTTAATACATATGCATAAAGGAGATTTTTAGTATGTTTATCGTATACGCGCATCGGGGAGCCAGCGAATACGCACCCGAAAACACCATGAGTTCTTTCCAGCTTGGCGTCCGCATGGGAGCCAACGGCATTGAAACCGACGTTCGCCGCACCAAGGACGGTGTTTTGGTTCTGTTTCATGACAAGGATTTTACCAGAGTTATCGGTTGTGAGGGCTGCATTGCCGATTACACCTATGAGGAGCTGATGCAGTTCCGTGTTAAGAATGAGAAGACCGACACCGAGGATATTATCATCAAGTTTGAGGATTTCCTCCGTTATCTTGGGTTCCGCGATCTTCATTTTGCCATTGAGCTCAAGGAGGATCTGGCAGAGGAGACCATCGCCCTTCTGGATCGGTACAACATGAAGGACAAGGCCATCATCACCTCCTTCAAGTTTGATTACATCAAGCACGTCAAGGAGCTTCGTCCCGATTGGCGCGTAGGATACTTGGTCAAAGAGGTGACCGATGAGATCCTTTTCGATCTTGCCTCCATTGGCGGCGAGCAGCTCTGTCCGCAGGCCAAGTACGTGACCGCCGAGAAGGTGGAAGCATGGCACGGCATGGGCTACAACGTTCGCGCTTGGGGCGTTACCGATTTCGACCTGATGAAAAACGCCTACGATTGCGGCGTGGACGGCATGACCGTCAATTTCCCCGATCAGCTGATCTCCTACATGGTGAAGAAGCAGTAAATCGGTTAAACGATGAATTCCCAATGAGCACTAGAGGTGTTCCAAGTAAAAAGAGATTGGCTCATTAAGGGGATTATTTGCACAAACGAAGAAATAAAAGAAGGCTCCCTTGTGTAAAGGGAGCTGTCGCGAAGCGACTGAGGGATTGTTTTGCGCAAATTTTGCGTTTTTCACAACCCCTCCGCCTCGTTCCTCGGCACCTCCCCTTACACAGGGGAGGCTTTTTTATGCCGTTTTACTTTAGCCAGTATCTTTTTTGCTTAGTAATGGGAATGCAGTTCTGCTTTTATTCAGTAGACAACATATTGCCCGTGGATAAATTGATAGTAAGTTTGTACATCAACAACTCCCGGGTCGGAAATATACAATTCATCTGTGCTTAAGTTATGCACGAGCATTTGTCCGTCGGTTTGAAACATAATGTAAAGAGGTGATTCGGTGTTAAAACTTACATAATATCGATTGGCTGCCATAGGATCAAATCCAATCTCTTCGAAAGTGGTAGGATGTAATACAATGTTTTTTCGAACCAAAACGGTGGATAAAAAGGAGGTGATCTCATTTTCATTACCCAATAAAAACCTTGTGCTTACGTGTGGCATATCCCATGCGGTAGCCATGCTCGTTATTGTATTGCTAACAAGGACTGAATCGTTTTTTCTCAAAGTTAGAACATTTCCCTCCGAAGAAAGTGTGTATTCGGAAGATCTTTCTACAAGATTGGCACTTTTTGTAATAGGATCAATTAAGGAATTTCCGTTGTCGTCTAACGATGTGTTCTTACAAGCATTTAGAGAAAAAAGCAAGAACAACGCTAAAAAAATTCCGGTTGTGCGAAATAAAAAATCCATTTTCTTCATAGCAATTTCCTCCTTGTTTTTTTGAAAACATACCGTTTCCTTGTTTTCATGATACCATATTTTTGAAAAAAAGAAAATATAATGTTTTTTTATTTTACAATTTATACACATTAATTGGTTTGCAGTACAAAATTTGCGCTTTGATTTTGTTAATTATAAATAATGTTTTCGCTTTTTTGGATTGGGATCCGTCCTGAGATTTAAATTCAATGGTTATGGTGGGTTAAAGACGGTAGGTGATATTTTATGATCTTTTTACGGTTGTTTTCTTTCGTTCTCCACAAGGTTTTTCTTGACTTTTTCGCGGATTGGTGTATAATATAAGGTAACAGCTTTTTGGAGGCAATACACGATGAATCTTTTGGAAGAAGCAAGATTGGAGATCAACGAAATTGATCGGGAAATGGCGCGCCTGTTTACCCGCCGTATGCACGCGGTGGAAAAGGTGGCGGCCTATAAAAAAGAGCAGGGAATGGCCATCTTTGACCCCGTGCGGGAGCAGCAGGTCATCGCCCGCAACGCAGGGGCCTTGGAGGAGGATGCTCTGCGTCCCTATTACGTGGATTTTTTAAAGAATGCCATGCGGGTCTCTCGGGCCTATCAGAAAAAAATGCTGGAGTCGGGAGCACTCTGCGCCCGTACCCTGCGCATGGAGCTGGGGGAGGACAGCTACGACATTCTCATGGAGCGCGGAATTCTGAAGCGTGCCGGGGAGCTGTTGCAGCTTGACCGCCGCGTTCTCATTGTCACCGACGATGGGGTTCCGCGGCAGTACGCCCTTACCGTGGCGGCGCAATGCAAGGAGCCCGTAATCGTGACCCTGCCCCAGGGCGAGGGAACCAAAAACGCGGAGAGCTTGCAGCGGCTTTGGAAGACCATGCTGCAGCACAGCTTTACCCGCTCGGATTGCGTGGTGGCCGTAGGCGGCGGCGTAATGGGAGATCTGGCAGGCTTTTGCGCCGCGACCTATATGCGCGGTGTGGATTTTTATAATATCCCCACCACCCTTCTGTCTCAGGTGGATTCCTCCATCGGCGGCAAGGTGGCCGTGGATTTTTGTGAGGTAAAGAACATCGTTGGTGCCTTCCATCAGCCCAAACGGGTGCTGATCGATCCCGACGTTCTCAAGACCCTGCCTCCCCGTCAGATCGCCAACGGTCTGGCCGAAGCACTCAAGGAATCCCTGACCTCGGATGCCGAGCTCTTTGCCATCATTGAGCAGGGCGTGACCGAGGAAACGCTGGAAACCGTGATCGAAAAGGCCCTGCAGATCAAAAAGGCCGTGGTGGAGGAGGACGAAAAGGAGAGCGGTCTGCGCCGCATCCTCAATTTTGGCCATACTCTGGGACACGGCATTGAATCCGAAAGCGGTCTGGACGGTCTCTATCACGGAGAATGCGTGGCTCTGGGCATGATCCCCATGTGCTCGGCATCGGTGCGGGAGCGGTTGATCCCCGTTCTTGCCGCGCTGGGACTTCCCACGGTGGTGGAAGGGGATCTGGAAACCATTTTGAACATTGCCGCCCACGACAAAAAGCGGAGCGGCTCGGATATTTCGGTGGTGTGGGTTGAGAGCATTGGCTCCTGCGAGATCCGACGGATGCCCCTGGAGGAATGGAAGCAAATGATCCGAACCAATCTGGGCAAGGGGGACGCGTAACATGAAGAATACCTTTGGACAAAGCGTAAGCCTTACCCTCTTTGGAGAGAGTCACGGAGCACAGATCGGTGCCGTGCTGGACGGACTGGCCCCCGGGATCCCGGTGGACGAGGAGTTTCTCCGTCAACAGCTCACGCTGCGGCGTCCGGCGGGCAAGATCTCCACGGCGCGGGTGGAGGCCGATGAATTTCAGATTGTCAGCGGTCTGTTCCAAGGCCGTACCACCGGTACTCCTTTGACCATTCTCATTCCCAATACCAATACCAAAAGCAAGGATTATACGCCCGAGCTGCCCCGTCCCGGCCACGCCGACTTTACGGCGGAGCAGAAATACCACGGCTTTCAGGATTACCGCGGCGGAGGGCATTTCTCGGGACGGATCACCGCGGCACTGGTAGCCGCCGGCGCAATCCTTCTCTCGGCGCTCCGTCAAAAGGGGATCCTGATCGGCACGCATATGAAGCGGGTGGCCGGTGTGGAGGATCGGGACTTTGATGACTTTGCGGCCGACCTTCACTTTCTTTCCACTGCTCCCTTTGCCGTGCTGAATTCCGCCGCCGGTGAGCAGATGCACCAGGCCATTACCCGTGCCGCCTCCGAGGGCGATAGCGTTGGCGGAGTCCTGGAAACCCTGGTTCTCGGCCTTCCCGCCGGGATCGGCGAGCCCTGGTTCGATACGGTGGAGGGACTGCTCTCCCACGCGCTTTTTGGAATTCCCGCCGTCAAGGGTGTGGAATTTGGCGATGGCTTTGCCATGGCCGAGCATCGGGGAAGCGAAATGAACGACGCCTTCCGCATCCGCGAGGGAGGCATTGTTACTCAAACCAATCACAACGGCGGCATCAACGGCGGCATCACCAACGGTATGCCCCTGATCTTCCGTTGCGCCGTCAAGCCTACGCCCTCCATTTTCCGGGAGCAGGAAACGGTGGATATGTATCAAAAGGAGGAGCGCAAGCTCTCCCTGCAAGGGCGGCACGATCCCGCCATCGTTCACCGCGCGCGCGTGGTGGTGGACAGCGTTACGGCCCTGGTTCTGTGCGATCTTCTGGCACAGCGCTACGGTACCGATTTTTTGAAACCCTGACGAAAAGGAAACAACGATCATGCAATACGGATGCATTGGAGAACATTTAAAGCACAGCTTTTCCGCCGAGATCCATCATGCCCTGGGGGAGTATCCCTACGAGATCTGTGAGGTGCCGTCCGACGGTCTGGACGAATTCATGCAGGCGCGGGCATTTTGCGGTATCAACGTGACCATCCCCTATAAGGAGCGGGTGATCCCTCACCTGTTTTGGATCAGCGAGCAGGCCAAGGCCATTGGCGCGGTCAATACCGTGGTCAACCGTGACGGAAAGCTTTACGGCTACAACACGGATTTTTACGGCATGAGTGCCCTGATCCGCCGCTTGGGACTTTCCCTCGAAGGCAAAAAGGTAGCGGTTCTGGGGAGCGGAGGCACCTCCCGCACCGCTTTGGCGGTAGCAAAATCCATGGGGGCGGGAACGGTTCTCTGCGTCAGCCGACGGGAGACCGATTCCACCGTCTCCTACGAGCGTCTCTATGGGGAACATACCGACCTGCAGATCGTGATCAATACCACTCCCTGCGGTATGTACCCCTATCCCGACGGTACCGAGACCATGGCGGCCGCCGCCGTGGATGTTGCCCGATTTCCTGCCCTGGAGGGCGTGGTGGACGCGGTGTACAATCCGTTGCGTTCCCAGCTGGTGCTGGATGCCCGCGCCCGCGGGATTCCCGCCGAGGGAGGTCTCTTTATGCTGGTGGCGCAGGCGGTACGTGCCTCCGAGATCTTTTTGGACGTTACCTATCCCGAGGAGATTGCCGAGCAGATCTACCGTCGGCTGCTGCGGCAAAAGGAGAATTTAGTGCTTACGGGTATGCCCGGGAGCGGAAAGAGCACCGTGGGCAGGCTCTTGGCCGCGCGCTTGGGGCTGGAGCTCTTTGACCTGGATGCCGCCATTGTGGATCGGGTCGGCAAGCCCATTCCCACCATCTTTGCCGAGGAAGGGGAGTGTGGGTTCCGCGCCTGGGAGACCCGCGTGCTCAAGGAGCAGGCAACCCAGCGCAACGGACTTCTCATTGCCACCGGCGGCGGTGCTGTTTTGAAGGATGAAAATATCAACGCTCTGCGGCGCAACGGAAGGATCTACTTTTTGGACCGTCCCCTGCAGGATCTGCTTCCCACCGAGGACCGTCCTCTGGCGTCCTCTGCCGAGGCGATCCGCGCGCGGTACGAGGAACGCTATCAGCGCTATTGCACCACGGCGGATCTGCGGATCGCGGTGCAGGGAGATCCCGAAACCGTTGCCAACGCCATTGAGCGGGATTGGAGTCAATTATGAAGCTGTTTGTGATCAACGGTCCCAACCTGAATTTTCTTGGAATTCGGGAGCCGGGACATTACGGAACCACCACCTACGCCGATCTTTGCCACATGATCGAGACCCATTGCAAGGAGAAGGGAATTCAGGTCACCTGCCTGCAATCCAATCATGAGGGAGACCTGGTGGACTATATTCAAAGAGCCTATTATGAGGGCGTGGACGGCATCGTCATCAATCCCGGTGCCTATACCCATACCAGCATTGCGCTCCTGGACGCCGTTAAGTCGGTGTCCCTGCCCACGGTTGAGGTGCATATCTCCAAGGTGGAGGAGCGGGAGGCCTTTCGACAGGTCAGTTATATTCGCGCCGCCTGTCAAGCCACCATTACCGGGCACGGCGTTGCGGGATATTTGGAGGCGATTGATTTTTTAGCAGAACATCATCACGAAAAGGGAGGAACACAATGAAAAAGCTTGGATTTGGCACCATGCGGTTACCGCTGTTGAACCCGGAGGATAATAAATCTGTGGATCTGGAGCAATTCAAGGCCATGGTTGATGCCTACCTGGAGGCGGGATTTACTTATTTTGATACGGCATATATGTATCACTCCTATCAAAGCGAGATCTTTGTAAGAGAGGGACTGGTCAAGCGGCATCCCAGAGAATCCTTCCTTTTGGCCGACAAGCTCCCCAGTATGCAGCTCAAGGCCGAGGGCGACCAGGAGCGCATTTTTGCCGAGCAGCTGGAAAAGTGCGGCGTAGACTATTTCGATTATTATCTGATTCACTGTCTGGACGTGGAGAACTACGAAAAGGCTAAGCGCTTTGATAGCTTCGCCTTTGTTTCCAAGCTGAAGGAGGAGGGGAAGGTGCGCAAAATGGGCTTTTCCTTCCACGATACTGCCGAGGTCCTGGACGGGATCCTGCAGGATCATCCCGAGGTGGATTTCGTTCAGATCCAGTTGAACTACATGGATTGGGAAAGTGAGAGCATCCAGTCCCGCAAGTGCTACGAGGTTTGTCTCAAGCACGGAAAGGATATCATCGTTATGGAGCCGGTCAAGGGCGGTATGCTTGCCAACGTGCCGGCACGTGTGACCGAGCTGATGGCGGGAGCGCATCCCGATTGGTCGCCGGCATCCTGGGCCATTCGCTTTGCCGCGGGATGCAAGAACGTGATCATGGTGCTCTCGGGGATGTCCAACATGGAGCAGCTGCAGGACAACATGAGCTATATGAGTGATTTTGTTCCCTTAAAGGAGGCGGAGATTGACCTCCTTTGGAAGGCGGTACAGATCATTCACGAGGATATTGCCGTTGCCTGCACGGCCTGCCGCTATTGCGTGGAGGGCTGTCCCAAGCAGATCGAGATACCCAAATATTTTGCTCTTTACAACGCTCTGCGCACCAGTGCGGATCCCTCTGCGCTGAAGGCCGAATACACCGAGGCGATTCAAAGCTACGGCAAGGCCTCAGATTGCATTGGATGCCGGAAATGCGTCAAGGCCTGCCCCCAGCACATTCGTATTCCCGCCGCCCTCAAGCAGGTGGCAAAGGTGTTTGAATGATTCTTTTATTTCCTTTTTAACTAAAAAACGCTCGCGCCGAATGGTTTGTTCATTCGGGCGAGCGTTTTTCTTGTATTTCGAAAACCACCGGCTGGTGGTCATGACTTTTGATTTTGCTGATGTGAAGGAGTAAAGCGTTGCTTTATCTGTTTCACAATGAATTGATAATTGAAAAATCGAAAAATTATGCTACAATAAAGCTGTAAGCTTACAAAATACATGTTTGGAGGTACGATATGAACATTAAAATAGGCGCGATCATTAAAAAACTTCGCGCAGAAAATAACATCACACAAGACACTCTTGCCACTGCCATAGGGGTGACACCCCAAGCCATATCTCGCTGGGAGTCGGAAGGCGGTTATCCCGATATTGAACTCCTGCCTGTACTGGCTGATTTCTTCTCGGTCAGCACAGATGAACTTCTCGGATATAAATTGTCTGAAAGGGAACAAGAGCTTGCCAACATTAAGAAGGAGATGGAACGCCTTGCAGAAGTTGGTTCTGTTGAAGAGCGAGTAGCTTATGCAAGAAATGCGTTTGCCCACTATCCAAACGATTATGAGATTCGAAATCATCTTGCGGTGTGCCTGTATTTTGTATGGGAGGAAACGCACGACGAGGCGCTTTTCAAGGAGGTCGAATCGCTGCTTGGCTCGGTAGCCAACGATTGTAACGATGAGAATATACGGTACGACGCCATCAATACTCTTATCACACTGTATGGAGAAGTCAAACAGTCTGAAAAAGCAAAAGAGTGGGTGAATCGTTTGGCACCCATGAAATACTGCCGCGAAATTGCACTGTCTAACGGAATTGGTGACGGAAAAACCAAATTCTATATTCAGGATGAAATCGACAAACTGGTGGCGAGGCTCGGCAGTGCCATTCAGACACTCGTGTTGCATGAAGAGCTTCCGAATGACTCCTCTACATGGAATGATAAAATAGAAATGCTTCGTATTTCCAACCAACTATTTTACACAATCTATGGCGACGATCTTATGTACCATCACAGCCAACTATCCTTCAATTATTGGATCATTTCCACCTATCAAATGTCGCTGGGAAAAACAGAGGATGCTTTGGATTCGCTTGAAAAAATGTGCGATCATGCCGTAGATTGCGATATATCCTATCAAAAGGATCGCGGCAGGAATTTCACATCCTTCTTGGTTGATACTCAAATCTATCCCGAAAAAAGCAAGGATTTCCATGAACTCACAGAGCACACGCAGTGTTACTATAGGCTGGATCGCTTACAGAGTGTTCGCTATGACTGTATCCGTCAAGATCCTCGTTTCGTTTCCATTGTTGAAAAATTGAACCAATACGCCAAATGATTTATCCTTGCCCCGCCTTGTGCGGGGCTTTGCTTTAATGCCTTTAGGCAGTGGAGCGCTTGACGCGAAACAGACAACCACCCGCTATGCGGGTGGGCGACAAAGGTATTACCATTGTTTTGGACATCGATGTAACATAAGCCTTCTCCTGTGGGAGAAGGGGGACCACCATAGGTGGTGGATGAGGAGTTACTTTAGAATTAGAACACCTCATCCGTCAGCCTTCGGCTGCCACCTTCCCCCGCTGGGGAAGGCTTACTGTTGTTTGCACTCTCGATTATGGAGGGGGAGTTTGCTCAAAGCTTTTGCAAAGCAAAAGCCGGCAGCTTGAGCCGCTGGCCAGTCCTATTGGGCTTTTA
>JAFTNJ010000062.1 GCA_017451915.1 Clostridia bacterium
GGAATGCCCGATACGATGCCATCCTCAGAGGTCTTAACGATCTTGAGGTCGCCGCGCTTGAGGGTGTTGTTAAACGATACGGTTGCGGTCTGTCCCGATACGACAGTTACGGTTTTTGCCGTCTGCGGTTCGTAGCGATCCTCGACCACCTCGGTCACGGTGTAAGTGCCGGGGCTGAGATTGTCGATTTTGATCTCGCCGTTTGCTCCGGTGGTTACCGTCTTATTCACACCGTTGCCGGTGATGGTGAAGGTAATGCCGGACACCTTTCCGTCCTCGGAAGTCTTAACGATTTTTGCAGATCCGAGGCTGACCTTGATATTCAGATAGCCCTTGACGGGATCGTTGACTTCGGCAGAGTAAGTGGATAAATCCTGAATGCCACTGCCGGGAGTGATCACGCCGTCCGACCATACCACAACGCCTTTTCTCACAGAGCCGGTCTTGGTGGCTGTGATGCTCACCTTGCCGGAGGGTGCGGTGTTTGCAGTTACGGTCAGCTTGTTCCCACTGACAGAGAAGGTGATACCGGACTGATCTGCACTAAAGGTATAATTGCCCAGCACGTTGTTGGTATCGGTTAAGGTTGCAGAGTAGTTGGTGCCGTTCCACGCAAGCTCAATTTCCTGTGCTTTGGAGGTGGATTTGGCAAAGAAACTCGGCACCTTGGAGTGCTTCTGCACGTTGGCTTCCATGCTGTTGTAGTACGAAATGAACTGACTGTACAGCGGATGATTGGTAGCAACACGGTCTTTCACCGCATCGTAACTGCCGGGATCAACGTGGTTGAAGTCCGAGTCACGCTCACCGACGATGGTTTCCCAAACAAGCGTCTGTGTTGCCATAATGTGTGCCAGCTTATCTGCATCGGCGGCATTCTGCGAACGCCATTCGGTTGTTACCGTTCCGGTGTAGCCGTACTGGAAGATTCGACCGATGAACAGTTTGATCTCATCTGCTTCGATGGTCTTGTTATAGGTCGAGGGATAGTTGTCCCAATAGGTTTCATCACGCTTGGTCATCACGTCGCCGATGGCGAGAGGTGTACCAGGTTCGATACAGTAACAGGCATTGCCGTTCCAAGAGCCGATGGTGTAAACCGTGACTTTCTTGGACTCGCCTGCGAACCAGCCGTTCATATAGTGGAGTTCGCCATGCCCCCAATTGGCGCTGTAGTTATCGTCGCCTTCACGGGGGAATGCCATCATTACCACCTCATCGGTTTCGGCTTCGGCTGCAAAAGCAGTTGTCGTTCCCATACCGATAAAAGCGGAAAGGCACATCATTACGGCAAGCAATGCCGACATACCTTTCCTGAATAGATTCTTTTTCATTCAATAGGCCTCCTTTTGAAATGAAAAACGCACCGAGCGTTTCGGTGCGTTTTTGAGATTGATATTTGGTTATGCGTATCCGATATAAATGTCGTAGCAGTCGTTGCCCGTAGCTTCTGCCCAGATCCACACGTCGGTGATATCTTCATCCTTTGCGTAGCGGTTCAGTCTGCTTTGGAGATCCCTTTCGAGGTAGATGCAGTGTGCACCTGCTCGGATGGGGTTATCCCAGCAATCCACCGCTGTGTTGCTCAGCACGAGTCCTTTGTTTTCGGCGTAGCTCTTTGCATAAGCGATCCAGTGGTCGATGTCGAAGGGAGCAGGCTTTTCCGTAGGCTCCGGCTCGGTCACCTTCGGAGGTTCTGTTTCGGTGGGAGGCTCCGTTTCCTTTGGCGGTTCGGTTACCTCCGGCTTGGTTTCCTTGGGCTTTTCTTCTGTCTGCTTGGGAGGAGTTTCGGGTTCGGTCGGTTTCGTTTCTTCGACCTTTGGTTGCTCGGTGCTTTCGGTCTGCGATGGCTTTGTTTCCGCAGGTTTGGTTTCCGTAGGCTTTTGCTCGGTTTCCTTTGGCACCGTTTCGGCAGGCTTACTCTCTGACTCCGGCTTTTCCGTGGTCTGCGGTTTGGTTTCGGCAGGCTTTGTTTCAGTCTGCTCGGTTACGGATTCTGACGGCTCTTGGGTTTTAGTCGTTTCAGCAGGCTTTGTTTCCTCGGCAGTGCTGTTTTTCTTTTCTTCTGTGTGTTCCGTGTCCGTATCCGATTCGGCTGTGCCTGTGGTTTCCACCGTAGTCGTTACCGTCGGTCTTGTAGTATCGGGAGCAGGAGCATCTGCTTTGTTGTTTGCACATCCCGCAAGGGTTAGTAAAATTACCGCTGCGAGGAGAGCTGCGAGTATTCTTTTCTTCATTTGGTATCACCTCAACCAACAGGATACCGATACTTTCCCGAAAGTCCAGCGACTATCGGAAAATTTCGCAAAAAAACCTTACATCGTCTGTCCCTGGCCGAGATCCTCGCCCTGATCCTCGCTTTGTTCCTCCTGAAGCTTCTGTTCATAAGCTTCGAGAATGGTGCTGTTCAGATCCTCACGGGCTTCAGCCGTGATAGGATGCGAGTTCTCATAATACTTGCCGTTTTTCTCGCTTTTGGTTGCGGGGCAAAGGACGGACAAGCCTTTTTCCTCGGACTCATAGACCTTGAAGCCGTGGATGGCATAATGACCGCCGATGGTGATACTTGCAAGTGCTTTGACACCGTCACCCTCGGTGGGGACAAGACGGTCGATGCTTGCCGTGATATTTGGCAAGGGCGGCTTTTGTTTCTGTGCCGCTTTCTGCGGCGATTTCTTGGTTGCCATAAGGCATTTACCTCCGTTTCTTTGATTGTATATTTAGGCGTTTTATGACCGCAGTCATATTTATCACCACCACCTTTCAACTGCGTATATTATTCTTGCATATTGGAATGAGCTGCCTGTTTCTCAGCCCACAATACCGAGAGGTGGACGAGAGCTGCTCTCTGCTGATCGGCGGACAGACCGCTTAAAAAGTCAAAGAGCGTAACCTCGTCGTCTTTTACGACCGCAGGCTGCGCTCCCTGGCA
>JAFTNJ010000018.1 GCA_017451915.1 Clostridia bacterium
CCCTCTCCGTCTTGCTCCGCAATCCACCTCTCCCTAAGGGAGAGGCTTTCTTTTGGGCTTGCTTATAGCTCGCCCATCTTGTTCATCACTCCGCTCGTTTCCCGCTCCCCTGGTAGAACCAGGGGTTTATTTGAATACCAATCCGAGATCCTCCATCGCAACCGCGGTGGAGGCTCTGCTCTCTATAAATTTTTGGGTCACGTCAGGGATAACAAATAAAACACCACTCGGTTGCCCTTGGCGTTGACGAATTCCGCTCCGTTGGTCTCAAAGCCCAAGGATTGGTGCAGGGCGATGCTGGCGGTATTCTCTACCCGGATCTGCTGGTGCACGATCTTGAACCCCATCTCCCGCGCTTTGGCAAGTCCCAGCGTCATGGCCTCCTTGGCATAGCCCCGTCTCCGCTCATCGGGAAAGATCTCGGGCCCCAGGGAGATCACCTCGCGGGTGTGCTGATACAGGGAAAGACTCCCCACCAACCGTCCCTCGCTCCGCACGGCAAACATTTCAAAATATCGCCCCTGAAACTCCTTGGTGTTCCACTGGGCGATCATGTCCTCCACGACCTCCATGGATACCTTGGAATACAGATATTTTTGGATCTTGGGCGCATCCACCAGGGAAAAGGGGAACAGAGTTACCATGCGTCCTTCTCCTCTCTTGCCAGATAGACCACCCGCTGATTGCCACCGTAGTCCTTGAGGATCCGACAAACGGGAAAGCCCGCTCTCGCCCCCAGCTGACCTACCGCCTCGGCCTGATCGTAGCCTACCTCAAAGAGGAAAAAGCCCTCGGGCTTGAGCCGTTCTCCGTGCATCTGCAGGATCTTACGATAGAAAAGCAATCCGTCCTCCCCGCCGTCCAACGCCGCCTGCGGCTCTGCCCCCACCTCGGGTGCAAGCCCCTCCAGATCCTTGGTGGGAATGTAGGGGGGATTGGAGAGAATGGCGTCCAGAGGGCGGTCGCTGACGTAGGTGGGCAGGAGAACGTCGGCGCACAGACACTCCATGCGGTCATCCACACCCTGCCGCTCGCCGTTCCGCCGCGCTACCTCCAGGGTCCCCGGGAATTTATCCACCGCCACGCAACGGGTGTCGGGACGCTCGCAGAGCACCGACACGGCAATGCAACCGCTCCCGGTGCAAAGATCGGCAAAATAAGCCCCCCGCGGCAGAAGCCGAATGGCCTCCTCCACCAAGATCTCGGTGTCCGAGCGCGGGATCAGGCAGGCAGGGGAGACCTCGTAGGTCTGACGGTAAAAGGTCCACTCTCCCAAAAGATATTGCAGGGGATAGCGCACCTCCCGCTTTTGCACCGCCGCCTCCAGGGCGGGCTCGGTATAGTCCCGCTCCGGGGTGAGGCGTACCAAGGTGGGGTTGGCCTTGCAAAAGCGCTCCAACAGCAGCACCGCGTCCCACTCGGCGTTTTCAATTCCTGCGCGCTCCAGGCGCAAGCAAAGCTCCCGATAGGTCATGTTTCGTCCTCTTTTTCTATAATATAGGTATATCTTATCATAAGGGAGGGAAAAAAGAAAGGGATTTTACAAAAAAATTTTCAATTCCACTTGATTTTTTCAAAAAAAATGGTATACTGGTATTAGAGTTGTCGGAGTGTTACGCTCTGTCCCGAAAGGAGAACTATCATGGCTAAAGAAAACTACGTTGTTGTGGAGAAAAAGAACACCCTTTGGAAGATTCTTGGCATCGTTGCCGCCGTGGCCGCGATCTGCCTGGTTGTTGGTAAAATGTACCAGCTCTTCCTCCGCAAAAAAGAGACTGCCTTGGAAGCGACAGACGACGAACTGGAGATGCTGGACGAATTGGCAGAGGAGCAGGAAGCCCTGGAGGCTACCGAGGACGCCGATCTGCAGGCTTAATCCAAATTCCACCGCTTTCCCGTTTTCCCAAACGGGAAGGCGTTTTCACATTTCAAGAGAAACAAGAAAGGGATCAACCCATATGGCTAAATACAGACGCGGCAGGATCAACGAGGAAATTCAAAAGGAAATGACCATGATCCTGCGCAGAGTCAAAGACCCTCGGGTCAGCGACGCCTTTATCAGCGTTACGGCGGCCGATTGCACCGCCGACCTGAAATACGCAAAAATCTATTACTCGGCACTGCAGGGAGATAAGAAGGAGATCGCCAAAGGCCTCAAGGCCGCCACCGGCTTTATTCGTCGGGAACTGGCCAGCTCCCTCAACCTCCGCATTACCCCCGAGCTCACCTTCCTGCCCGATGATTCGGTGGCCTACGGTGCGCACATCGCATCGATCCTGAACGGTCTGGAGATCACCCCCGAGGAAGAGGAAGCAGAGGACGGGAACGATCATGAGTGAATTTCGCAGTCTTTCCTTTGAGGAAGTGATCCGTGCTTTGGAGACCCCCGCCGACACCCTGGTGCTCTTTCACCGCAATCCCGACGCCGACGCGGTAGGCTCGGCCTTTGTAATGAAAAAGATCCTCTCGGATCTCGGCTCCCGCGCCCTTTGCGTTTGTTGTGATGAGGTTCCCGCGCGCCTGCGGTTTTTGACCGACGGGGAGCAGGAAAGCGTATTGCCGGAGGCCATTCCCGAGGACTTTGTTCCCGAGCGTATCGTTAGCGTGGACACCGCCTCGCCCAACCAGCTGGGCTCCCTGTGGGAGCTCTACGAGGGACAGATCCAGCTGATGATCGATCACCACGGCATGGGAGAGCCCTACGCCGACCACTACATCCGTCCCGAGGCCGCCGCCACGGGAGAGCTGATGTTTGATCTGGTAAAGCAGCTGGCCACCGACGGTCGTGTGGTCATCACCGACGCCCTTTGCACCAATCTTTACGCGGCCATCAGCGGAGACACGGGCTGCTTCCGCTTTTCCAACGTGACCGCCGAAACCCACCTGCGCGCCGCCGAACTGATGGCCAGCGGCATTGATTGCGCCGAGATCAACCACCGTTTGTATGAGAGCAAAAGCATGGAGCAGCTCCGCGCCCAGGGGGCCGGCATCTCCAACCTCCAGCTCTTTGCCGAGGGAAAGATCGCCGTGATCACCTTCCCCTACGCCCTCAAGGCCGCTCTTGGTCTGCGGGACGAGCATCTGGAAACCCTGGTAGACGTGGCACGCTCCTTGAGTGGCGTTCAGTTGGCGATCTCGATCCGTCAACCCGGCACCGAAGGCGTCTTCCGCGTATCCACCCGTTCCTCCTGCGACTATGACGTTGCGGCTCTTTGCGCCGCCTTTGGCGGTGGAGGACACAAAAAGGCCGCCGGTTGCACCGTTACCGCCGCCGACATGGACGACGCCGTCCGCAAGCTTCTTTCCGCCATCGACGCGGAGCAATTATAACGCGAACTGAATAAATCACCTCCCGTTTGGTCAATGCTAAAGGCACAACAACCAAACAGGAGGTTTTTTATGCAAAAACGTTTACTTATCGCCTTTTTCGCCCTTTCGTCCTTCCTTCTCTTTTTGGGATTGCTCCCGGTACACGGAGAGGAGGAGGTCTACCAAAGCGTGGTACGGCTCCACGTACTGGCCAACTCCGACGATCCCACAGATCAAGCCCTGAAGCTGGAGGTGCGGGATGCCGTACTGGAGGTAACCGCTCCCCTGCTGGCCGACTGTGGCTCCTGCGAGGAGGCCTGCCAACGCCTGCGGGAGCACGAGGAGGAGATCCTGACCGCCGCCCGCGGAGTGATTGCCGCGGCAGGACGGGAGGATCCCGTAACCATGGTATTGGGAGAGGAGGACTACCCGCGGCGAAGCTACGATAGCTTTTGCTTCCCCGCCGGCACCTACACGTCCCTGCGGCTCTGCATTGGGAACGCGGAGGGGCAGAACTGGTGGTGCTGTCTCTTCCCTCCCCTGTGCCTTGGGAGCAGTACCGTTTCCCCCGAGGGGGCCGAGGATGCCTTCCTCGAGGTGGGGCTGACCCCCGACCAATACAAGATCATCACCGAAACCGAAAAGCCGGTCTACCGTGTTCGCTTTAAGCTCCTGGAGCTTTTGGAGGACTGGTTTGGGAAATAAGACGGAAGGGACACTCCCGCAACGGAAGCGTCCCTTTTCTTCTTATTTTCCTTCCGCCATGCGGTCCTCTTGGTGCATATAGTAGCGGAGCTTGCAACGGCGAATCAGAATTCCCGCCGTCATCAGCAGCAAAGCCAGATAGATCAACGCCAAGCCGCTGCCCTTGACCGCCGATTCGGTGTTGGGAATCAGATCTTCGCCGCCCTCGGTCACTACCACCACGTGGGTCACGCGGTCATAATTCACAACGCCCTCCCAGCGGTGTCCGATCTCCCATTTGGTACGGGGCGGCAGCTGCATCCCCTCCAGGGTCAGGGTCTCCTCCTGCCCGTCGCCGTCGCTGACGGTCACCTTGAGTGATTGGATATTCACGGCCTCGTCGGTGGGATTGAACAGGCTTCCGTACAGATCCAAAACGTAGGTCTGATCGTTTTTATTGAGTAGGGAGGCCGACACCGTGACCTCCTCCTGAACCTCCAGCCCCGAGGGAGCGGTGGGGATCCACTCCAGTGCCGCGAGCAGGCACCAAAGCAGACACAGCAGGATCAAGCCTGCAATCAGTAAATTCGCTCCGATATGCTTTAACATCGCTTTCTTCCTTTCCTTATTTGATTTACGCGTTGACACAGCAACCGCGCCAGATCACGTTGGTGATCTGCAATTCGGGATCCACCACCAGCAGATTGGCTAGCTTGCCCGCCTCGATGCTTCCCACCTTCTTCTCAATGCCTACCATGCGCGCCGGGTTGACCGTGGCACAGGCAATGGCCTCCTCCAGGGGAATCGACGCGAACTTCATCAGATTCTTGACTCCGTCCCAAAGCTCCAGAGTGCTTCCCGCAAGAACGCCGTCCAGGGTCAACGCCCGTCCATCCACCACCTGCACCGGCTGACCGGCAATGGAATAGGTGCCGTCGGGACATCCCGTGGCCTCCATGGAATCGGTGATGAGCACCAACCGCTCCCGACCAAGGCAACGGTAGGCCAGCTTGACCATCTCGGGACAAACGTGCACGCCGTCCACAATCAGCTCACTGTACGCCCGGGGATCCGTCAGAGCCACGCTCACCGCGCCGCCGTCCCGATGATGCAGGGGCGGCATGGCGTTAAACAAATGGGTAAAGGAGGTAACGCCCCGCGTCAACGCCTCCTCGGCCTCCTTGGCCGTGGCGGCGGTATGCCCCAATCCCAGGGTGGTTCCATAGGATCTGGCAATGGCGGTAAACAGCCCGTTGGTGTCCAACTCAAAGGCCGCCGTAAGGTGGCTGGGCAGGGTCACGCGGGAAAGGAAATTCATCAGCTCCTCGGCGTCAAGCTCGGCCAACAGATGGGTGGGATGGGCTCCCCGCTTTTGGGGATTGAGGTAGCGTCCCTCAAAATGGATCCCGTCAAAGTCACAGGCCTGGATCCGATCCATCGCCTGCAACCATTCCTCGGGCGTTGCCGAGGCCAGGGTGGGAAACACCGAGGTGACGCCGTGGCGAAGATACTCCGCCTTCATGGTCTGCATCTGTTCCTCCGTGGCCGTGGAAAAATCGTAGCCGCTCCGCCCGTGGGTGTGCACGTCGATCAGACCGGGCAACAGATAGGCTCCCGAAAGATCGACCTCGCTATCGGCAACAATGCCGCGACAGTCCTCTCCCACCGCAATAATCCGACCGTTCTCCAGGAGAACGGGACAATCCCGCCTCCAAACGCCCGCGGCGTCCCAGACGGCGGCTCCCTGCAACCGTTGTTTCATGCTTCCAAGCCTCCTTTGCATATTCTGTCTTTATTATAGCATTGGAAAGGGATTTTGTCTACCGCTTTTTTCAAAAAAAGCCACTTCGGCCGGCACTTTGTTTTGAAAATGTTCTCCTTGCCAAGCGTTACCGTTCTGTCACTTTTTCTTTTCTCGGCATATACTGCCCTTGAAATGGAACCAACGAAAGGAGAACCCCTTATGAAACTGGATAAACGAATGTTGGACCGTCTGCTGACCATGAACGACGAGCAGCTGACCCAAGTGATCCAAAGCATTGCCACCGAGGCCGGCATTGACCCCGCCACGCTGGGATTGCAGACCGATCAGATCCAAGCCCTGCGGGCCGCCTTGGGCGGAGCCACGGAGGAGGATCTGCAGCGTATGGGAGAGGTGTATCAGGCCTATCGTCAAAATCGGAGATCGCCGTGACGCGAGTCTGCGAAAGGAGGATCCTATGAATACCCCTTTGCAAAATTCCACTCCGGCCTCCCCGCCCATGGGAGAGGCGTTGCAGCAGCTGCTGGCGAACCCCGACCTGCTCCGACGGGTGCGGGAGATCCTTGCGCCCACCGCTGAGACCCCCGCAGATGCTCCCTCCGAGGATTCCCCCGTCTCGGCCGCGCCATCCACACCCCCACCCGCAACGGACGGCTTGGCCTCCTTGCTGGGAGACCCCGCGCTGTTGGAAAAGCTTCCCCAGATCATGGCCACGGTAAAGCCGTTGCTTGCCACCCTTCCAACCACGCCCCCGGCGCAAGCCGCGGAGCCCAAGTCGCTCCCCGCCTGTCGGGACCATCTTCTGCTCTCCCTGAAGCCCTTTCTCTCTCCCACCCGTCGGGACGCGGTGGATACCATTCTCCGCATCGCCCGCCTGGGTGAGATCCTGGGTCAGCTGAAGTCTTGAGGAGGTGCGCCATGTATTCCCGTTCTACCAATCCCTCGGGACGTCCCATTCGGATCCCCGAGCATTACAGCGGAAGTGCCTTTGCCACGTCGCCTCCCCTTGCCGCAGAGCCCCTTCCAAAAAGACGCCTGCCTGAGGTCGCCACGCCCTCGCCGCCCAAGGAGCCCCCCGTTCCCCAGGAGCCCCCCCGCCGTGCCGAGGAACCTTCCCCTGCGCCCACGCTCCCCCTCCCGTTGCCGCCGCCCCATCCGGCACCGCCCGCGGGAGGCTTGGGGATCTCCCTCCCCTTCCTCCACGGCATCCACTCCGACGACCTTCTGCTCCTGGGATTGATCCTCCTTCTGGCTCAAAATCAGCAGGACACCTCCACCCTGCTTTGGCTGGCACTCCTTCTGTTTTGCGGTTAAAGGACGAAATCCGTCGCTTTTTGCGAAAAAAGGTTTGCAAAAGGCTCTTGTAATTCCCAGGAAAATGTGGTATGATAGTTACACCGATCATATCATAGGGAATTACATAGATTATGAAAACACTGCTGAAAAAAAAGCTCTTTTGGGTACGGCTCCTGCTTTGCCTGCTCATTCTATTCAATCTGACGGCAATTTACCATTTTTCCTCTCAAAACGGAACCGTTTCCGCCAACACCAGCGAAAAGGTCACGGAAGCGATGGCACAGGTCGTCATAAAGGATCTCTCACAAAAAACCCCGAGCGATCGGAGTTCCATGATCAACTGGATCGAAAACTCGGTTCGAAAGCTGGCGCACATGGTGGAATTTGGCAGCCTTGCCGTTCTCCTTTGCCTCCTGCTTCTGACCTGGAATGGACGCATTTGGCCGAAAGGCCTGCTCTCTTTGGGCATCACCGCTCTGGTCGCCGTCCTTGACGAATGGCACCAGGAACGGGTGAGCGGCCGCAGCGCCAAGCTGATTGACGTGGGTTATGACCTTTTGGGAGCGATCCTGGGATGCGCCCTGCTGTTCTTACTCCTCCTTCTCATTCGCCACATGAAACAAAAGAAATTACGCCTGAAAACCACCTACTATTCCTTATCCGCTCCCGCTTTTCCGGAGCTGCGTCTGCGCCTTGCCCTGGTGTCCGATCTTCACGGAACAGGCTTTGACGAGGCGTTGGAGCTCCTGGAGAAGGAAGCCCCCGATAATATTCTCATTCCCGGGGACGTGATGGAGGATAAGGAGCTGCTGGATCCCGAGGCTCCCGGCTATACCTTCCTGAAACGGTGCGCCGCACTGGCCCCCACCTATTACTCCCCCGGCAATCATGAAATTGGCTGCTACCACAAGGGCAACCCTTGGCGACACCCGGTTCCCAATCCCCTGCCTGCCGAGGTAAAGGCGCGCATTGCCGCCACCGGTGTGACCCTGTTGGATAACGACTGCGTCCTGCGGGAGGGTCTCTGCTTTTGCGGTCTGACCTCGGGGATCGATCGGGAAAAGAATATTCCCAACCAAGCCGCCCTGGAGCGCTTTGCCAAAGCTCCCGGGTTCCGCATCCTGCTCTGCCATCACCCCGAGTATTTCGTTCCCTATATTCAAAAAACCGGGATCGAGCTGACGGTTTGCGGTCACGCCCACGGCGGACAATGGCGGTTCTTTGGCCGCGGCGTTTACGCCCCGGGCCAGGGCATCCTCCCCAAATACACCTCCGGCGTGCTGGACGGACGCTGTGTAATCAGCCGCGGCATCGGCAATCACACCATCTATCCCCGCATTTTCAACGCTCCCGAGCTGGTGATGATCTGTTTTGGCGATGCCGCCGAGGATCTTTCCATATCCCCCAAAAAGAAATCAAAAAAAAGGAGATAATCATCATGGCAAACGAAAAAGTCATTCAGTTAACCAAGGACGCCTTTGAAGCAGAAGTATTGAAATCCGATAAGCCGGTCCTCATCGACTTTTGGGCCCCCTGGTGCGGCCCCTGCCGCCGTCTTGGCCCCGTGATCGACGAGATCGCCGAAGAAAACGACGGAATTAAGGTATGCAAGGTCAACGTAGACGAGGAGGAGGCCCTGGCCCAGCAGTTTGGGATCATGAGCATTCCCACCCTGCTGATCTTTAAGAACGGTACCCTGGCCAACCAGACCGTTGGCGTACAGGGCAAGCAGGAGATCCTGGATCTCTTGGCTTAAAAATGACAATATCCATTTTGGGGGAGCCTTTGCAAAGGCTCCCCCAAAAAACATAAGTCACACAACCAAATTCCGTCCGCTTGGAGAGCCCAACGATCGGCTTGCAACAACGCAAGAATACTGTTGGGCCCTCTTTTTCTTCCATATTTCCTATAATATTTCCAAAACCCATTGATTTTTTCACACAAATCCGTTATAATAGTATCGTAAATCACATCAAACAGACCCAGAAACTGCAAACCATGGCCAATGTTCCTGTTTTGCAGAGAAAGGAATGGAATTACGATGCCCATAAACGATATGGAACAGCAGATCCGCCTGGCAATGCAGGACGCCGATCTGCGCCCCGAGGAGATCCCCGCCATTGACCTCTACGTAGACCAGATCACAAGCCTGGTTGCCGACCGCGCCAAGGAGGGCTCCCCCCGCTATCACGACCGACTGTTGACCAAAACCATGATCAACAACTACTCCAAGGACGGTTTGATCTCCCCCATCAAGGGAAAGAAATATACCAAGGAGCAGATCCTGCAAATGCTCCTGGTCTACTCCATGAAGAATACCCTCTCCATTGGCGAGATCAAGCGCATTCTGCAAAACGTTTACGCGCTCCCCGATTACAGCGAAAAAATGCTGGAGGACGTTTACAAGCGTTTTTTGGAGATCAAAGAGCTGGAGCGCGAAGAGGCCTTTGATATGATCACGGGCTTTGCCGATCGCTGGGAGTTTGATCCCGAAAACGACGCCGATTTTTTCACCTTCCTTTTAGGTCTTTCGGCCTGGTCCGCCTACCTGAAGTGCATTGTTCAGGAGCTGCTGGAGACAAGATACCTGGAAAAAGAGGATTTGGAAAAGGCGGTTGCCAAGCGGCAAAAAGAGGAGAAAAAAGCGGCGAAAAAGGAAAAGAACACCAAAAAAGCCGACGGCAATGACGGCGAAAGCGAGGCACAGGACTAAATGGACATTCGTGAGATCAGCGTCCCCGCCCTGGCCTACCTTGGGGACTGCGTGCTGGAGCTCTGCGTCAGACAGCATCTGATCGCCCGGGGGCTTTCTACCTCGGCGCACCTCAACGCCGCCGCCCTGGACTACGTCCGCGCTCCCGCCCAAGCCGAGGCCATGAAGCGTATTCTTCCCCTTTTGACCGAGGAGGAAGCGTCCTATTTCCGCCGCGGACGCAACATGGGACACTCCAACGTTCCCAAGCGGTCCACGGTCAGCGAGTACCGCGCCGCCACGGGCATGGAGACCCTCTTTGGATATCTGCACCTCACGGGGCAGAAGGAACGCATCGACACCCTGTTCCGCATGGCGTACCTTGAAGAGCCAAGCCACACCGAGGAGTAACGTATGGGAAAATTTGACGGCTATTTATTACTTTCGGATTTTGACGGCACCCTGTCTCACGACGAGAAAGAGTTCCTTCCCGACGGCACCAAGATCTACAGGAAAGCCATTTCGCCGGAAAACTGCGACGCCATTCGCTACTTTCAATCCGAGGGAGGGCTCTTTACCCTTGCCACGGGACGTCCCTTTCATTGGCTGAAGCAGTGGGACGAATTCTTCGTTCCCAACACCTATATCGTCAGCTTCAACGGAGCCTATATTTGTGACGCCGACGGAAAGGACGTGCTCTTCTCCCGTGCAATGGATCGGGATTTTCTTCAAAAGGCCGAGGAAATTTGGAAGGCCTGCCCCGATCTGGAATGGGTGCATTTTCATTCCGTTACCGAAAGCGTTATGATCAAAAAGGGCGAGCCGCTCTCGTCTGCCCGTCTGCCTGCTTCGGTTTACAAAATGGTCTTTTACGCCCACAAGGAACAGAGCGACGACTACGCCGCTCGCATCGCCACCCTTTTGGATGACCGCTTTATTTCCATGCGCAGCTGGATCAACGGCATTGAGGTACAGATGAAGGGCGCGGGCAAGGGAGACGCCATTCCCCGCCTGAAAAAGCATTTGGGAGACCGCGCCCGCGTGGCAATTGCCGTGGGAGACTATGAAAACGACGTGGACATGATCCGCTCCGCCGACATCGGCTACGCCGTAGACAATGCCGTGCCCGTCCTCAAAGCCGTGGCTGACCGTTTCACCGTCTCCAACCGTCAGTCCGCCATTGCAAAAATCATTGAAGAACTTGGTCGGGATTGTTGACAGAAAAACAAAAACAAGCTATAATATCACAAGAAAATCGTCCCTCCCCGTCTCGCCAAAGCGAGACACCTCTCCCAACGAAGTCGGGTGAGAGGGCTATCATACTTCAAAAAAACAAAAAGGAGAAACACCATGAAACACCCCAAGATTAAAATTACCGTTCGCGAATACGGCGAAATGATCGCCGAGCTCTACCCCGAAAAGGCCCCCAAGACCGTAGAGAATTTCCTGGGCCTGATCCAAAAGGACTTCTTCAGCGGTCTGATCTTCCACCGCGTCATCAAAGGCTTTATGATCCAGGGCGGCGGCTTTAACGAGGGCTTTGAGCAGCAGCACGCCGACGCCATTCCCGGAGAATTCCTGGCCAACGGCTGTATGCTCAACGATCTGCGTCACACCCGCGGCGTCCTCTCCATGGCCCGCACCTCGGATCCCAACTCGGCGTCCTCGCAGTTCTTTATCATGCACAAGGATTCCCCTCATCTGGATGCCCAATACGCCGGCTTTGGTAAGGTGACCGAGGGTCTGGACGTGATCGACAAGATCGCCAACGTAAAGACGGGTCGCCTGGGCTGGTTCGACGACGTTCCCAAGACTCCCGTGGTGATTGACAAAATCGAGATCATCGAAGAATAATTCTATCATTCCTACACAAGGAGGGGGCATTATGCAACCAACCACCGTTCAAGCCATTCATCAAACCGTACGGGAGCGCGTCAGCCGTGTGATCGTGGGAAAGGAGCAGGTCACCGACCTTGCCGTGATCGCTCTGCTTTGCGGCGGGCATATGCTCATTGACGACGTCCCCGGCACCGGTAAAACGGTTTTGGCAAAGACCTTTGCCAACGCCCTCTCCTTAACCTTCAAACGGGTGCAATGCGTGCCCGATCTGCTCCCCTCGGATCTCTTTGGCGTCAACTTCTTTGACATGAAGCAATCCGAGTTCCGCTTCCTCCGGGGACCGGTCTTTACCAACATCCTCCTGGCCGACGAGATCAACCGCGCCATGCCCAAGACCCAATCGGGACTTTTGGAGTGCATGGAGGAGCACCAGGTAACCGTGGAGGGAGTGTCCTACCCCTTGGAGGAACCCTTTATGGTGCTGGCTACCCAAAACCCCGTGGAAACCAAGGGAACCTTTGATCTGCCCGAGGCTCAGCTCGACCGCTTTTTGATCAAAACCTCCATGGGATACCCTTCCCATGAGGAAAACGTGGAGATCCTTTCCCGCAAGCTCTGTCCTACGCCGACCGACGGTGACGACGGTAAAGTGCTTGACGCCGCCCTGATCGGGGAGGCGCGACGGGAGCTGGCCGCGGTCTACGTGCACCCCGATCTGCTTTCCTACGCCGCCGCCATCTGCGAGGAGACCCGCAACGGTAAGGACGTGGTGCTGGGCGCAAGCCCCCGCGCCATGATCGCCCTGGTGCGCGTGGCGCAAGGCTACGCCGCTCTTGAGGGACGGGATTTCGTTCTTCCCGACGATATCAAACGCGCCGTGCGTCCCGTGCTGGCGCACCGCATCCTATTCCACAACAGCTTTTTCCATCGGGAAAACCTGGGAGAGGAGCTCCTTACAAGCATTTTGGAGCAAGTGCCCGTTCCCAGTGAGCAAATGGATTTTTCCCGCAGGTAACCCGCCATGGAAGGGATCTTGCTTTTCCTTGCCGACCTGGCCTCGCGCCTGTTGACCTCCCGGTGGTTTTGGATCCTTTGCCTGCTTTTGTTCCTCGGATTCCTCCTTCTCACCCTCTACCGCCGAGCCAAGCTGGCGGCTCTGGAGAAGGTCTCCTACACCCGCGCCTTCTCGACCGACGGCATTTTTGTTGGCGAGGAGCTGGAGCTGCGGGAGTCGATCCGCAACCCCTCCTGGTTTCCTCTCTTTGGGGTGCGGGTGGAGTTCTTCATGCCCTCGGGCGTGACCGTGGACGGCATTGTTTGCAAGGAATACCAAAAGCTGACCAGCGTGTTTCACATTCCCCCCTTCTCTACGGTGCAAAAGGCGCACGTCCTGCGCGCCGACCGAAGGGATCATTACCGTTTGTACAACGCTACCATCGAGTACCGAAAAAACGAGTTTTTATTCTCGGTGCCCCTGGACTTTTACGCCTACCCCGACCGCTACGATGCCGACGCCGCGCTGGCCCCCGACATCTACCACGCGGGGAACACTATTTCCCATCGCAAATACCTGGAGGATCCCTTTTTCCTCTCGGGCATTCGCCCCTATCAATCGGGAGATCCCATGCGTGCCATCAATTTCAAGGCCTCGGTGCGCTCCTTTTCGGGCGGCGTGCGGCAGCTGATGTGCAACAACTACGATTCCTCCCGCAAATACGACTCCATGATCTTTTTGGATCTCACCGCCTATCCCGAGGCCGTGTTTGACGGCACCGACCAGATCGAGCAGGGTCTGCGTGCCGCCTGCTTCCTCTTTTGTGAGGCGGTCACCAACGGCGGACGGGTGGGCTTTGCCTCCAACTGTTGCGTGGGGGACGCCCATTTTGTCCATCTTCCCTGCGGCAGCGGCGACACCCATTCCAAGCGCATCCTGGAGCACTTTGCCGAGATCACCGGCTTTGCCCAACGGGATTACTCCATGACGGCACTCTTGGAGCAGCTGGCTCCTTCCCTGACCGCCGGGACCGATCTCTACCTCATCACCCCCTTCGTCAGCAGCAAAATGGCCCGTTTGCTCCACGCCCTGGAGCGCGCGGGGCGCAACGTTTGCATCATTGAGCTAAAAGGAAGGAGGATCGCATGAGAAACCTTCTATCCCGTTTTCGCTACGAGCTTTGCGCTCTGCTGTTGGCGGCAGGTCTTGGACAGATCGTGATCTATTGGAGGGTCCGACAGCCCGCCGATCCCCGCGTACGCGCGTTGCTCATCGTTCTTGGCGGCCTCGGCGCCGTTCTGCTCTTGGTTACCCTCCGCAAGCTCTGGCGTACCAAATGGCGCCGCGCAATCCTCTCGGGTGCCCGTACCCTGCTCGCCAAGGCCTCCCGATTCATGCTTAAGCTCCTGGACAAGTGGAATCTGACCGGACGCGGAAAGCAGGTCCTCCGAGGCAAAACCACCGTATCCTTTGATTTCTCGGTGGCGGACATCGCCCCCAAAAAGCGTCCAAAACCAAAGAAGTGGAAGCATCTTCGCACCAATCGGGAAAAGATGGGCTATCTCTACCGTCATATGCTGACGGCGCGCATCAAATCCGGTATGACCGTTCATTCCTGCGATACCCCCGCCGAGCTGAAGGAAAAGGCCGAAAACGCTCCCCACGAGGAAGCACTGTTCGACCTCTACCTGGACACCCGCTACGACGAGCGCACCGACAACATTCCCGACGACACCATCGACCATCTGAAGGACGCCTTTGCCATTAAATAAAATCCAATCCTCAATCAGAAAGGAACCCCCATGAATACCAAACTGTTAAAACTCATCAGCAAGGATTCTCGCCTCAGCCACCAAACCATGGCCACCATGCTGGGAATCTCCGAAGAAGAAGTAAAAACCGAGCTCGCCCAAATGGAGCGGGACGGCATTATTCGCGGCTACAAGGCCGTGATCGACTGGGATAAGCTGGACAGCGCCTACGTTTCGGCCATCATTGAGCTTAAGGTTACCCCCAAGGCCGGCCTGGGCTTTGAGGACGTTGCCGCCAAGGTAATGAAGTACCCCGAGGTGGAATCGGTCTACCTGATGTCGGGTGTGTACGACCTGAACGTGGTGGTGAAGGGCAAAACCTTCCAGGAGGTTGCTAAATTCGTTGCCAAGGAGCTGGCCACCATCGACTCGGTGACCTCCACCGCCACCCACTTCGTCCTGCGCCGCTACAAGGAGCTGGACGTGGAGCTGCTGGGCTCCGGAAAAGATGAGAGAGGCAGTTACCTGTTGTGATGGATTACAGTAAGATCTTATCGCCCACGGTGCAAGAGCTCCGGCCGTCGGGCATTCGCAAATTCTTTGATATTGCCGAGACCATGCAAGACGTGATCTCGCTGGGCGTGGGGGAACCCGACTTCCCCACCCCCTGGGAGATCCGCAAGGCCGGCATCCTTTCCCTGGAGAGCGGCAAAACCCGCTATACCTCCAACCGCGGCCTGGAGCTGTTGCGCCGGGAGATCTGCCGCTATATGAAGCGCAAATACGCGCTGGACTATGAGGCCGAGGACGACGTTCTGGTAACCGTGGGAGGCTCGGAGGCCATTGACGGCTGTATCCGCGCCGTCACCTGCCCCGGGGATGAGATCATCATTCCCCAGCCCAGCTACGTTTGCTACGAGCCCATGGTTCGTCTGGCCGGCGGCGTCCCTGTGATCATTGAGACCAAGGCCAAGGACGATTTCAAGCTCACTCCCGAGGATCTCCAGGCCGCCATCACCCCCCGCACCAAGGCCTTGATCCTGCCCTACCCCTGCAATCCCACGGGGGGCATTATGGAGCGGGAGGACCTGGAAAAGGTAGCCGCCGTTCTGCGGGACACCAATATTGTGGTGATCTCCGACGAGATCTACGCCGAGCTGACCTTTGGAGGAAAGCGTCACGTTTCCATCGCCGCCATAGATGGCATGAAGGAACGCACCGTGGTGGTGGGCGGCTTTTCCAAAACCTTTTCCATGACGGGCTGGCGTTTGGGCTATGCCTGCGGCCCCGCCCCCTTGATGAAGCAGGTTACCAAGATCCACCAGTTTGCCATTATGTGCGCCCCCACCACCTCCCAGTACGCCGCCATTGAGGCACTGAAAAACGGAGACGAGGCCGTGGCCGCCATGGTGGAGGAATACGATATGCGCCGACGGCTCATCGTTTCGGGCTTCAATCGCATCGGTCTTACCTGCCGCGAGCCCAAGGGTGCCTTCTACGCCTTCCCCTGCATCGCATCCACCGGACTTTCCAGCGAGGAATTCTGCGAAAAGCTGCTCTATGCCGAAAAGGTAGCCGTGGTTCCAGGAACCGCCTTTGGACAGGGCGGCGAGGGCTTTATCCGCGCCTCCTACTGCTATTCCACCGAGCATATTCTGGAAGCCATTCGTCGCATTGAACGGTTCCTGAAAGCCCTCTGAATCGGGTTCAACAAAAAAGACCACGATGTCAAAGGGTGTTGTCCTTATCGGAGAAATATGATATGGGTATGGGCTTAGCCCGAAGCATTTGTAATACAAATGCGAAACTTGCGATAAAAACAGAAGAGAGAGCAAATCGGTTTATGGCCGAATTGTTCTCTCTTTTTTCTGCTTTTCCGTTTAGAGTTATAAGGCGCGCCAAATTGCTTTGCAATTTATCTCGCCGTTATGAGTTTGCCTTTGGCTTCGCCAAAATGCAAACGTTATGATATGATTGCCCCGCATCCCTTTAGCGCGACGTAGCCGCTCATAACTTGGCGCAGCCAATCAGAACTCATAACTTGCCCGCAAGGGCAATCATAACTTAGCGTGATACTCCGTTAAAAGTATCACGCTAACATCGTGGTCTTCTTTTTCATTACATATAGTGATATTTCCCCTTGAATTTCCAAAAGCAGAACACCGTCACGCCCAGGGCCATCAGCTCGGAGGCCACGATGGCCAGCCAGATGCCGTCCAAGCCCCATATCATGGGCATGAGCAGGATGGTTGCGATCTGAAGCAACAGCGTCCGCAAAAAGGAAAGCACGCCCGACACCAATCCGTCGTTGAGGGCAGTAAAGAAGGAGGATGCGTAAATGTTGAAGCCCAGCACCAAAAAGCAAAGGGAATACAGCATAAATCCTCGGGTGGTCATTTCCATGAGTGCCGCGTCATAGCCAACGAAGATCCGGGCAAGGGGCAACGCCAGCACCTCGGCCAGTGCCGTCATGGCTACCGAGCAAAAGGTCAGGATCACCATGCTTTTTCGGAACAAATTCTTGAGCTCGTCCCGGTTTCCGGCACCATAATGATACCCCACAATGGGAGCCGCTCCAATGGAATACCCAATGAACACCGCCACAAAGATAAAGGCAACGTACATGATCACGCCGTAGGCGGCAATGCCGTCCTCCCCGGCGTACTCCATCAGCTGAAAATTATACAGCATATTCACCAGAGACATGGAAAGGTTGGTCAGCATTTCCGAGGCTCCGTTGGTACAAGTCTTGACCAGAGCCCAGCCGTCAAAGGAGAAGCCGGTGAGATGCAGTAAGCTCTTGTTGGGAAAGAGAAAATACAGCAGAGGCACCACGCCGCCCACGGTCTGGCTCAACGCCGTGGCTACCGCCGCGCCAACCAGTCCCCAATCCAGCACCGCCACAAACAGCGCGTCTAAAACAATGTTGGTAACACCGGCGGCCACGGTAATGGCCAATCCCAGAGTAGGCTTTTCGGCGGTGATCAAAAAGCTTTGAAATTCATTTTGCAAAATAAAAGCGGTCAGGGAAATCAGGATGATGCGCCCGTAGGTCACGCAATCCTCCAGCATGGCCCCCTCGGCCCCCAGGAACTGGGCAATGGGGCGCAGGAACAGGATTCCCACCACGCTCAAAACCACACCAAAGACCAGGGAAATAGAAACCAGCATGGAGAAAAGGCGGTTGGCCTTTTGGGCCTCGCCCTGCCCCAGGGTCTTGGCCACCAGGGCACTGCCTCCGGTACCGATCATAAATCCAATGGTACCAAAAAGCATCAAAAAGGGCATGATCAGATTGATGGCCGCAAAGGGCGTCTTGCCCACAAAATTGGAAACAAACAGGCCGTCCACCACACCGTAGATCGAGGTAAAGATCATCATGATGACCGACGGAATGGTAAACCGAATCAGTTTTGCATAGGTAAAATGCGCGGAAAGCGGGATCTTCATGCCTGCCTCCTTTCTTTGTCGTATACTGTCACAATCTATATTATAATGGATAATTTGCGCAAAGTCAAGCAAAATACGCAACAAAACCAAAAAAACGTGCAAAAACAAGATATTGTGTCTTTTATCAAAAAAAATTACAATATCTTGTTTTTTACTATTGACAAGCGACACAACCTATGGTATAATGTGTAGGCTGACGCAAAATGGCCACGTGCCACACGCAACCCCCGAAGGAAAGGAGCTCCTGCCCATGAATATCCAAGGATATCAAAAAATGACCCTGCTGGATTTTCCCGGGAAGGTAGCCTGTACCGTATTTACCGGGGGGTGTAATCTGCGTTGTCCCTTTTGCCACAATGCGGGATTGGTTCGTTCCCCCAAGGAGTACGACAACCTGGAATCCGAGGTGCTTTCCTATCTTTCCAAGCGCCGCGGGATCCTGGACGGTGTGTGCGTTACCGGAGGCGAACCCCTTCTGCAGCCCGATCTTGGCGACTTTCTCAAGCAGGTCAAGGAGATGGGACTTGCCGTAAAGCTGGACACCAACGGCAGTCTTCCCGCCCTCCTCGAATCTCTGCTTGCCACCGGATGGGTCGATTATGTGGCAATGGACGTGAAAAGCTCTCCCGAGGGCTATTCCGCGGCGGTTGGCCGTCCTACGGATTTTGCCCCCTTTCGGGAAAGCATCCGACTCCTGAAGGAGAGTGGGATCCCCCACGAGTTCCGCACCACGGCGGTCAAAGGCATTCATACCCCGGAGGACTTTGAAAAGATCTCCCGGGAGATCGGCGATGCCGCCTATTTCATTCAAGCCTTTGTGGACTCGGGAAATCTTTTGGGCGAGGGCTGCACGGCCTTTGACCGGGAGGAATCCTTGGCACTTTTGGAGCAAGCCCGCACCCATACCCCCCGCGCCCGCTTGCGCGGACAAGACGAAGACTAAATCCACCGAATAAACAAAACAAAAGAAATGGAGAAAACGAATGTATCAGGTCACAAAAAGAGACGGCAAAGTTGCAAGCTTTGACATTTCCAAAATTTCCGCCGCCATTCAAAAGGCATTCGATGCTTGCCAGCGGCAGTACAACGATAACATTATCGACTTCCTCGCCCTGAAGGTCACCTCCGATTTTGAGCCCAAGATCGAAAACGGCATCGTTGCCGTGGAGGATATTCAGGACAGCGTGGAAACCGTTTTGGTGCAGGCCGGCTACGCCGACGTTGCAAAAGCCTACATCCTCTACCGCAGACAGCGGGAAAAGCTCCGTAACATGAAGTCCACCATTCTGGACTACAAGGAGATCGTGGATCAGTACGTAAAGAATCTGGACTGGCGTGTGAAGGAGAACTCCACCGTTACCTACTCGGTAGGCGGCTTGATCCTCTCCAACTCGGGTGCCATCACCGCAAACTACTGGCTCTCCGAGATCTACGACGACGAGATCGCCAACGCCCATAAGAACGCCGACATCCACCTGCACGACCTCTCCATGCTCACCGGCTACTGTGCCGGTTGGTCCCTCAAGCAGCTCATCGAGGAGGGTCTGGGCGGCATTCCCGGCAAGATCACCTCGGCACCCGCTAAGCATCTGGCAACCCTTTGCAACCAGATGGTCAACTTCCTGGGCATCATGCAGAACGAGTGGGCAGGCGCACAGGCCTTCTCCTCCTTTGATACCTACCTGGCTCCCTTCGTCCGCGTGGACAATCTGAGCTACGATACCGTAAAGAAGTGCATTGAGTCCTTCATCTACGGCGTCAACACCCCCAGCCGCTGGGGTACCCAGGCGCCCTTCTCCAACATCACTCTGGACTGGACGGTTCCCGCCGACCTGAAGGATGAGCCCTGCATCATCGGCGGTAAGCGCATGGACTTTACCTACGGCGATTGCAAGAAGGAAATGGATATGGTCAACCGTGCCTTCATCGAGGTCATGATCGAGGGCGACGCCCACGGCCGCGGCTTCCAGTACCCCATTCCCACCTATTCCATTACCCGTGACTTTGACTGGTCCGAGACCGAAAACAACAAGCTGTTGTTTGAAATGACCGCAAAATACGGTACTCCCTACTTCTCCAACTACGTGAACAGTGATATGGAGCCCTCCGACGTCCGCTCCATGTGCTGCCGTTTGCGTCTGGACCTCCGTGAGCTCCGCAAAAAGTCGGGCGGCTTCTTTGGAAGCGGCGAGAGCACCGGCTCCATTGGCGTGGTTACCATCAACATGCCCCGCATTGCCTACCTGGCAGAGGACGAGGCCGATTTCTACAAGCGTCTCGACCACATGATGGACATTGCCGCAAGATCCCTGAAGATCAAGAGAACCATCATCACCAAGCTCCTGGACGAGGGTCTGTACCCCTACACCAAGAGATACCTTGGAACCTTTAACAATCACTTCTCCACCATCGGTCTGGTTGGTATGAACGAGGCCGGCAAGAACGCCAAGTGGATCCGCAAGGATATGACCCACCCCGAGACCCAGGAGTTCACCAAGAACGTTCTGAATCATATGCGTGAGCGTCTCTCCGACTACCAGGAGATGTACGGCGACCTGTACAACCTGGAAGCAACCCCCGCAGAGTCCACCTCCTACCGTCTTGCAAAGCACGACCGCAAGCGTTACCCCGACATCATCTGTGCCTCCGAGGGCACCACTCCCTACTACACCAACTCCTCTCACCTGCCCGTTGGCTACACCAGCGACGTGTTCACGGCTCTGGATATTCAAGACGAGCTCCAGACCCTGTACACCTCGGGAACCGTATTCCACGCCTTCCTTGGCGAAAAGCTTCCCGACTGGAAGGCCGCAGCCTCCATCGTTCGCAAGATCGCGGAGAACTACCGTCTGCCCTACTACAGCCTCTCCCCCACCTACTCGGTATGTAAGGAGCACGGCTACCTGGCAGGCGAGCACTTCACCTGCCCCAAGTGCGGTGCCGAGGCCGAGGTTTACAGCCGTATCACCGGCTACTACCGTCCCGTAAAGAACTGGAACGACGGTAAGTCCCAGGAGTACAAGGAGCGTAAGACCTATGACATCGCCTCCTCGGTGCTCACCCACCAGGGTCCCAAGGGCGAGGCCGAAACGACCTGCGCTTGCGAGTCCGCTCCCGTGCTGGCCGATGGCGTTTACCTCTTTGCTTCTGCCACCTGCCCCAACTGTAAGATCGCAGAATCCCTGCTTACCAAGGCAAACATCGCCTACACCAAGGTGCTGGCCGAGCAGAACGTGGCTCTCACCGAATCCCTTGGAATCAAGCAGGCGCCCACTCTGGTCAAGGTAACCGGCGCGAGCGTAGAAAAGTTTGCAACCGTTCCCAACATTAAAAAGTTTATTCAAGCCTGATTGGTAGACTTTTCGGGGAAGGAGAATCCCGATGCGTGTTCTCCTTCCCCGTCCCATTTTGTAACGAAGGAGTATTTCATCATGTACGATATTATCATCGTTGGTGCTGGTCCCGCGGGGCTCACCGCCGCCATTTATGCCGGACGCGCCAATAAGAGCGTGCTGCTGCTGGATAAGGGTGCCTTTGGCGGGCAGATCACCTTTTCCCCCAAGATCGAAAACTACCCCGGCTTTGAGAGCATCAGCGGCAGTGAGCTGGCCGACAAGATGGTAGAGCAGGCTCTGGCTCTGGGGACCGAGGTGGAGGTAGAGAACGTGACCGAGATTCTGGATGCCGACGGCGTTAAGACCGTGGTCACCGAGGACGGCAACCGCTACGAGGGACGCTCCCTGATCCTGGCCGCCGGTGCCAAGCACCGTCATCTGGGTCTGGAGAACGAGGAGCAGTTCATTGGCGACGGCATCTCCTTTTGCGCGGTCTGCGACGGTGCCTTTTACACGGGCAAGACCGTAGCCCTGATTGGCGGCGGCAATTCGGCTCTCCAGGAGGCCATTCTCCTCTCCGAGACCTGCAAAAAGGTCTACGTGATCCAGAACCTGGATTTTTTGACGGGCGAGGAGCGTCTGCAGGAGATCCTGAAGCAGAAACCCAACGTGGAAATCCTGACGGGAACTCTGGTCAGTGCCATTGCCAACACCCCCACCTTCTCGGCCATCACCCTCAAACGGGTCAGCGACGGCGAGGAACGCGCGCTTGCCCTGGACGGCATGTTTGTTGCCATTGGACTGGAGCCCGAGAATCAGGCCTTTGCCAATCTCATTGATCTGGACGAGCGTGGCTACGCCAACGCCGATGAGGGCTGTGCCACCAAAACGCCCGGCGTATTTGTGGCCGGCGACTGCCGCCGCAAATCGGTGCGCCAGGTAGCCACCGCCATTGCCGACGGTGCCACCGCCGCTATTTCGGCCTGCCGCTATTTGGATGCTTGATCAAAAATGATAAAACCACCCCGCCCCTCCCGCAATGCTTGCGGGAGGGGCGGGGGTTTTCTGTTTCATTGGATTATTGGTAGCTCTCCATCAGCTTTTGGAAGGCCGGGAGGGCGTTTTGAATCTGCTCTGTGCTGACACAGTAAGCAATGCGGACAAATCCGGGAGTGCCAAAGTCGTCGGCAGGCACCAGGAGCAGCTCCTGCTCTCTTGCCTTGAGGCAGAATGCATTGGCATCGGCCTCGGGGGATTTGACGAACAAATAAAAGGCACCGTCGGGATAAATACAGGTATATCCGTACGCGGTCAGAGCGTTGTAAAGCAGGTCCCGATTGGTCTTATACACCGAAGTATCGGCGGTCTTGCCAAGGCACTTGACCACGACCCGTTGCATCATGCTGGGGGCGCAAACGTAGCCCAGGGCACGGCCCGCGCCGCAAACCGCGGCGTAGACGCGTCGCTCGTCCTCCAGCTTGTTGGAAAGCGCGATGTAACCAATGCGCTCACCCGGCAGGGAGAGGGACTTACTGAAGGAATAGCAGATCACGGTATTGTCGTAGTAGTTGACCAGGAAGGGCACTTCCTTGCCATCGTAAACCAATTCGCGGTAGGGTTCATCCGAGATCAGATAGATGGGATGGCCGTACTCCTTGGATTTCTTCTCCATGAGGGCGCAGGCCGCCTTCAGCTTCTCGGGGGTAAAGACCACACCCGAGGGGTTGTTGGGAGAGTTGACGATCACCGCCTTGGTATTGGGGGTAATGGCCTTTTCAAAGGCCTCCAGGTCGATCTGGAAGTCGGCGGGATCCGACGCCACGGGAACCAATCTGCCTCCTGCCGCCTCCACAAACACCCGATACTCGGGGAAGAAGGGGGTGAAGGTGATATATTCGTCCGCCGAAGAAGCGTTCAACGCCTTGAGAATGATGCACAGGGACGCCGCGGCTCCGCAGGTCATGTAAATGCTGTCGGGGCTGATATTGGTGGCGTATCTTGCATTGAGATCGGCGGCAATGGCACGGCGCACTCCCGCGTCGCCCTGGGCCGAGGTGTAGCCGTGGAGGGCGATGGGATCGCTGTTCTTTACCAGATCCAAAATCGCCTCCTCTACCTCCCGGGGAGCGGGCACCGAAGGATTGCCCAGACTGAAATCAAAGACCTTATCGGCTCCGATCTCGGCGCGGCGGCGATTGCCGTACTCAAAGATCTCACGAATGACCGAGCGGCGACTGCCCAGGCCGTACATGGTTTCATTTATCATGGTTGTTGTGTGGTCCTTTCGGAATAAAATTACTTCTTGCGAATGTCGGACTCGGCAAGAATGGAAACGCCTGCGGCCCGGAGGGTCTCCAGGGCCTTTTGGTTATCGTCGGTACGCAGCACCGCCATGGCGTGCTTCTCGTTCTCACCCACAAAGGAGTACATATACTCAATGGCGTGACCGCCGGCATCCAGTGCCGACAGCGCCTTGGCCAGGCCGCCGGGGGTATCGTCCACGGCAAGACCCAGAACCTGATTGACCTTGACCACAACGCCGTGATCGGTCAGGATCTGCTCGGCCTTTTCCTCGTCGTCCACGATCAGTCTCAAAATACCAAAGTCGGTGGAATCCGCCAGGGACAGGGCGCAAATATCAATATTGTTGTTTCCAAGCTCCGTCAGGATCTCGGCAAGGCCGCCCTTCTTGTTCTCCACAAAAATGGAAAGCTGTCTGATAAACATATGGGTTCCTCTCTTTCTTCGGATTATTTCTTGTAAAGATTACGGTTATCGATGATTCGCTTTGCCTTTCCTTCGCTACGCACAATCGACTTGGGGTTCACCAGATGCACCTTGGCACCCAGACCCAACACGTTGCGGAGCTCGCCAACAATGCGCTTTTCCACCTTCTCGATGGACTTGATATCGTCGGCAAAGAGCTCGGGGCTCATCTCCACGTTGATGTCCAGAGTGTCGGTGTTGTTCTCTCTGCCCACCACGATCTGGTAGTTGGGGGTCACCGCGCCACCGATCTTGAGGAGGACCTCCTCGATCTGGGAGGGGAATACGTTCACGCCGCGAATAATGAGCATATCGTCGCTGCGTCCCGCGGGCTTGCCCATACGAATGTGGGTACGTCCGCAAGCGCAGGGCTCGGGATTGAGGGTACAAATGTCACGGGTACGGTAGCGGATCACCGGGAAGCCCTGCTTGGTGATGGTGGTAAAGACCAGCTCGCCCTGCTCACCGTAGGGCAGAACCTCGCCGGTATCGGGATCAATGATCTCGGCAATAAAGTGGTCCTCGCAAATGTGCATACCGGCCTGGCACTCGCACTCGTAGGAAACGCCGGGGCCCATGATCTCGGAAAGTCCGTAAATATCGTAAGCCTTGATGTTGAGCTTTTCCTCAATGGCGGCTCTCATATCCTCGGTCCAGGGCTCGGCACCAAAAATGCCTGCCTTAAGGGAGAGCTTTTCCTTCACGCCTGCCTCTTCCACGGCTTCTCCAAGATAAAGGGCGTAGGAAGGCGTGCAGCAGAGAACGGTAGAACCAAAGTCCACCATGGTTTGCACCTGGCGGGCGGTATTGCCCGAGGAGGTGGGAACCACCGTGGCACCGATGCGGGTGGCACCGTCGTGAGCGCCAAGACCGCCGGTAAAGAGGCCGTAACCGTAGGAAACCTGCACCACGTCCTTGTTGGATCCGCCAATGGCGCGGATCATTCTTGCCACACAGTCGGCCCACATTTCAATATCCGACTCGGTGTAGCCTACCACGATCTGCTTACCCGTGGTACCGCTGGAGGCGTGGATACGCACAATGTTCTCCAGAGGCTCGGCAAACAGGCCGTAGGGATATTCGTCCCGCAGGTCGCTCTTATAGGCAAAGGGGAGCTTGTGCAGATCCTCCACACCGTGAATGTCCGAGGGCACGAGGCCCTTCTCATCCATTCGCTTGCGGAACAGCGGAACTCTTTCATACATTCTCGCAACCTGCGCCACGAGTCTCTCGCTTTGCAGCTTCTTCAGCTCCTCGCGGGGCATGGTTTCAATTTCGGGCTGATGCATAGGATAACTTGCCATTTGGGAAACACTTCCTTTCAAAAATCAAATCAAATTAAATGGTAGCCCGCGTCAAAGGCCTTGAGATTGACCTCCAGAGCCTTGGGCGGAACCGTAGCTTTAATCGTCTCGATCCAGGTGTCATAAGGGATTTCGGTATTCTTTGCCATGACGCCGATGAGAACCACGTTGACTACACGCACGTTCCCCAGCTCGTTGGCAATGGCAAGGGCGTCCACCTCGCAGAGGTCAGCGGCCGCCGCGATCTTTTCGGAGAGCCCCTCGGGATACTTGGCCGCGCCGATGATCACCGGCATGGGGGCGGTCTCCTGGGCGTTCATGATCATCTTACCGCCCTTTTTGAGGTACGGAAGATAACGGTACGCCTCCAATTTTTCAAAGGCAAGAATGATATCGGCCTCGCCCATATCAATGATGGGAGAGTAAACCTTCTCACCAAATTTTACGTAAGTAACCACGCTGCCGCCGCGCTGGCTCATGCCGTGCACCTCGGAAAGCTTGACGTCATAGCCCTGAGAAATAATGGCGTTGCCTAAGATTCGGCTGGCCAACAGAGTTCCCTGTCCACCCACGCCAACGATCATAATATTCTTGGTCATGACTCAAACCTCCTTCTTTTCGATGGCACCAAAGGGACACAAATTGGTGCAAAGACCACAGCCGTTGCATTGGGTGGCATCGATCTTCACGGTACTGCCGTCCTCGCAAAGGGAGATGGCGGGACATCCAAGCTTCATACAAAGCTTGCACTTCTTGCATTTCTCGCTGTTGATCTCACATCTGCCGCTATACTTGAAGCGCTTGAGCAGAGCGCAGGGACGCTGGGCAATGATCACCGAGGGCGCTTCCCTCTCCACTTCTTCCTTTACAACCTTCTCAAAGGTCTTCAGGTCAAAGGGATCGGCCACAACCACGTGCTCCACGCCAATGGCCTTGCAAAGAGCCAAGAGGTTGACCTGTCTTGTCTCCTCGCCCCGAATGGTATAGCCCGTGGTGGGGTTTTCCTGATGACCGGTCATACCCGTAATAGAGTTATCCAAAATGATGACGGTATTGTTGCCCTTGTTGTAAACGATGTCAATCAGCCCCGTAATACCCGAGTGCATAAAGGTGGAGTCACCAATGACCGACACCAGCTTCTTGTTGAATTCCTGGCCTCTGGCCTTGGCCATACCCATGGCCGCCGAAACCGACGCGCCCATGCAGATGGTGGTATCCACCGACATCAAGGGAGCAACCGCGCCCAGGGTGTAGCATCCAATGTCACCCGAAACGGTAAGTCCCAGCTTTTTGAGGACGTAGAAGGTGCCTCTGTGGGGGCATCCCGCACACATGACGGGAGGACGGACGGGAATGGTCTCCTCCATGGCAAAATGCTCTGCCGCATCCTCCCCAAAGATGGCCTTTTTGATCATGGTGGGGGTGTATTCCCCGAGAAGGGTAAAGGCCTCCTTGCCAACCAGGTTGGAAACGCCAATGGCACGGCAATGCTCCTCTACGAAGGGATCCAGCTCCTCCAGAACGTAGACCTTTTCGTACTTGGCGGCAAAATCCCGAATGAGCTTGGTGGGCAGAGGATAGGACATTCCCAACTTGAGGTAGCCGACACGATCACCCAAAGCTTCTTTGGCGTAGAGATAGGTGGTACCTCCGGCAATGACGCCGATCTTGGCATCCGCAGTATGCTCCACGGTATTGAAGGGGCAATTCTCGGCGTATTCCGCCAGCGCCGCTTGACGCGCCTCCACGGTTACGTGACGTCCCTTGGCATTGGCGGGCATCATCACGTATTTTCCAATGTTCTTTTCATAGGGCTTGAGCGCGACCTCTTCCCGCTCGCAGATCTCCACCAACCCTTGGGAATGGGACACACGGGTGGAAAGACGGATCATCATGGGAAGGTCGTACTCCTCGGACAGAGCAAAGGCTGCCTTGGTAAATTCCTTGCACTCCGAGGAATCGGAAGGCTCCAGCATACAAAGCTTTGCTGCTTTGGCGTAGTGTCTGGAATCCTGCTCGTTTTGCGAGGAATGCATTCCGGGGTCGTCGGCAACGCAGATGACCAGTCCCCCGTTGACGCCGGTATAGGCCGCCGTAAAGACGGGATCGGCCATGACGTTCAGTCCCACGTGCTTACAGCAGGTCATGGAGCGACCGCCGGCAATGGAGGCGCCAATGGCAACCTCGCAGGCCACCTTTTCGTTGGGTGCCCACTCGGCGTAGACCTCCTTTGCGTCGTAGGTGGCAATGGCCTCGGTGATCTCGGTACTGGGGGTACCGGGATAGGAGGAAACCACCTTTACCCCTGCCTCATAAGCACCACGCGCCACGGCATGGTTTCCAAGCAATAATTTTTTCATAAAATTTATGTACCTTTCTTTCTCTTACTCTTCGATCTGCTGCGCAACCACGCTATCGCCGGCGTACAGCTTGCGAAGCTTGGGCTTTTCGATCTTGCCGGTGGGGTTTCTCGGAACCTCGGCAAAAATAAACTTGTGAGGACGCTTGTAGCGGGGCAAGCCAAAGCAGAAGTCCCGCATCTCCTCCTCGCCAAGGGAATAGCCCTCCTTGGCCTCGATGATGGCCGCGGCGATCTCTCCGAGACGTTTGTCGCGGATGCCAATGACCGCTACGTCCTTGACGGCGTTGTGCTTGCGGATGTAATCCTCGATCTGCACGGGATAGATGTTCTCACCGCCCGAGATGATCACGTCCTTTTTGCGGTCGACCAGGTAGATAAATCCATCCTCGTCCTCCTTGGCCATGTCTCCCGTATAGAGCCATCCGTCCTCGGAAAGCACCTCACGGGTCGCCTTTTCGTCGTTGTAATAGCAAAGCATTACGCCGGGACCCTTCACGGCAAGCTCGCCCACGTCGCCCTTTTCCACTTCCTTATGCTCGGTATTCAGGATCTTGACCTCCCAGCCAAAGCCGGCCTTACCGATGGCACCCACCTTGTGGGGGTTCTCTACGCCCAGATGCACGCATCCGGGGCCAATGGACTCACTCAAACCGTAGTTGGTATCGTACTGATGATTGGGGAAATGCTCGAACCAGCGCTTGATCAGGCTGGGGGGAACCGGTTGCGCGCCGATGTGCATCAAACGCCACTGGGAAAGCTCGTAACGGTCGGGATCCACGTCCCCACGGTCAATGGCGTCCAGCAGATCCTGCGCCCACGGCACCAAGAGCCAGACGATGGTGCATTTCTCCTCGCTGACCGCCTTGAGGATCCACTCGGGCTTTACACCCTTGAGGAGCACGGCGCGTCCGCCCGAAATCAGGGAGCCGAACCAGTGCATCTTGGCACCCGTGTGATACAGGGGCGGGATGCAGAGGAAAACGTCATCCTTGGTCTGTCCGTGGTGCATCTGCTCCACGCGGCAGGAGTGTACCAACGCCTCGTGGGCGTGAAGGATGGCCTTGGGGAAGCCGGTGGTTCCCGAAGAGAAATAGATCGCGGCGTAGTCCTGCTCATTCAGCTCAATGGCGGGATCCCGGGAGGTACAGTAGGTCACCAGCTTATCGTAGCTCTCGGCAAAGCGGGGGCAATCGGCACCCACGTAGAAGTTGGCCTTGATCCGAGGCATACGGTCACAGATCTCCTCCACACGTCCGATGAATTCGGGGCCAAAAACCAGCATGGAGGCATCGGAAAGATTGAGACAGTAACGAATCTCCTCCGAGGTATAACGGTAGTTGAGGGGAACCGCAAGAGCACCGGTCTTGAGGATACCAAAATATACGGGGAGCCACTCCAGGCAGTTCATGAGCAGAATAGCGATCTTATCCCCTTTTTGCACACCGCGGGAAAGCAGCAGATTGGCAAAGCGGTTGGCCCGCTTGTCAAATTCCTCCCAGGTCATCTCGGTACGGACCGCTCCGTTGTTGGGATCCGACTCGATGAGGGAAAATTCCTTCCAGGTAATGCGTTGGTTGGTCTGCGCCTGGGGATTGATCTCCACCAAAGCCACCTCGTTGGGGGTTTCTTTTGCGTTTCGTCTTAAAAAATCGGCAATGGTCATTTTGATGATTCTCTTTCTTTTTCTATCAACTTGTATTTATCTATTATACCTCTGTTCGGAGGATCTGTCAATCGTTTTTTGCTTCTTTCAGGGAAGAAAATGCGTCGTTTACCTCATCCACATTCTTTACGGGGGTCAGGAGGCTGACCACGGGAACGATCACCAGTCCCGCCAGCATCACAAAGGCACCGCAGTTAATAGGAGATGCCAGCCATGCGGGGAAAAGGCCGGGAACGAAGGTGTTGAGCAGCATAACGATCACGCCAAAGCCAAAGGAGGCCCAAACCGACGCGGGGGAGGTACGCTTCCAGTACAGGCCGTACAGGAAGGGCGCCAGGAAGGCACCCGCCAGAGCACCCCAGGAGAGTCCCATGAGCTGGGCGATAAAGGCAAAGCCGTACTTGTACTGCAGAATAGCGATCACCGAGGATACGGCCACAAAGAAGACCACCAGCACGCGCATGATCAGCACCTGCTTTTTCTCCTTCATTTCCCGATTCCGCTTAATGAGATCCAGGGTCAGGGTCGAGCTGGAGGTAAGCACCAGGGAGGACAGGGTGGACATGGAGGCCGACAGCACCAGAACCACGATCACGGCAATGAGCACGTTGGGGAGTCCCTCCAGCATCTTGGGGATAATGGCGTCGTAGATCACCTTGCCGTTGGCACCTACGGGAGCCTCGTACAAGCGTCCAAAGCCGCCCAGGAAGTAGCAGCCGCCGGCCACGATCAGAGCAAACACCGTGGAAACGATGGCACCCTTCTTAATGGCCTGGGTGTTTTTGATGGCGTAGAATTTGCCAACCATCTGGGGCAGGCCCCAGGTACCGAGAGAGGTAAGAATAATTACGGCAATCAGATTGAAGGGATCGGGACCGAGAATGGCGGTAAAGCTACCTGCGGGTGCGTTTTCGGCAGGCGCGCTGATCTGGGACATGGCATCAAAGGCCTCGGCAAAGCCACCGTTGCTGTTGACCACGGCCAGCACCACCGCAACAATACCCACCAGCATAATGATGCCCTGGAGGAAGTCGTTGACGGCCGTCGCCATATATCCTCCGGCCACCACGTAAATGCAGGTCAGCACGGCCATTGCAAGGATGCAAACGGAATAATCAATGCTGAACGCCATGGCGAACAGACGGGAAAGTCCGTTGTAAAGGGAGGCGGTGTAAGGAATCAGGAAGATGAATACGATCAACGCCGCGGCGATCTTGAGCGCCTCGGAGCGATACCGCTTTCCAAAGAAATCCGGCATGGTAGAGCTCTTGTAGTACTGGGTCATGGAGCGTGTGCGCGCACCGAGAACGATCCAGGCAAGGAGAGAGCCCAGGATGGCGTTTCCAATACCGATCCAGGTAGAGGCAAGGCCAAAGCGCCAGCCAAACTGTCCGGCATAGCCAATAAAGATAACGGCCGAGAAATAGGAGGTTCCGTAGGCAAAGGCGGTAAGCCAGGGACCAACGGCACGTCCACCGAGAACAAAGCTATCCACGTTGGTGGAATGCTTGCGGCAGATCACACCGATGGCAATAGTAGAGCCAACGAAAAGCACGAGAAGCAGGATTTTGATCAACATAACTGTTTTCCTTTCTTTTTTTGGGTCGCTGCCCGATTTTTGGGAATCGGAGGAACAAAAAAAGCCCTCCGTAAAACAGAGGACGGGATATGAACATCTCGTGATACCACCTCAATTCGCCATATCCTCACGAACATGGCCTCATAGGGTACGATGATACCCTTGCGCGATAACGGGCGCGCCCGTTGCACTCTACTGGGTGGGTCTCCCCACGGTTCGGTACACAACTCGCAAAATGTATTCCCCCGTTCCGCTTCTCTGTCTTTCACCGGCCGACAGCTCTCTGTGCAAGGTAGGCGCGAGGTACTTCTTTTTGGTCACCGTCTTTGTTTGCGTTGAAGTCGCAAATAAGGTCGCTCTCCGAATCGCACCCCTACGCACAAGAGGCAACGCCACGAAAAACGATATCATTATTATACCACGTTCGTCTTTTTTCGTCAATATACAATCTAAACAAGAATTCAAATTAAATTTTGTAGGAGGTGTTCATGCCTCCCTTCCCCGTCGCCACGGAACCGAAAAAGACGCCGTCCCAAAACGGAATTGGGACGGCGTGGATGGGGGAATTATTTGTTGTAAGCGTCAATAATCTGCTGGAAGGACGACTCCCAAGCATTCTTGTATTGCGCGGAGGAGCTTGCCCACTGATTGGAGGTGGGGTTCAAGTAGCATTTCTTGAATACATCCTTGGGGCTGCTGGAATATACGCAGGTGAACAGATAGATAAAGTCAAAGGTAATACCGTCGCGGATCAGATCGTACATATCGGCCAATCTTTCATCGGGAGCCAGACGAAGCTTGAGGTAGGTCTCAAAGTAGAGGGGACCGATCTGACGGTAGGACTCGGAAGCCATACACTCCATGACTGCGGAGGTGCAATCCATATCCTTTACGTTGTAGGGAACGCACCAGGCATCGTGCTCGTTGGAGAGGTGGGTGTAGTAACGCTCCTGCTCGGAGTTAAGCTTGGGCTGAGGAACCACGCCAAAGTTAATGGAATCCTCCTTGGTACCCATGGCCAAGTATACGCCGCCGGAATAGAAGTAGGCGCGTCTCTCATAGAACATCTTACCCTGAGAGGTATCGTTCTGGTATACGTCGTTGTTGTTCATGAACTTGGTCAAAACGTCCAGAGCCTTGTTAAGCTCGTCGCTGGCGATCAGAGAGGTAACCTCACCGTCCCGCACCTCGGAGAAGCGGTAGCCGCAGCCATAGAACCAAGCGTCGATCTTGGAGTTGCTGGCGGTACAAACGCCAAAGATATCCCCGGCACTGATCTTTTGGTCATTGTCAAAGTCCTCGTAGGTATCCTTAATCATCTCGGAGAGCTTCTCCATGGTCCATTCATTCTTTGCCACCAGATCGTAGGGAGATTCCAGATTGCGGCTCTCCAGACGGTCGTTATCAAAGAACACGGCAAGCATACTGAGAAGAACGCCGTGATCGTTGGCCTCCTCCAAGCTATAGATCTGATCGTTGATCAGCATCTCTCTCTGGTAAACCGAAGGCCACCAGGGTGCGGAGAGGTCGATGTATTCGGTTCCGTACAGGTTGGCGGCGTAGCCACGCACGGCCACTACGGGAGGAACCAGGTTGTAGGCAATGATGGCGTCGTGAGGCGTGCCGCCGTCACAAGCCGTCTGAATGGCGGTCAGGAAGGTCTCACGGCTTCCCCAAACGCCCGATACCAGATCCCACTCGAACTCAATGCCCATACGGTCCTCTACGGTCATGTTGCGCTCGTAGATGGCGCGCTGGATGGGATCGTCATCCTCTGCGTTGGTACCCTGGAACTGGTATGCCTGCTGCTGACAGCCCAAAACGCGGAAGATACGGTTAAAGTCCAGATCCTCAGGGAGCTCATCATAATACAGTCCGTTTTCGTCGGTGTTCTCGGTCACCACCGTGGTAACGGCGGCGGGAGCTTCGGTGGTTCCCTGCTCTCCGGAATTCGGCGTCTGGCAAGCAGCCAGGGAGGCCAAAAGCATGGTAGCAACAAGGAACAGCAAGAGACTCCGGATCACGATTGCTTGTTTTTTCATACTCTTTCTCCTTTGCGATGAAATTGGAAAAGGGGTACCGCGCAATGAATACGGGTATACAATCACATAATACACTTTTTTGCGATGAAAATCAATGTACTTTTTCACTCAAAAGGTGTATTTTTTTACTGTCTTGTGATTTTTTCTTTGTTGGAATCAACGAAAAAGCAAAAGAGGATGTCCTCGGCTTTGTTTGATTTTATGCACGGTGCATACCAAAAAGGACAGAGGAAATTGCGTTCCTCTGTCCTTTTCGAAGGGAATGATTACTTATCGTAGGTATCCAGGATCTGCTGGAAGGCGGCAGTCCAGGTGTTTTTGTACTGCGCCAGAGTGCTGGCCCACTGATAGGTAGCGGGCTTGAGATAACAGTTTTTGAACTGATCCTTGGGACTTTGAGAGTACACGCAGGTGTACAAATAGATAAAATCGAAGGTGATGCCCTCACGGATCAGATCGTACATCCCCGCCAACCGCTCGTCGGGGGCCAGGCGAAGCTTGAGATAGGTCTCAAAGTAAAGGGGACCGATCTGACGGTAGGATTCGGAAGCCATGCACTCCATAACGGCGGAGGTACAATCCATATCCTTGACGTTGTAGGGAACGCACCACGCGTCGTGCTCGTTGGAAAGATGGGTGTAGTAACGCTCCTGCTCGGAGTTGAGCTTGGGCTGAGGTACGATGCCAAAGTTCACCTCTCCCTCGGTGTAGCGCGCAAGATACACGCCGCCGGAATAGAAGTAAGCGCGCTTCTCGTAAAACATCTTTCCCTGGGAGGTATCATACGGGTATACGTCGTTATTGTTCAAAAAACCGATCAGCGTATCCAGGCAATCGTTGAGCTCGGGGCTCTCCACCAAGGAGACCACCTCGCCGTTTTGCACCTCGGAGAAGCGGTAGCCGCAGCCATAGAACCAAGCGTCGATCTTGGAGTTGCTGGCGGTACAAACGCCAAAGATGTCTCCGGCACTCACCTTTTGGTCGTTGTCAAAGTCCTCATAGGTATCCTTGATCATCTCGGAGAGCTTTTCCATGGTCCATTCGTTCTTTGCTACCAGATCGTAGGGAGATTCCAGATTGCGGCTTTCCAGGCGGTCGTTGTCAAAGAATACGGCAAGCATACTCATAAGAACGCCGTGATCGTTGGTCTCCTCCAGGCTATAGATCTGATCGTTGATCAGCATTTCTCTCCGGTAGACCGAAGGCCACCAGGGTGCGGAGAGGTCGATGTATTCGGCGCCGTACAGATTGGCCGCATAGCCACGCACGGCAACCACGGGAGGCACCAGATTGTAGGCAATCACGCCATCATGGGGCGTACCGCCGTCACAGGCCGTTTGCAGGGCGGTGAGGAAGGTCTCGCGGGTTCCCCAGGTTCCCTGAACCAGATCCCATTCAATTTCCACGCCCAGGCGCTCCTCTACGGTCATGTTCCGCTCGTAGATGGCGCGTTGAATGGCATCCTCATCCTCGGCATGGGTCCCTTGGAACTGGTACGCCTGCTGCTGACAGCCCAAAATGCGGAAGATACGGTTAAAATCCAGATCCTCGGGGAGATCGTCATAATACAGTCCGTTTTCGTCGGTGTTCTCGGTCACCACCGTGGTGGCAATGACCGGTGCCTCGGTGGTTCCCGACATTTCCTTGTCGGGGGTCTGACACGCGGTCAGAATTGTCAAAAGCATGGCAGCAACGAGAAGCAGCACCGCGCTTTTGATTGCAATGGTTTGCTTTTTCATAGGACTCCTCCTTTGATTCCATGGTGTTCAAGGTTCTTTTTTGCGCAGACCTCGAAAGCTTACAACTACATCATACCCTTTTGAAAAAGGAAAAACCATAGGAATTTTCATTAATACTGCCTGTTTTTTTACATTTTTTCAAGATCCCCACCGTTGCACACAAAAAGGGGCGGTCTCAAATTTGCAATTTGAGACCGCCCCTTGGGAATTATTTTTTTGCGTAGGTATCTACGATCTGCTGGAAGGAAGAATCCCATGCGTTTTTAAATTGCGCATAGGTGCTTGCCCATTGCTTACTCTCGGGCTTGCGGTAGCAGGCCTTGACCTGATCCTTGGGGTTCAGGGTGTAAACGCAGGAGAACAGATAGATAAAATCAAAGGTTACGCTGTCACGCACCAGATCGTACATCTCGGCCAAGCGCTCGTCGGGAGCGTAGCGGAGCTTCACGTAGGTATCGTAGTAGGTGGGACCGATCTGACGGTAGGACTCGGAGGCCATACACTCGATCACGGCAGAGGTGCAATCCATATCCTTTACGTTGTAAGGAACGCACCAAGCGTCGTGAGTGTTGGAGAGGTGGGTGTAGTAGCGCTCCTGCTCGGCATTGCGCTTGGGCATGGGAACAACACCGTAGTTGATCTCCAGGTTATTTCCCTTGATCCAGTCGGTCATGAGAATGGCGGAGCAGTAGAAGTAGACGCGCTCCTCCAGGAACATCCAGTTCATGTTGGGGTCAAAATCGTACAGGTCAATGGTATCCTGGAATTTCACCATGGTGTCAATGAATTCGGTCACCAAGGAATCCTCCAGAAGAGAAACCACTTCCCCGTCACGCACCTCGGAAAGCTTGTATCCCAGGCCGTACATCCAGGCGTCCATCTTTGCCTCGGTAGCCGTAGAGCAACCGAAGATGTCACCGCTGGACACCTTTTGGTCGTTGTCAAAGTCCTCGTAGGTGCCCTTGATCATCTCGGCCAGCTTATCCAGGGTCCATTCATTCGTTGCTACCAGATCGTAGGGAGACTCCAGGCCGCGGCTCTCCAGCATGGTGTTGTTAAAGAACATGGCCATCATGTTGCGGAGCATACCCAGGTCGTTGCTCTCTACCAAACAGTAAATCTGATCGTTGAGCAGCATCTCCTCCAGGTAAACGCTGGGCCACCAGGGCGCGGTCAGATCCAGGTGCTCGGTATCGTACAGGTTGGCTGCGTAGCCACGCACGGCAATAACGGGAGGAACCAGGTTGTAGGCAATAATACCGTCGTGGGGGGTACCGCCGTCGGACGCAGTCTGCATGGCATTGAGGAAGCCGTTTCTTGCTCCCCAGTTACCGGCGACCATTTCCCACTCAAATTCCACACCCAAACGATCCTCAACCGTAAGATTGCGGTTATACATCGCGCGATCCATGGGGTCGGTAGAGGATTCCTCTGCCCAGAACTGCTCCTTACTCTCGCTCCAGGCCAGGAGGCGGAAGGTGCGGTTAAAGTTCAGCTCCTCGGGAAGCTCATCCAGATAATAGCCGTTTTCGTCGGTGTTTTCGGTCACCTCGGTGGTGGGAGCCACGGTGGCCTCGGGGGTGGTTGCCACGCTCTGTCCTTCGGTCGTGCAGGCAGACAGGACGCCCGCCATCATGCACAGAGAAAGAAGCAACAGCAAAAGTCTTGTGTAGAATTGCATCATCAAATCCTCCGTTTGTAAAATTCTACACTCATTATAATACATCAATCGGAATTTGTAAATAGCCTGTCCCCTGTTATATTTAGCATTTTTTTGGTTCTTTAGCGTTTTTGGAGTATTTCTTTTGGTTTTTGTTGATTTTTAAAGAAATCCCGCCGTGGAACAGGCCACGGCGGGAAATAGGTTTTATTTTGCGTAAGTATCTACGATCTGCTGGAAGGCGGCATCCCAGGCACTCTTGTACTGTGCGTGGATGCTTGCCCACTGGTAGGTCTGGGGCTGCTGATAGCAGAGCTTATACTGATCCTTGGGGTTCTTGGTGTAAACGCAGGAGAAGAGATACATGAAGTCGAAGGTAATGCTCTCACGAATGATGTCGTACATTCCGGCCAGTCTTTCGTCGGGAGCGTAGCGGAGCTTCAGATAGGTCTCAAAGTAGAGGGGACCGATCTGACGGTAGGACTCGGAGGCCATACATTCCATCACCGCGGAGGTGCAATCCAGATCCTTGACGTTGTAGGGAACGCACCAGGTATCGTGGGTGTTGGAAAGGTGGGTGTAGTAGCGCTCCTGCTCGGAGTTCAGCTTAGGCATGGGAACCACGCCAAAGTTGATCTCGCCGTAGCTCTGGGAGAACTCGCACATCATGGTGATGCCGGCGTAGAAGTATGCGCGCTGTTCGTAGAACATCAGGCTCTGCTGAGGATCGTACATATAAACGTCCTTGGTATCCAGGAACTTCACCATCATGTCAACGAAATCGTTCAGACCGGGATCGGTCAGAAGAGATACGGCCTGACCGTCGCGCACCTCGGAGAAGCGGTAGCCGCAGCCGTAGAACCAAGCGTCCATCTTGGAGCTGGTGGCGGTGCATACGCCGTAAATATCGCCGCCGCTCACCTTTTGGTCATTGTCCAGGTCCTCGTAGGTATCCTTGACCATTTCGGAAAGCTTATCCATGGTCCATTCATTCCGGGCAACCAGATCGTAGGGAGACTCCAGGTTGCGGTCCTCCAGACGGTCGTTGTTGAAGAAGATGGCCATCATGTTACGCAGTACACCAAAGTCATTGTTCTCAACCAGGCAGTAGATCTGGTCGTTTACCAGCAGCTCGTTCAAATAAACGGAAGGCCACCAGGGAGCGGTCAGATCCAGGTACTCGGTGTCATAGAGGTTGGCCGCGTAGCCACGTACGGCAACTACGGGAGGAACCAGGTTGTAGGCAATCACGCCATCGTGAGGCGTACCGCCGTCACAGGCCGTTTGCAGCGCGGTCAGGAAGACCTCGCGCTCACCCCATTCACCGGGAACCATTTCCCACTCAAATTCGATGCCCAAGCGATCCTCAACCGTAACGTTACGCTCATAGATGGCGCGACGAATGGGGTTTTCGGATTCGGGCTCGTTGCTCCAGAACTGGGTCTTCAAGCCGTCGCATCCAAGGATCTTGAAGGTGCGGTTAAAGTCCAGACTGTCGGGGAGCTCGTCGTAATACAGACCGTTTTCATCGGTGTTCTCGGTCACCACGGTGGTGGCTTCGGTCTGGGCGTTGGTGGTCACCTGGGGTTGGCCGCCGGAGGTCTGGCAGGATGCCAGCACCAGCAACAGGGCAAACAGGCACAGGAGCACACGCGTCCGGTTGGTAACGGTTCTCATCATATAAAAAGCCTCCTTGCAATAATTTAGGTAAGTTCATTATAGCATAAGCCCTGGGGGTTGTAAATAGCAATTCTTTTCCTATAATTTAGCATTTTTTTGTTTTTTTGAAAAAATGTAAAAAAAGGGCAAAAGAAATTGGACAAATCGACAGAAAAGACGAGCGCCCTGATGCAAGTGCATCGGGGCGCTCTCCAAAGAAAAGTGCGGAATTATTTTGCGTAGGTATCTACGATCTGCTGGAAGGAAGCATCCCACGCGCTCTGGTTCTGTGCGTACACAGTTGCCCAGTTCATGGAAGTGGGGCTCTTGTAGCAAGCCTTGATCTGATCCTTGGGGTTATTGGTATAAACGCAAGAGAACAGATAGATAAAGTCGAAGGTTACGCTGTCACGAACCAGGTCGTACATATCGGCCAGTCTTTCGTCGGGAGCGTAGCGCAGCTTAACGTAGGTATCATAGTAGGTGGGGCCGATCTGACGGTAGGACTCGGAAGCCATACACTCGATTACGGCAGAGGTGCAATCCATATCCTTCACGTTGTAAGGAACGCACCAAGCATCGTGGGTGTTGGAGAGGTGGGTGTAGTAACGGCTCTGCTCGGAGTTGAGTTTAGGCATGGGAACAACACCGTAGTTGATCTCCAGGTTCTTGTTCTTGATCTCGTTGGTCAGAAGGATACCTGCACTGTAGAAGTACACGCGCTCCTCAACGAACATCTTGTGCTGGGTGGGGTCGAAAACGTAAACATCATCGGTATCCAGGAACTTCACCATGGTGTCGATGAAGGAATCCACGGTAGTATCGGTGAGCAGGGATACTACTTCGCCGTCACGAACCTCGGAAAGCTTTACGCCCAGGCCGTAGAGCCAAGCATCCAGCTTTGCGTTGGTAGCGGTGGAGCAACCGAAGATATCTCCGGAGGAAACCTTTTGGTCGTTATCGGCATCCTCGTAGGTGTCCTTGATCATCTCGGACAGCTTGTCGATGGTCCACTCGTTCTTAGCAACCAGATCGTAGGGAGATTCCATGTTTCTGGCCTCCAGGAGCTCGTTGTTGAAGAACATAGCCATCATATTTTTGAGCAGACCCAGGTCATTGCTCTCTACCAGGCAGTAGAGCTGATCGTTCACCAGCATCTCCTGCAGGTAAACGCTGGGCCACCAGGGGCCGGTCAGATCCAGGTACTCGGTGCCGTAGAGGTTAGCAGCGTAGCCGCGAACCGCAATTACCTGAGGAACCAGGTTGTAAGCGATCATACCGTCGTGGGGAGTACCGCCGTCGGAAGCGGTCTGCATAGCGTTGATGTAGTCGTTTCTGGAACCCCAGTCGCCGTTGACCATTTCCCATTCGAACTCAATGCCAATACGCTCCTCAACCGTGAGGTTACGCTCGTACATTGCGCGCTCAATGGGATCATCGGACTCGCCGCTCTCTGCCCAGAACTGCGCTCTGTACTGCTTGCAGCCCAGGATCTTGAAGGTGCGGTTGAAGTTGAGATCTGCGGGCAGATCGTCCAGGTAGAAGCCGTCGGCATCGGTGTTCTCGGTAGCAACGGTGGTTTGTGCAGCGTCGCCCTCGCCGCCGGCGGTGGTAGAGTTACCGCCATTGCCGGAGGTGGTGCAGGATGCAAACACCACGGTTACCATGGAGAGTGCCAGAGCCAGAACCAACAGCTTTACCCAAAAAGAATGTTGTTTCATGTGTTTCTCCTTTTTTGTTTTTATTAGGGAACGTAAGCCTTACGTTCCCCATTGTTTCATCCTATATTTTACCATGCTTCCTTTAAAAAGTCAAGGACAAACAATGTTTATTTACAAAAAACTATTATTTTATCAAAATTACCAAAAACCAAGAGATACGGCTTTGTTTTTAGACGTTTTTTTATGCTTTTTTGTGCATTTTGCCTTTTGCCTTTTTCAAACGTTTCAAAAAACAACATAAAAATCTTTGTTTTAAAAAAGGCAGAAACCACAGCTCTCCCAAGGGATAAAGAGGCCGCCGCGGAGCTGTCCGCGGCGGCCGGGATCCAAGGATCGGTTATTTTGCGTAGGTATCTACAATCTGCTGGAAGGAAGCATCCCAAGCGTTCTTATACTGTGCGTAAACGCTGGCCCAGTTGTAGGTCTCGGGCTTTTGGAAGCACAGCTTATACTGCTCCTTGGGGCTCTGCGTATAGACGCAAGAGAAGAGATAGATGAAATCAAAGGTTACACTCTCGCGGATCAGGTCGTACATATCGGCCAGTCTTTCGTCGGGAGCGTAGCGAAGCTTCAGATAGGTCTCAAAGTAGAGGGGACCGATCTGGCGGTAGGACTCGGATGCCATGGCCTCCATCACCGCGGAGGAGCAATCCAGATCCTTAACGTTGTAGGGAACGCACCAGGCATCGTGGGTATTGTGCACCATGGTGTAGTAGTCTTCCTGCTCGGAGGTCTCCTTGGGCATGGGGACTACACCAAAGTTGATCTCCAGGTTACCTCTCTTGATGGACTCGGACATAAAGATGCCGCTGACGTAGAAGTATGCGCGCTCCTCCATAAACATCTTGCACTGCTCGGCATCGTACTGATAAACGTCATCGGTATCCAGGAACTTGATCATGGTAGCCAGATAATCGTTCATTTCGGGCTCACCGAGAAGAGATACCACCTGGCCCTCACGTACGGTAGCGTACTGATAGCCAAGGCTGAAGAACCAGCAGTCCATCTTTGCGTTGGTTGCGGTGGAGCATCCGAAAATGTCGCCCGCGCTGACCTTCTGGTCATTGTCAAAATCCTCGTAGGTTTCCTTGATCATCTCGGAAAGGGTCCCTACCGTCCACTCGTTCTTTGCAACCAGATCGTAGGGAGACTCCATGCCTCTGGCCTCCAGCATCTCGTTGTTAAAGAACATTGCCATGATGTTGCGAAGCAGACCGATGTCGTTGTTCTCCACCAGGCAGTAGATCTGATCGTTTACCAGCATTTCCTCCAGGTACACGCTGGGCCACCAGGGGCCGGTCAGATCCAGATACTCGGTTCCGTACAGATTGGCCGCGTAGCCACGCACGGCAACCACGGGGGGAACCAGGTTATAGGCGATCAGGCCATCGTGAGGGGTGCCTCCGTCGGATGCGGTCTGCATAGCGGTCAGGTATTTTTCCCGGCTGCCCCAGTCACCGTTGACGAATTCCCACTCGAATTCGATGCCCAGACGCTCCTCCACCGTTGCGTTGCGCTCGTAGATCGCAAGATCCACGGGGTTCGTGGCGGATTCGGCGCTCTCCATCCAGAACTGATGCTTGTACTGGTTACAGCCCAGGATTCGAACAGTACGGTTAAAGTTCAAATCCGCGGGAAGATTGTCGTAGTACAGGCCGTTCTCGTCGGTGTTCTCGGTGGCAACCGTGGTAGCAACATCGGCTCCGCCCTCGGTGGTACTGTTACCACCCTGCTGGGGAGTGGTACACGCCGCAAACACGCTGACCAGCATGGCAAGTACCAGTGCCAGCACCAGACTCTTAACGCCCAAAGATTGGTTTCTCATATGTATTCTCCTTTTCGTTTTTTTCCCGGGTCGCCGTAGCGGCGATCTGCGGGATGCATCCTTATTTTATCATACCCGTACGGGAATTGTCAACCTTTGGTTGCATAATTTGAAAAAAAAATTACATCCAACCGACAAAAAAGGGGCGAACAACGTCCGCCCCTTGTGGGTTCGTATTAAATTTCTGCCAAAACGGGAGCTTCCAGCAATCCCTGGGAAGCCAGCGCGTAGGCATCGGTCCATTTCTCATCCAGAGTACGATAGGTATTGGGAGACAGGTAAGAGCCGGCGCCCTCGGCAAAATGCACGGGTCCAAAGGAGTTGGTACGGGGTACGCAAAGCTCCATGGAAAGGGTGTGCGTGCCCTTCTCCAGCCCCTGCAGCATTACCTGATGAGGCGGATAGGAAGCCAGGCCGCGGTCGGTACCGTCCACCCATACGCGCACAAAGGTTCCTCCAAAGGAGGGGAAGGTCAGGGTGACGTCGCCGCCCTTGGTCTCAATCTCGGTGCGGTAGCAGATCTTTCCGCCATAGAAGGGATATCCCTGGGCGGCCAGATCGCCGCAGGTCAGCGTAGCGGGCTTGGGGGTCAGCACGGCGGAGTCGCCCTCCACGCGCACGCCAAACTCGCCCAAAAGATAGAACCACTCGGTATTGGAGGTCTTTCCAAAGGGAAGGGTCACCTCCAAAATATTGGTTCCCTTCTTCAGCTTGGGCAGAGGCACCGTAACGATGGCGCGATCCACGTACCAACCGTCGGGATTCATGGGAACTTCTTCCCCATTCCAGCACAGAGTACTGTCCGCCGTTAGCTCGGCGGCAATCGTGGGACAGATGCCCTCGATCTCACTCTCTACGGCAAAGCGCAAACGGATCCGATGGGTCATCTTCTCCTTGCCGTAGACCCAAGGCTGCACGATGGCAGACTCCCGGGAAAGATATCCCAGCTCGGCGCGGCAAAGGTTATCGGCGCGGAGCAGCTCGGTGCGTGCCTGATAGGGGGCATCGTCCAAAGCGTACTCGGCGGCATCCAGAAGCAGGACGTTGGGCTCGTCGGTGGTATAATCAAAGGAACGGTTCAAAAGGGTCTTCTTCCCTGCCTTGATCTCCTTCAGACAGAGCAGGAGCGAATCACAGTCGTGCATCGCACGCAGGAAGGTGGTTTTGCCGTTGCAGTAGCAGACCGCAAAGGGCTTGTGGGTTCCCTTCTCGGTATCGTATTCCTCGGCCTCGTAGCGTCCGTTGAGGGTAATGCGGAAGAGCTTTTCGCCCTCGTAACGCTGACGTCTGCCCTGGGCAAGGAAGAGCCATCTGCAGTCTCCGTCGGCGCGAAGGTTGAACAGCAGATCGTTGCTTTCGCCTTGGCCGCACTCCTCAATCGAGATCTCGCGGTAGTCCTCCAGCTGTGCCAGAATGGCGTCTTTCTCGAAAGCGACCACGTCCGCCGCGTCGTAGACGTCGGCGATCTCAAAGGAGGGAACGGCGTTGAGGTAAGGAGGCGGCTCGGAGGTAAAGATCAGCTTACCGCCGGCCTTTACAAAGGCACGCAGACGCGCCACGGTGGTATCGCGGAGGGTCAAAAGCGGAGGAACGATGACGGCGTCGTAGGCCATCTTGCCCACCTGCAAGGGCGCCGAGCCCTCGGGGCAAAGATCGGGCAAAAGTGCCTCGCTGATAAAATCGAAGTCCATGCCGCCAAAGAGCAACCACTCGGTCAGCTTTTGGAAGGCCTCGTCCAAGCGCGCCTTGCTCTCGGCCGATTCCTTTTCGGGGCCGTAGTTGAGCCAATAACTCTCAATGGGATGAATGACGGCAACGCGGGACAACGCCTTGCCGCGGGTCAAAGCGGTAGCAAGACGGGCAAAGTGATCCTCCACGGCGGCAAAATCCTTCCACCAGGGGGATTGATAATTGATGGATGCGGGATAATCGCGCTTTGCCTCGCCTCCCATGGAAAGGAAGGACAGGTGAGGAACGCGCACCGTAACCCCCAGAGCGGCCTGCCAGTCGCCCTGCCGCTTGTAGCCGGCAAAATCGTAGTTCCAGCCGGTGCAACCGTAAAGCTCGGAGGTCATGCCCTCCCGTCCGTACTGGCGCACCGCCGATTGGCACTGCTTGGCCGTGGTATATTCGTAGCTGTTCCGAAGCATATCAATGCCGGGAATGGTAAAGGAGCGGTAGGAGCGCATGGTCTCGCCGGTAGCTCCCGTCTGGGAGGCCAGAGTGGGCTCCCGCATGACGTGGCCGGTCAAGGGCAGACCGTTCTCCTCGCACCAAGCACCGCAAACGTCGGCAAAGGACCGCACGAAACGCTCGGTGATGTAATTGTGGAAGCGCCAACGAAGCTCGGAGGGACGGTTGTCCTTCAGGTTCCAGAACAGCTCGGGCATACGCTCGAACATATCCACCCCCTCCTCCTTGAGGAAATCCTCCTCCATGCCCATGGACCAGGGCAGGACCGCCTCGGCGTCCAGAGCAAAGGCCTCGGGCAGAGGACGCTTTTGCGCCATCTGGGGCTCGTCGGTGAAGATGGCGGGAACCACGCTGTTATCAAAGGCGCCGCCCAGCTCCTCCTTGTATTTTGCGTGGGTCATGGAAACAAACTGCTCGGTCACCTTGGGATTGAGCAGGTCGGCATAGGTCTGGCCGTTGTACCAGGGGTTGGGCGAGGGCGTTTCGGCGTAGGCGTACCACTTTTTGCCCTTGGCCTCCTCGTTCTCCCCAATGCGGCGGTAGCTTTTCAAACATCCGTCATCGTCCAGCTCCACGTCATAGCAGGCCAGAAGCACGCCGTTTTCGGTACGCTCGGCCCAGTTGGAGCCACTGGCGGTCAGGGGACGCTTGTAGGTCTTTCCGCAGTAGGGGGTGCCGGTAAACAACAAAAAGTGCTGACGGTTGGCAGGATCCTTGGTCAAAAGTCCGCCCACCGCTCCCGAGGGCCAACGGTCCTCGTCGTAGAGCCAGGCCAGCATATTCTTTTCCTTGGCCGCCGCAACGCAGGTTCGGATACAATCAAAAAATTCAGGGCTCAGATACTTTTGATCCATGCCGCTGCGCACGTGCATATGAAAACCGCCGAATCCCATTTGACGAAAGACCTCGATCTGTCGGCAAAGCTCCTCCTTATCGGGGTGCGCATTCCAGGCCCAGAAGGGGGTTCCGCGGTACTCGGACGTGGGAGAGCGGAACAGCTCGTCCTCCAGCCGCTGACTTTTGTTCTTTGGATATAACATAGTTGTTCCTTTCTACATTGCAAAGATATTGACAAAATAAAAAGACAAAGCGTCCTGCGTTTTTTTACAGGAAACCTTGTCTTTTTATTTTCCCATGAAAGCCCGAGCGGGAAAAACCCCGCTCGGGCACAGAATCATTGTAAAAAAACGTTCTGTTTCAGTTTATTTTATTTGCGCTCGGGGAGAATCAAGCAACCTTTACCAGGTAGATGTTACGGAAGTGCCAAGAACCAACGTCGGTCTGGGGAATACGGAAGGTAAAGGTGTGAGTGCCTGCGGTCAGATCCAGCTGCAGACCGGTCAGGTAGGAGTTCTCCAGGGAATCCTTCAGAGTGCTCACGTCGCCGGCGATCTCATAATCCATGAGGATCATATCCTTCACCTGAGCGTTGTCGATCTCAAGCATGGTGTAGCGGTGTGCGTTGTTCTTCAGACGGAACTGGAAGCATACAGCGTAGGTGCCGTCAGCAGGAATCTCAACGCTCCAACGAATGTAAGCGGAGTACCAGTCGGGGCCGTTGCCGTTCTCATCCTTGAACTGGGATGCGCCGGGATCTACGTAGTAGTGGTACAGACCCGTGCCGGAGGGATCGTATGCGGTAATACCGTGAGCCGATACCGTGCCGGGATCAACAAAGTTGATCAGCTTGTACTGGGTAGCGTTTACTTCTACGATCTCGCTGTTGGCATCGGGAGCCTTGATATCTACCTTGATCACATTGTCACCGGCAAATGCTGCGGGCAGCTCGGCGGTGAAATTGCTGTCATTGTAGGTGTAGGTGGTCTCGGGAGCCTGCGCCAGCAGGTAAATGTTACGGAAGTGGAAGGTAGAGGACATATCCTCGGTTACGTACATCTTAATGGTGTGGGTACCTGCGGTCAGGAATGCGGAGAAGCCGGTTACGTAGGAGTTCTCGCAAC